>NZ_JBEXVQ010000055.1:0-52130 GCF_040629405.1 Lentzea sp. NPDC005914 | reverse complement strand
ACTACGCCACCACCACGAGGCCATGGTCCGATGGTCGATGATCCGCATCACCGTCCGACGACTCACACAGCCTCAGTAGCTCGGAAACAAGCACTAACAAACCATGATCACACCTTGGTCATGATCACAGACGACGCGACAGCATCCGTCGCGACCTGACCAAATCGATCACGCAATCAGCGACAGGACCACAATCGGCTAGCGCCATCAAGGCCACGGCTGATTCCGAACGGGAACGTCAAGGGCGGACGGTACGTGTCGGAGACGGTGGCGTTCGTCTCGCTTGATCGGCGAGCCCGCGAGGAGGTGCTGTTCGGTGATGGTCTGGAACTCACCGCCATGTTGCACCTGGCCTACGCCGAACTGGGTGACCTGGGCTTGAACTTCACTGCGGTCGACCAGGACATCACCACCACTGTGCGCAGAGCGCAGGCGGGCTCGTCCTGGTGCTGGCTGAACGCGGCGCCATCGTCGCCGCGTTGACGATGACCTTCCCGCCTGAAGAGCCGCTGCAGCGGCTCAGCCGCGAGGCGACGCTGCCGGACCGTCCATGGCTGAACCAGCCCGCCGTCGATCCGCACCACCGCGGTGGCGGCCGCGCTTCGCGGTTGTGGGCGGTGTCGGTCGGCGCATCTCACATCGGACTGGACACCGCCGTGCCTGCGACACCCTCGTGGACATGTACGAGCGGTGGGGCTTCAAGAGCAGGAGGTCGTGCAGTGGCCGGGCAAGACCTACCCCAACACGGTCATGGTGCTACCGCTCCGGCGCTGACGGATCAACGCCGTCCGGTATCACCGGTACCCGCGACCTGTTCATGACCTGACCGACGTGCCGTGCCTGGCCGGTGCCGGAGTCTCGCTGCTGGTGCTGCGGCACCCTGGGCTTGCGAAGCCGCTGGGTAGCGGATCACGGGGCAAGAGAGGCGAGAGCGGCCGCGGCCAGGGCGACCAACAGGAATGCCACTGCGATCAGGAACAGCCGCGTGGAGGTCTCGAGTTCCTTGAGCGCCTTGGCGAACTCGGCCAACCCTTCGAAGCTGTGCTTGATGGTCGCTCCGACGCCCGCCTGCCGTTGCCCGGCGCCGCCGTCGTCTCGCACGGCGGAGGGCCGGTCGAGCTGTTGGTCCAGCGCGAGCCGCACCTTCTCCTTGACCGGGCGCTCGTACTTGAACAGCTGGACTCCGGCGATGACGAGCAGGATGGCGCACGCGGTGATTCCTGCGAGTGCGACGCCTTCGGCGATGGACGGCATGGTGGTCTCCTAAGGACGGAACGACGCGCCGATCTTCGTGAGTTGGCAGGTGATGTCCTGGACATAGGTGAACGTGTCCTGTGGACATCCGCCGACGACGTGGCCGATGAGTTCGCCGGCACCGCGGGTGGCGGGTGCGCCGGACTGTCCCGCTTTGCTGATGCCGATCGCGGTGTCAACGACGTCTTCCCAGGCGGCGTGGTTGTAGCCCTCGTAGACTGCGAGAATGGCCCGCTTCGCCCAGGAAGTCCGTCCGAGCACTGTGATGTGGTCACGCGGCAACACGCTTCCGGTGACGGTGAGCGCGGAGCGGCCTTCCTCGTGTTTGTCCGGCAGCGCGAGCACCGCGATGTCGGCCTCGGGTGGACAACTCGCCGGGCGGCACATCGGGGAAGCGAAGGTCAGGACGGTGTAGGCCGATCCTTGCACCGTCACCGACGGGGCTTGGCAGACCAGGCCGTGGCTGGAACAGCTGTAGCTGTGGCACTGCTGTCCGGAGACACGAGCGCCGCAGCCGTTCTGGTCGCATCGCACTTCGACGGGCCCTCCCACCACGGAATGCAGCATCGCCGCGCAGACGACGTGGCCCGCTGTCGTCACGCCGGGCGCGCCCGACGCAGTCGTGACGCGGCAACCGAGCGTGCCATCGCGCGCCCTGCCTAGAACCGCGGAGACGGCCGTGCCCGGCGTGCAGTGGTACGGCGACGGGCGGTTGATCCCGCACACCTGCACAGCTATGAGTTCCTCGAGTGCGTTGAGCGGCTCCAGCATGTCGATCAGGTCGAGGTAGAACTGCCATTGCGCCCGGAACCTGGACAGCTCCATGCCTTCCGTCGACGCCATCGTGGCGTCGACGAGCAGTTCGGCGCACAGCGGCGACGCCTGGCTGTCGACGACGGCCAGGCTGATGCCGTAGATCCCGCAGACGCCGGGATGATCCGCCCACTTCTGCACGTTCTGAAGGCGGCCTTGCCGGTCGAGGCCGGGAGCCATGGACGTATCTTCCTGCGGCGCGGTGGTGAGGAACTCCAAGTCGCTCGCGAGGCTGCGGATACGGCCGTCGACGCGGCGGAGAGCCGGCATGACCTCTCTGGAAAGTCTGCCGGCCTCGGCCCAAAGGTCTGCGATCGCCATGGCGGGCCCTCCTCCGGGGGATTGTCTGTGCGGACGTTGTCGCGTCGGAGCGGCGGGTCATTACACAACTGGCACGCGGTTCTCGCGATCTGCCGGTGTTCAGAGCGTCTCCCACTACAACCACCGACGGCCACACAGAGCGCGGGAGCACGCTCCACGACGACCCGATTACCCGCTCACAGAATCAGGCTGTGGGGCCGTTTGTCGTCTGCGAGTACTCGGCGGCTTGATCAACGAGTACGAACCTGCGGCGGCCTGAGGCGCAGGTCAGACCGCCAGGCCTAGTTTTGGCACCCCACACCCAGGTCTGCATCCACGGCCAAGGAGTCGCCGACCGCCTCACGCCAAACGTGCACCGGCCGTTAGCCGAACGCGCTGCTATCTGGGTTCGGTATCGAGCACAGTGGACCAGCGGTCCAGTTCGCGCTGGGCGTGTCGCGTGTCCTGATGGTCCACGCCCTTGATTCTGATGTGATCTTCGACGAGCGCGGCGAAATGAGCCTTCGCTTCGGCGATATCGCCTGCCTGGCCCAGCCAGTGCGCCCAGCCGTGGCGGGTCCCCAACGTGTCGCGGCTGTCCTTGCCCAGAATGTCTTCGCAGTCGGTGAGCACGACCGCGTACAAGGAGCACGCCGATCGAGCGTCGCCCGCCTCACCGGTCCACCAGGCCAAACAGGCTCGAATGTAGAGACTGTCCTTGTGCCGGGCGCCCATGACTCGTTCGTGCACCGGTAGAAGATCGGCGTACATGTCCCTCGCACTGGCCGGATCACCCGCTTCGCCGACCCAGCGCGCCAGACCGATGCGCGCCTGCAAAGTTGTCACGTGTTCGTCGCCGAGCACCTGGGCTGCGTCCTCGGCCAATGACGCGTACAGATTCCTTGCCGAAACTACTTCTCCTAGTTCACCTGTCCACTTGGCAAGGCTGTCACGTGTCTGGAGCGTCTGCGGATGATCCGGTCCAGATATCCGTTCCAGGTCGGTCACGATCACCGCGTAACGATCGCGGGCGTCGTGAGGATCTCCCGTTCCTCCTATCCACCATGCGAGGTTCGAGCGAACTCCTAGCGTTTCAGGATCGTCGCCGCCTCTGACTCGTTGATAGTCTATGACAAGATCCGTCAGCATGGCTTTCGCCGTGGCGTCGGCGCCTAGGTATCCGGTCCACGCCGCGATGCGCACACGTAATCTCAGGCTGGTGATGTCGTCAGTAGGAAGGTGCCCGACAATGGTCAGTGCGTGCGGCTCGAGTCTCAGCCATGTGTCGATCGCCTCCCGGTCGGCGAACGCGGTCGGACAGGCCGCGAGGAGTAGGGCCGCGGTGTTTCCGGCCCATGCCGAGGCGAGTCCGGTCGACTCGAGGTGATCGCGGGCAAGAGCATGGAGCAGTCGGTGCACGCTCACGGTGAGCGCCGAATGCCAGCTGAGCAGACCTGACCTGTCCAGTTCCGCGCACGCCTTCCGGAGCATCAATGGGTCGTGAATCAATTGCTCTAACGCTTCGGTCACCGGGCCGTGGATACCTGAATCGACGTTCGCCCGTAGAATTTCGAACACTGGAATATCGTCCGGGGTCAACCATGCGCAGAAGTCGAACACGTCCTTCGCTGACGGAGACAACCGTTCATGGGCAAGATTCCAGGCAACAGTGACACTGCCGTCGTAATCCGGCGCCCTGCCCGAGGCGAGTACGGCCAGGCGGTTCTGGTGATACAGGTCGATGTACTCGCGTAGCGCCATTCGGTGCGCCGAACTGAACGCGCCTGCCTGGGCCAGGGCGAGCGGCAGATCGCCGAGCTCTTCTGCGACCGTCTCGGCGGTGGCACGGTCGTCATCATTGGACAATGACATGAGGACCTCGACCGAATCCTCGCGTTTGAGCGACGTGACTTCAATCCGGTGCCACGATCTCGGCCATTCTCCACTTCGGGTAGTGATGATGATGTCACCGGGGCCGACTGTGGGCAGTAATGAGGTGAAGCCGTATGCGTCGACAACGTTGTCGAACAATAGCAGCCATCGTCCGGGCGCGCTCGCGAATGCAGCGAACGCGGCGTGGATCGGGTCAGTGATCCACCGTGCCTGGTCTGGAGACAGAATTTCCAGCAGTTTCCTGAATTCATTCGGGATCGTGACCAGGTTCTCCGCGTGGATCCACCATATGATTTGGTACTGAGTGGCGTGTGACCGTGCGAATGCGCGCGCGAGACTGGTCTTGCCGACTCCGCTGATGCCGTGTAATACCTGTATGGCTGGCGTGGCGGTGGGTTCGCGTCGTGAGCGGTCGAAGTTGGCATCGATGCGGCTCAGCAGTCCCGCTCGCCCGACGACTTCGGTGAAGCCGCTCAGATGTCGTGAAATGGCCAGGAATGACTCAGGGATTGTGATGCCCCGGGTCTCTTCATTTAAATTGACATTATCGATGTGACCAGCCTGAACGAGGTTGTTGATTAGGTTGGCGGTGGCGGTGTTCAACACCTTAGTTTCACGGTTCTGATCTTCCACTGCGATCCTCTGAAGTTTTGAGGAACTGGCGAGAAGGTGAAATCGAGAGTGACCGTCGAGCTCGGCGTAACCAGCGGGCGGGCTGCAGTAGCGGCCATCCTGACGAAGTCCACACTGAACTGTTCCTCGCGAGCTGTCATCGGTAGCCGCTATCAGGTAGCTCCTCAAGCGTGGGCTTGTCGCCTTCGCCGACCATTGGCTCCTTCCGGGTGCGCGGCGAACCGGAGCACCCTAACTTCCTCATGATTGGTATCTCGGCAAGAGAGGAACAATCACCCGATGAGATGAGTAAGAGGAGGTCGGCTGCTCAGGTCTCTCGGCTTGGTGGGTGGCGGCGTATCGCGCATGCGGCTTCTGCCGACGCCAGGAGACGGTAAAACGCCGTAACGGCTGTGGTGAACATCTTGGCCTTCCCTGCATCGGCGCCATCGAGAGCTTTGACAGCTGCGCGTGTTGAGAACCAACCAGCCAACGAACAAGCCGGATGAGGATCAGGTACAGCAGTCGTAACGCTATGCCTGACGATCATGCTCCGTGGTGGACGATGCGCAATCGCTGGAGGTGAGCGAACCGTTGCAGAGTTCTGGCACCCCGCACCATAGGTTCGCCAGCCGAGAGATCAACAAAGGCGCCGTGGCCGCGTCCGAGGACACCCGAATGCCGGACCGCCAGGTCGAGCTGGAACTGGAGCGATTGTCCGTGGTCGCGTTCGCGATGTTCCATCGGGGCGCGCAATGGGTCACCGCAAGTGACCTCGACGACGATCTCGAGGCCCTGCTCGGCGCGACGCAGCCGAAGCCTTACGGGATGCGCAAGCCACTGAGCGAGGCAGACCGGATCGTCGGCCGGTTCTTCTCCGTGCAGTGCGCCAAAGCGATCCGCGAAGAGGAGACACTGCGCACCTACGAGTTCCTGCACGCCACCTTCGGCGAGTACCTGGTCGCGAGGTTCACCTGGCGCATCCTCAACGACCTGCACGCGAGCGAAGCTTCCCGATACCACCGCGTGAGCGGAGCACAACCGGACGACAGCCATCTGCACGCACTTCTGTCACTGACCCCGCTCACGTCCAGCAACTCCGTGATCGACTTTCTCATCGAACTCGCAGGCACCTCCGACGAGCGTGACTCACTGCTGAAACTGACCAGCGCCATCCTCGCGCTCGCACAGCACGGCAGGCCCAGAACCACCGAGGCGTACCAACCCGTCGTACGCACAGTGCCCGCCCGCCACGCCATCTACAGCCTCAACCTCGTCATCGTGGCAGCGATCCTCGGACGCGGTGCCCAATCCAAGGAACTGGGCATTCCCGACTGGTCCACTCAGGCGACCTTCTGGAAAGCCCAACTGTCCCCTTCGGACTGGCGCACCTTGTTCAGCTCCGTGAACGTCCGCTGGTCCAACGAGTCGTCGGTGTCCATCACGATCGGGAGCATGCTGCCAGACAAGGTCGAGTTCACCAGCTTGCACAGCCGCGTCACGCTACGCGAAGCCGCTTTGGACGCACACTTCACCGGAGACGCGTCGATCAACAAGTTCAAGTACGCGTTCGAGGCACTACCGGAAGGCCGCTTCGACGTCGAGTACGCCCGTGCCCTGATCGAACTCTTCGCCAGTCCGGTCGCCCCGACGGTCCGCGCCACAAGGTATCTGCACTGGGCCAGCCTCTTCCCGGACCTCGTGCTCGACGCCCTGCGTCGCGACATCACCGTCGACGCCGCCACACTGGCGAAACTCGCCGACACGGAGATGGGCGCGAGCAGCGCCTTCGTCATTCAGATCCTGGACCGCGTCGGCCGTGGAGGCGACGACAACGAGCTGCTGACGATCTTCAGATCGCTGGCCGGCCGCAGGCTTCGGGGAACAAACTACGGCCTGGCGCTCTTTGATGCCTGGCTGCGCCTGTACGAGAGCGGCTTCATGCCGGGCCAAGCCATCACCGAGATCGTGAACCTTGCTTCCGCGGTTGACCTTGTGCAGATCGAAGCAGCGCGCCCTGATCTGATCAAACGTCTGGACCTCGTCCTGACGGAAGCCGGCATCACCGGCGACAACCCAGACGCCACAGCCACCTAGGGCGTTGTCTCGGCAGGGTCCGAAGTGAGGCGTAGAAGATCTGGTTGGCGGCGTGGCCGTAGCGGTAGGACCGCGCCGCCGGTGCCACAGAGCGGACGCTGGAGCAGCTCAACTGTCCGAGGCTGCTCGCCGAGCGTTCCTAGCCTCGGTGTGCCTTCTCGAATTCCTCGATGATGTGGGCCGGGATGCGGCCGCGATCGGAGAGATCGTGGCCGTTGCCCCTTGCCCAGTCGCGGATGGCCTTGGTCTGTTCCTTCGTGCGCGACTCGGCCACGATGGTGCGGGTGGCATTCGCTGACTTCTTGGTGCGGCCGTTGGTGCGGCGAGCGCCGGCCACGAAATCGGCGAGAGAGTCACGGAGCTTGGTGGCGTTGTCCGGCTTGAGGTCGATGTCATAGGTGACGCCGTCCAGGCCGAAACTCACGGCCTCAACGTCTTCAGCGGTGGTGCCATCGAGGTCGTCGATGAGCTGGACGAGCACCTTTTGCGCCATGACCTTGTCCGTTTCCATGAGGGGCTGGGTTGAGCGAGGGTAGCAAGATCAACCGACTCCGCTAGTGCCTTGACACTCGGCTGGTGACCGCCAATAGGACCTGCGGCGAAATCGTGTGGCGATGGTGCCCTGGCGGGGGATTGTGGAGAGAGGTCCATGGACGTGGCGCGGCCGCCCGCGCTGAGGGAACAGGTGCGCGACAACGCCTTCCGTGAGAGCCCACCACGACAAGCATCCCGTGATCAGTACGGCGGCCGCGCAAGTAGCCCATTCGTGGTCAAATGGACGTGGCGCTGGTAACGGTAGGACTGTGGTGTCCTTGCTTTGATCGCGGCATGTCCGCAGAGCCCGGGTGATCATTCGCGCCGCACGCGGTTCATCTCAGCAGCCGTCTTCGGCGCTTGTCGGGGCGTGTCCTCGAATGCCAACGCCGTTGAGGTAGGTGATTCTGGCTCGACCGGTGGTGTAGTCGGCGGGTGAGGCGTCGGCGAGGCCGAACGCGATCGAGCCGCCGGGGCCGTTGACGATCACGCCGTTGGTGCCCTGGCCGAAGTCATGGTCGAGGTGCTCTTCGATCTGGTGGCCCGAGAATGCTGTGCGCAGTTCGTTCAGCGTCGAGTTGGCGCGGATGTTGCCGACGTGGGTGTGCAGCGTCTTGTCGCCTGACGAGTTGCTGATCGCAAGCACTCGGCCGGAGGGCGACTCGACGCTGAAGTCAAGCGGGTGCCCGTCGTGGGCGTAGCGGACGCAGGGGGCGTCTGGTCCCTCGTACAGGTTGCCTTTGTTCACGTAGCCGTGGGCGAGAAGATCCGCGGCCGTGAGGGCGAGGGAGAACTCGCCGATCCCGTCGAAGCGCACCTCGGACGCGTCGGCGGTGGGTTTCGGCTGGACCGGAACCGCAGCGGGCAATTCCTTGATCATCTCGACGACCTGGTCGATCGCTTTCGGGTCGGCTGGAAGGTCCAGATGGCCGCATGCGGCGATGAGCATCGCGGCGAGCGACAGACCGTTCACTGCCAGGGACCGGTCGCCTCGTTGCAGGTCCTGCATGGTGATGTAGTCGAAAAGGAGGGTGGGGACGTTGATCTGCATGGCAGCCGCGTAGAGCATGGCGAAGTCGGCCCGGCACGGGTCTGAGCGCGACTGCACCTTCGCTCCGCTTGGAGGTCCGACGCCTGAAGTCGCGTACCCGTGCGCTGAGCTGACCGGAACGACGCCGTCGGTAGACAGCGGCAGCGAGTACAAGTGGAATCCGAACAACGTGCGGTCCACGGTGATATCTCCGGCGATCTGGCTGATGGTCACACCATGCGGCAGGTACGGCGGCAGCGGGCCGCAGCCCTCGAGCAACGGCGCTTCCCTCTCGTGCCAGGCCAGGCAATGCCCACCGCTCGCGCCTGGTGGTTCTTCCCTGCCCATGTGGGTCAGCAGGGTTTCCCTCAAATCCGCGGCCGCTGTTCCGCCCAGCGGTGACCCGAGGTGTGGCGTGCCGAGAGTGATCACCCGGAGAACCTTGTCGGCCGGCAATGTCGCATAGCGCGTTGCCAGGCCGCCCATGGAGTGCGTGACGAGGACTACCTTGCCGTCGCCGCCCGCTTTGTCGTGGGCTTGCGACACATCGTTGATGTACTGGGCGAGGCACGGTGCGATGTGCTTGTCCGATGCCCAGTACAGCGACCACGGGAAGTAGTCGAACGCGAATGTGCTGATCCGGTCGCCGAGCTTGTCCCTCAGCATCTCCGTCGTCTTGGTCAGCGGCTTGCCTCCCCAGCCGTGCACCGCGATGACTGGCCGCCGTGATGCCGACTGGCCGGATTTCGCCGGGGTGGAGGAGGTTCCGACGCAGTCGTCGGAGGGTGCGGCCTGGGATCGTGGTGGTGCGGCAGGAAGAACAGCGAGTAGAAGCGTGATCGTCGCTACCGTGAGCCTTCGGCGTCGGGTTGTCACGGTGCGGCCTCCGTCCGACTGATCCGCCACTGGCCGTCGACAGCGACGAGTGACACCGTCCAAACGGCCGCTGCCGCGCCGGTCGAGCGTGCGGTCACTTTCGCGGAGCCGTCCGGCTCGAGGCGGAAGGTTGAGAGGTCCAACTCGAGCGAGGTGATGGAGGCCAGTTGGCCTGCCGCGCCGGCGTCCAACGGCTGGTCCGGTGAGATCGCGATCGCCTGCCGCAGCCGATCCTCTGACCCGCTCGTGAGGTTCTCGCATAGCGTCGTCGCCTGCTCCTTGGTGAGAGGAGGCGGAGCGGACGTGCTGGACGGCGCCGCGGCAGAGGAAGACGTGGACGCGTCGGTCACCCCGTGGTTGTCGCGCAGCAAGAACACGGCGACCGCTCCGATGACCACCAGCGCTACAACGAACGTCACGACCAGCGTACGACGAGTCATGGGTCCTTCCTCACGAGCGTGGACCGGCCCGAACCATCCTCTGTAGACACACGAGTGCCGTGCCGGCGTTGCTCATATCGGTGGCCTGTGCATCGCCGTGACCGCCTGAACGACGTTTCACTCAACTGGCTCAACGCAATCGCTTATCGCGCGCGGAACTCGCGAACCTGTAACGCGAACTCGCCGGGGTGCAATAACAAGAGGCCGCTGTCCGCAGAACGGAGGGTCGCCGTGGCGACAACCGTGAGCTTCGCAGGCCGCTCGGCGATCGCCGTGGTCGTTCTGCTCGTGCTGGGCGGGTGCAACGCCATCCAGCCGCCATCATCCGCCCCCGAGGTCGAGGTCGTCGCGCCCGGAGTTGAGGTGCGCGCACGTGATTTAGGCGCTGGCGAGCCGCCCGCACCCGATCTGCGTTTCATCTCTCGCCTCTACTCGCTGAACGCCTCCGGCCCCGCGTCCTCCCAGGCGACGATCACCGTCCAGTTGTCACCGCCGGTCGCGCAGAGCGACGCGGTTGTCGTCGTGACGAGAGCGAGCAGCGCCGCTCCGTGGGAGTACCTGCCCGCCGTCGTTGCTCCGAACCGCACCTCCGTCTCCTTCGCCACCGTCCACATGAACGATTTCGGAGTGCTGGCTTACGACCTCGGTCGGGCGGTTGAACTGTTCCAGCGGGACTTCCTGGACGCTCTCTCCGACCTCGAGACCGAGGAAGCCGGTAAACCGGCTTGCGACAACGAGGAGAGCGCTCGGGGCGACGGGTACGGCGCCACGTCCGACTCCGGCAGCATCTTGTTGTGGTGTTTGGGAAGAGACGCGACCGGTCGTCGAGTGCTCAAGGTGACCAACCACCGCGGCTATCCGCTACTCGCATCCCACCAGGGCATGGACCTGATCGAGAGCGGCGTGGACTGGGTCCGATGGTCCGCGCTCAGCCGGATAGCGGCCGGGGACAAGGCGATCCTTGCTCCAGGTGGCACGATTGTCTTCGACGCCGACCTGGCGCCCGGCGGGAGCGCGCGGATCGCGACCGGGTCTGATCCCGTGGCGCACTCGCTCTACGCGTTGGAGGCCAGCATCACGGCGTTGGCGAAGGTTCTGGTCCGTTTCGGGGCGGCCTCCGGCGTGCAGGCGGTTGAGATCACCGACAAGGTCCTTGTTGGCCAATCGTGTCCCGCCACACTCGGCAAGGCCGTCGATGCGATGATCGCGGGCTGTCTCGACCAGAAGACGATCGTGGATGTGTTCGGTTCCAAGGGGCTGCTGCTCACGCCGATCACGGCCGCCGAGCCGGTGGTTGACTTCCTCACCCGGCAGTGGAACGCGATCGTGGAGCGGTTCAAAGGCAGCAGCAACTATCACGTCGAGGTCACGCGCGCGAAACCCGCGGTGGACCTAACCGTCTTCGTCGGACAGTGGACGGGACACACGCGTTCTCTGACCATCACGCCGGACGGCCGAGCGAAAGAGCACGTGGGCGACGGTTGTTGTCACCCGATAATCGACCTGGAGTTCAGCGTGTCAGCACCGCGAGGTATCCCTGCTGCGGCAACCGCGACCATCACCGTCACCTCGGTGGCCGTGCACGACTGGCCGATGACGCAACCCGCTCCGAGAGTCGGGCAGGCAGCAACGATCGGACTCGCCAATGGCGTGATCACCGAACCGCTCGCAGGCGGTACGTACTGTGACCACGCAGCGTCGATGGCCGGAATCTGCGGCGCGTGAAGTGACGCCGATGCCCCTTGTTGCATGATCGCATCGAATGTTGGCCCGAGATGGGTTCACCGGCCGGAACGCCAGCGGCACCCCGACCACCGCCGCCGTCACCAGCCACAACATCAGGCGCTGTTCCATCCGAGCCTCAGCGGTGCCGTGCGGCGGCTGCGGATACTGGGCCTGTTGATGATTGACACCACAGGAACGGTGCCCATGCCGGGCTCGTCGCGATTGAGCTCCGACCAGGTGTCCCCGCCGTTGTCGCTGGTGTACCAGACGGTCTCGTTGGGCAGGTAGAGCGTGGCGTAGGCCTCGGTGTAGCCGTCGCCGTCCTCTTCGTACTGCCGTTTCAATGCGGCCCGGACCTCGCGCGTGCGCGGGTCCAGGTCGACGTGGACCTCCAGCGGGGACTCGACCGTCACCAGCGGCGTGGAACGGTCCTTCTCGTTGCTGCCCACGATGGCGTAGGAGCGGTCCAGCGCCAAGGCGTCCACGTGCGCCTGCTCGGAATGCAGGTCCAGCCGGTTGGACTGCCAGATGTGCCACAACTCCCGATCGGCGGCCGCCTCGCCGCCGAGCCGGAACCCGGTGACGTCGAGGCGTTCATCCAGGGAGTCCACGATCAACTGGGGCCAGTTGATCACGACCGAGCGGAGCCGGGAGTCCAAGCGCCGCAACAACTCGGGGTGCATGTAGGACAGCGGCTGTTAGCCTTCGTAGTAGGCGTCCAGCAACTCCAGCTCTGGGAATTGTCGGTTGTGTAACTGGGCGAGGCAGGTCACCCACTGTTCGGGGGACAGCTCGAATTTGGTAGAGATCGACAATCCGAACACCACCTACGCAGGTACGGTGCCCGCTATGTCGAACGTTCCACTGTGGGTGACGTACTCACTGGCCGTCATCGCGATCCTCGGCCCGATCGGCGGTGCGCTGTTCGGCGCATGGATGACCGCTCGACGTGATGACAAACGGTGGCAGCTGGAGCACGACCGCGAAGAGCGTGCCTGGACACGAGAGCAAGAGCAACGCGTGCACGACGCTCGTATGACCGCCTACGCCGAGGCCTTGCTAAGGGCACAGCAGTGGCACCACGAACTGGAGGCCTACCAGGCCTATCTCTACAACCCAGACGACGAGCGCAGGCCGGACCGCGCGGCTTTCCCGGGTCTGGAGCTGGCGGCGCGAAACGGTCTGGTTGGCGTAGACCTTGTAGGGACTGAAGAGGTCGCCGCAGACTTGCGAGACTTGATCGTCAACCTGAAACAGTGGTTCTACCGCTTGGAGAGCATGCACGAGTTCGCTTCTCAAACCCAGCACTACTACGGAAACGAAGTTGACTCCACCGACGCTGACAACGCGCTGGATGCGCTTCGCACCCGGATGCGTTCTGAGGCAACGAAGGTGAACGACCTGGCCGTCACCCCAACACGATCATCCGGCTCGACTTCTTGACCTTCGAGCCACGTAGCTTCCAGCCGCCGACCGCCATCGCGGCCGTAGGTACGGCGTCGATGCGCTTGCCGGTCTTGCCTCGTTCGGGCTTGTCGGGTGTGTCAAACGAGCGGCTCTGGCTCGTAGTCGGTGGTGACGTGGAGTGGCCGTCAGGGCAGAAGGATGCGGTGGCGGAGAAGGTTGAATCCGGCGCGTCCGTGCATCTGTCTCATGATCCTCTTGGTGCGGGTGTTGACGCCTTCGGTGCGGCCGTTGTGGTAGGGCAGGGTGACGGCACCGTCCACTGCGGACCGGTCGATCTCGAGACCGTTGGTGAGTCTGCGTAGATGCGGCAGATCGACTGCGCGCGCCTGCGCGATCCACTCGGTGAGCTTCATGTCGTTACCCGCGGCCGGTGTCAGCAGTGCGGCGAAGCCGGGTATCAGCCTGGCGAGTGCGGTCATTTCTGGGCAGGCTGCGGCGATTTTCTCCAGCAGGGTCGTGTCCTTCGGGCGCAGGTTCGTGGGTTTGGTGAGCAGGAGGCGGCTGGCGTGACGGGCGGTCGTGACGGGGCGGTCGCCTTCGGCTCGGCCCTGGTTGAGGTAGCGGACCAGCAGGTTGGCACTGCCGGTGTAGCCCAGTTCGCGGATCTCCGCGAGCAGTTGGGTGACAGGGACCGCGGGGTCGGCCGCGCGGCGGGCGCGCAGATGATCGCGGTAGGGGTCGACCAGGGTCGGGCGGTAGGTCGGGGTGATGCGCAGGGCCTGAGGTTCGGGCATGCGGGCGTAGCGTTTGACCGTGTTCAGGGCAACGCCGAGGCGGCGGGAGCAGTCGAGCAGACCGACCCCCTGGCCGAGTAAATCGTGGACCTTGTTCCAGCGTTCACGAGTGGTCTGCTCGTGAACGCCGCCGGGGCGGGGCGGGTTGACGGTGGCCCAGCATCCGGCGTGCGCGCGTACCTCGAGCAGAACCTTGTCACAGAGATTCCGCCACAAGTGCCATCGATCACTGACCTGCACCGCGTCGGGCAGGGCTCGGCGGACAGCTTCGGCGTAGGTGGCCGAGCCGTCGCGGCACACGATCTCGACACCGGGGTGCTTGCGCAGCCATGACTCCAGGGTGGCGGCGTCGCGACCGGGCAGGACCGCGACACGTCGGCCGGTCTCGGCATCGATGATGATCGTGGCGTAGCGCTGGCGGCGGCGCAGGGCGAAGTCGTCCACGCCGATCACCCGCGGAATCGTCAAGCGGGCAGCGGCAGGCACCGCAGACGGCGCAACGCGGTGCTACGGGACATGGGCACAGCGAGCAAGCCGGCCAGGCGTGCCGCCGCACGGTCACACAACTCTTGCGCCACATGGGATATCTGCCGGACAAGCCGCACCCGTGCGGCGCTGATGGCGTTCCAGCAGTCCGGGAATCTGATCCCGGAACGTCTGCCGCGGGCAGTTCCGAGCCGGGCAGACCAGCCGCCGTACGCGCAGGTGGACGACGACCTGGCGGCCATCGACCGGCACGTCCTTCACCGTCCGCTGGTGATACCCGTGCACCTTCGCCGTCGCAGTCCCGCAGACCGGACACGGCACGGCCACATCCCGACTGCGGGCCGTGACCACCACCATGCCGCTGACCTCCGTCACGTCCTCGATAACCAACGCTGACAGTCCGGAGAACACCGTCCCCACAAGGGAATCGACAGCCATCACAAGATCATGATCGCGAACAGCTACTCGTCGTCACCACCGACTACGAGCCAGAGCCGCTCGTTTTACAGTCCCGCTAAGATCACCTACGTGCGGCTGCCGTACCAGGAATGGCTCCTCGGTGCTTTGCGAGCCTGGATGTTAGACCGAATGAGCGAAGTGTCTTGCCGTCGACCTGACATGGGTGTTTTGGCCGTTGTGGGCGGTGCTGCGAGTGGGCACTATTAGCCCCCGTCTCGTAACCCAGGGGACCGAATCATGGGCAGATAGTTCCGCCGGTGTTACGGCCGCGCCTGAAGACGCGATGACGTAGTTAGGACGACCGGACCAGTCGGCCGTGGTGTTGCGCGGCCAGCGAAGGAGCGGGCGATGGCGGCGACATATGGCGCGCCAGGGGTCTACATCGAGGAGCGGCCAAGCGGGTCGATGCCGCTGCAAGGCGTGAGCACCGCGGTAGCGTCGTTCATCGGCTTTACCGCGACGTACAACCCCGACGAAGGTGATCCTTCCGACGCTACTGGGGTGCGGCCGCAATTGATCACCAGTTGGCCGCAGTACGAGCGGGTCTTCGGTGGATTCGTTGTAGGGAGCCGACTGCCATTCGCGGTGAAGGGATTCTTCGAGAACGGCGGCGGTGTCTGCTATGTGGTGCGTATTCCACGTGAGAATGGCGAGGCCGTCTCGCGGCGGTCGTTGCCAGCCGCGGGCAACGCCGAACTCGAATCACTGACAGTAGAAGCCCTCGACGCCCTCTCCTGTGAGGTCCAGATCGACCAGGAGACGCCCGAGGAGGGCCAGGAGGCCAGCCAGGCGTTCACGGTCCGGGTGATCGTCGACGGCAAGATCACCGAGGAGTTCCCCAACGTCAGTGTCGGCAAGGGCCAGCGCGGTGTCGAGAAGATAGTCAACGAGAAGTCGAAGTTGATCAGGGTCGCGGTGCACAGCAGCCCTGGGGTGTCGTTGGCCGAACGGTCGCCTGCACCCGGCAGGTACGCCGTCGACCCGGTATCCCCGCCGGTCGGCAGCGTGACGCCCGACGACTTCGAGGGCTCGGAGACCCAACGCACCGGCTACCAGGGGCTGGCGATCGCCGAAGATGTGACGATGGTGGCGATTCCGGACCTGATCACTATCGCCACGAAACCGGACGGTTCGTTCGACCGCGACCTGTACCTGGCCGCGCAGGGCAAGCTTGTCGACTGGTGCGAGAACAGCCGCACCAAGATGGCGATACTCGACGCGCCACCAGGGCTTACGGCCCAAGGTGCGCTCGACTGGCGGACTGACCTCGCCCGCGACAGCGCGTTCGGTGCGGCGTACTACCCGCATCTCATCGTGGCCAATCCGTTGGCCCGGCCGGGTGCGACCGCAGCGGACAAGTTCGTCACGGTTCCCCCGAGCGGTCATGTCGCGGGCGTGTGGGCCCGCACTGACGCCGCACGTGGTGTCTGGAAGGCGCCGGCGAACGAGGTGTGCCGGGGCATCATCCGGCTCGAAACCGATGTCACCACCGGCGAACAGAGCTTGCTCAATCCTCAGCAGGTCAACTGCATCCGCTCGTTCGGTGTCAACGGGATGCGAGTCTGGGGCGCCCGCACGCTGGCCGCGTCGGACCAGAGTTGGCGCTACATCCCCGTTCGCAGGCTCTTCATCTTCATCGAGGAGAGCATCCGTCGCGGCACGCAGTGGGTGGTGTTCGAGCCGAACAACCCCGACCTGTGGGCAAGGGTGCGACGCACCGTCAGCGCCTTCCTGCACCAGTTGTGGATGCAGGGCGCGCTTGTCGGCGCCACACCCGAACAGGCTTTCTTCATCGCGTGCAACGACTCCAACAACACGCAGGCATCGATCGACGACGGCAAGTTGATCGTCGATGTCGGGATCGCGCCGGTGAAGCCCGCCGAGTTCGTGATCTTCCGCATCAGCCAGTGGCAGGGCGGCGCTGAGACAGCCGAGTGACGCAGGCGCCCACGGACCGTTAGGAGACCCAGATGCCGGACTTGACCACGACCGCCGTTTTCGTGCTCGAGATCGACAGCGTGGAGATCGGCAGCTTCCGGAAGGTCTCAGGTATCGAGTCCGAGACCGAGATCATCGAGTTCAAGGAGGTGAACAAGGAGGGGCGCACGATCATACGCAAGCAGCCCGGCAACCTGAAGTGGTCCGACATCACCCTGGAACGGCGCATCGACAGCACACAGAAGCTTTGGGAGTGGCGCAAAGAGGTCATCGACGGCGATATCGACAAGGCGCGCAGGAACGGCTCCATCGTCGCCAAGAACTCGAGGATGGAGGAAGTCGGCCGCTGGAACTTCACCAACGGCTGGCCGTCGAAGTGGAGCGGCGCCGACTTCGACGCGGGCGCCAACGATGTGGCCTGCGAGAAGGTCACTGTCTGCCACGAAGGGCTTGTTCGCGCATGAGCCTCAGCACCGAGTTCCCGTTCACGCTGCCGAAGGGCTACGTAGATGAGGAAGGCACGCTGCACCGCGAGGGCGTGATGCGCCTGGCGTGCGCTCGCGACGAGATCGAACCGTTGCGTGACGCACGGGTCAAGGAGAACGAGGCGTTCGCGACCGTGATCGTGCTGGCCAAGGTGATCACCGAGCTGGGCTCGCTGAACCGGGTCACGACCAAGATCGTCGAAGGTCTGTTCGCCGGCGACTACCAATACCTGCAGGACTTCTACCGGATCATCAACTTCGGCGACCCCGGAATCCTCGAGACCGTGGAACCGGGTACCCCTTTTCCTCGGGAGGTCGTCGGGGTGGACTAGGCCGCTACGCAGCCGACGAGCTGTGGCGGGAGATCGCATACCTGGCGTACCACCTGCATTGGGGTATGGCCGACCTGCTCGACCTCGAACACGGCGATCGGGTCAGGCTGCTGGAGGAGGTTGGCGTGCTGAACGAGCGGTTCATGCGGGGGTTCGACAGTGACGACTAAGCCGGCGCGCACCGTCGACCCGCCGTTCACCGGCCGGTTCAAGCTGACCATCGATGGCCTGGAGATCGGCGCGTTCACGGAGATATCCGGTCTGTCGGTGCAGATCGACGTCGAGGAACTGGCCGAGGGCGGGCAGAACCAGTACACCCACAAGCTGCCCGGCCGGATGAAATGGCCGAACCTGGTGTTCAAACGCGGCATCACCGACACCGACAACCTGTTCGCCTGGTTCGCCAAGTGCTCGGGGGACGGTCTGGCGGCGGCCGACGAGAAGGTCGAACGCCACCACGGCGCGATCACCCTGCTCGATGCCAAGGGCAAAGCGGTACGCACATGGAACTTCGTCGACGCGTTCCCGGTGAAATGGAGCGGACCCCGGCTGGCCGCGTCGTCGCGCGACGCGGCGGTCGAGGAGCTGGAGGTGTGTCACTGTGGCTTCAAAGCGGAGCGGTGACAGCAGCAGCCGACACCTGACCGGGGTCGCCCGCTCCCTGGCGTCCCCGTCTCGGAGCGGTCCGGTCGTTCAGGGGATGGGAGTCCGCGACCTGCCGATCCGAGCGCCCTGGTGGCGTTTCTTGATCCAGCGACTCAGCCGTCTGGTCGGTATTCGCGCGCGTCTCGCTGACCCCGCGATGCCCATTGCGCCGGCTCCGCGGACGATCGGAGGCAATCAGTTACCTCTCCTGCCTCAGCGTTCAAGCATGACGGGAGCTGCTCGGCCGGGTGTCGTGCGGCGACTCCCTGTCGCGGGGAGGGCCCTGATGACAGGCGTCGCGTTGCGCCGGGCCGCCCCCGCTGCGACGGCGAGCGTTCCTCCAACCCGATCGTCAGTCCTCATTGGACGGAATCGGTCCCGAGCAGCCAACCCCGAGCACGTGGCCCCTGCCTTTCCTGGGTGGACGTCGGCCGGTCACCCTGTTGGCGCTGGTGGCGTGGCGGGAGGCGTAATGCGGAGCCGAGAACGACGGGCCGGCGCCGTGGGCAGTTCTTCGGTTCGGGATGCGCCTGTCGTGGGTGTGGCAAGAAGTGCAAGGAACTCTGATATGCCGGTCGGCGCGCCGACACCAGGTGGTGCACGGGCCGCGGGGGTGCGCGTTGGCACAGCAACTTTCGTGGGTGCGCGGACGCCCGGCGGCGCATTTCGGGCACGGCTGCTCACGCGTAGTCGTACCTTCGCCGGCGCACCAACCGCATTCGATCCGCCGACGCCCGGCAGCGGACGTGGGTTCGCGCGTGGACGGTTCGTGCCGGTGAGTCGAGTGACATCGGCGCCACTGTCGGCTCGGACGGCTGAGGAGCGATGGCGGGCTGCTGTGGCGGCCGTGCCGCTGGAGTCGCCGCGCCCGTTCCCCACCGCCTTGCGGCCGCTGGTGCGGCGCTACGCGGGTGACACCGAACGGCCTTCGTACACCACAGGTCCACGTACTCGGCGTGCGCTCGCGGAGGCAGGGGCGCTGGGAGCCACGACCGGTACCGTCGTGCATCTGCCCGAGCTGCCGAGTACCCAGCCGTCGGTGGTCGGTGTTCTTGCGCACGAGCTGACTCACACGCGCCAGCCGGTCACCCGGCCGCGGTTCCTGTTGCGGAGGGCCACCGGCGCGGTCGACTCCGACGAACGCGCGGCGTTGTCCGCGAACCGGACTGTGCGGCGATGGCCGGATCTCACGTCGGGCCCGGCGGGCGCGTTGTCCACGGCGGCGGGGGTGGTGGACCAGCTGCCGGTCGGCGGGGCAGGGGCGGCTGTGGCGGAGGCGGCGGCCACGGCGGCGCGGGCAGCTGTCGTGGAGACGTTCGCCTCGGCCACCGGCGGCAGATCTGCCTTGGCGGCCGCTGGTGGTGCCGTTGATCAGACGTTGAGCCAGGTGGCCGAGCTGCCGGGCGTGCCGGGAAGCGACGCGCGAAGTCTTTCGGGGCAGGCGCAGGCCACAGTGTCCACTGTGGCTGGACGGACCGCGGATCAGGTGCCTGTGACTGCGGCAGGACAGCAAGCCGCCGGACAGCAGTCTGTTCAGGCGGGCAGGATCGATATCGACCGGCTTACCCGCGAACTCGAACAACGCCTGCTGCGCCAGCTCGAACGGCGCGGAGGCCGGTACACGGGGGTGTTCTGATGTCAGCTCCGGTCAAAGCCCGCCTGCTCATCGAGGGTGACGAGCACAACTCGATCGAATGCATGTTCAACCCGGCCGAGTTGACCATCAGCAAGTCCAACGGTTGGAACGCGGGTGAGGCGCCGGGGCAGAACGCACCCGAACTGAGGTTCCAAGCAGGCCAGCCCGCGACGCTGACGATGAGTCTGACATTCGACAGCACCCGCGAGGGCAAGCCCGTTACCAAGTACACCGACAAGCTGCTCAACGTGATGAAGGTCGATCCGAACCTGTCCGGCGCGGACCGTGGCCGCAACTCCGCCCGTCCGCCATGGGTGCAGTTCCGGTGGGGTGACACATCGTCGTTCAAGGCGGTCGTGGAGCGGCTGCAGATCAGGTTCACCTACTTTGCCGCCAGCGGAAAACCCTTACGTGCCAAGGCTGATCTGTCGCTCAAGCAGTGGAAGGACGAAGAGCTGCTGCCGTTGCAGAACCCGACGTCCTCCACGCCTGCCCTGCACACTGTGCACCAGCTTCGGCTCGGCGAGACGCTCGACCGTCTCGCCGCGCGCTACTACGGCGACCCGGCCAGGTGGCGGCTGATCGCCGAGGCCAACGAGATCCTCGACCCACTCGACCTGCCCGATGGCACGGTCGTGGTCATCCCCGAACCGGCGGTGCGCCGCCGTGAGGGCGGGATCTCATGACCGAGCCGCGGAGGCTCGACGGCGTCATCCTCACCGTCGACGGCTCTCCGCTGCGCACGGAGCTGTACGGGCGCCTGACGATGGTCCACGTCGAGGAGTCGGTCCAGCTTCCCGACTCGTTCGAGGTGCGTTTCGACGACCCGCACTTCGAGCTGTTCGACGAGGACAGGTTCAGGTTCGGCACCCGGATGGAGATCGCGTTCCGGGCGGAGGGAGATCCTGTCGTCGTCACCTCGGGCGAAGTCACCGCGATCGTCGTGGAGCCGGGGATCTCAGGCAGGCACGAACTCGTGCTCACCGGACTCGATCTGACCCACAGGCTCGCGCGCGGGCCGAAGTCGCGCACCTTCACCAACATGACCGACGGCGACATCGCTCGGCGTGTGTCCGCGGAGTACGGCCTGGAACCGGACATCGACGCCACGAGCGATGTCCGTGAGCACACGATGCAGCACGGTGAGACCGACTACGCGTTCCTGCGCAGGCTCGCGAGCCGCATCGGGTTCGATTTCTGGATCACCGAGCAGACGTTCCATTTCAAGGAGAAGCCCAGCGGCCGCGGACAGCCGCCGAAGCTGACCTGGGGCGAGAACCTGCGCGAATTCGACGTGCGGTTCTCCTCGGCTGAGGCATGCGACGAAGTCGTTGTCACCGCCTGGGATCCGGTGGACAAACGGGCTATCACTGGCCGGGCCACCACGCCCGAGCACGGCACCGATGCGCCTGCGGCTGCCGAGATGGCGAGCGCGGCGCGGCAGAGTTTCGGTCAGGTCACCCGGACCGCGGGTCAGTTTCCCGCGGCGAGCCAAGCCGAGGCGGACGCGCAGGCGCAGGCGTTGCTGCTCAAGGCGAGTGGCGGGCTGGTAGTGCTGCGTGGTGAGGCAGCGGGCAACCCGTTGCTCGGCGCGGGCAACGAGGTCACCCTCGATCGGGTGGGCCGCAGACTCGCGGGCAAGTACCGACTGACGAGCGTGGAACACCGCTACGGCAGCGATACCCCGTACGTGACCCGGTTCGTCTGCGGCGGCAAGGACGCCGACGGCCTCATCGACCTGCTCGGTGGCGGGGGTGCCAACCGGAGCCAGGAGAACCGGTCGTGGGGCAGCCTGGTTGTAGGACTGGTCACCAACAACGACGACCGCGACGGCCAGGGCCGGGTGAAGGTCAAGTTCCCGACGCTGTCCGACGATGAGAGCACTTGGGCCAGGGTCGCCGCCCCCGGTGCGGGCGCCGAGCGCGGCATTCAGTGGCTGCCCGAGGTCGGCGACGAGGTGCTGGTGGGTTTCGAGAACGACGACAAAGCTCGCCCGCTGGTGCTCGGCGGACTTTGGGGGCGCAAGGACAAACCGCCCGAGGCATCGTCCACTCAGAACGGCAAGGTGAACCAGCGCGTTCTCGCCAGCCGCAAGAATCACCGGCTGGTGTTCACCGACGACCCGACCACATCGATCGAGCTGAAGCTCGGCGATGTGGACTGCGTACTGCGCCTGGCCGAACAGGAGTCGAAGCTGGCAGTTGTACGCAAGCTCGTGGTCAGCGCGGAGGAAATCGAGATCTCGGCGCAGCGCAAGCTCGTGCTCAAGGCCCAGCAGATCGAGATCGCTGCGGACGCCACGCTGACCGCGACCGGCAGGCCAATCAAGCTCAACTAGGGGTGACGATGCCACAACCTGTTGCCAGGCAGAACGATCCGATCACCGGAATCGACATGCACCTGGTGGTGACCGCCTCTGGCGCCCCGGCCACGGTACCGTTGCCGTTCGCGGGCAAGCTCATGTCCGCGCTGTCGACCGACGTGTTCGTCAATGACCTTACGGTCGCCACGACCGACAGTGTCGCGCAGAACCAGCCGCCGCACCTGCCGCCGCCCGGAGCGTCGTTCTCCAAGCCACCGTCGAACCAGGGAAAGGTGGTCATGGGATCGGCGACGGTGCTGGTCAACAACAAAGGCATCGCGCGCGCCGGTGACCAGGTGATGTCCTGCAACGACCCAGTGGACCTGCCGACCTCGGCGATCTCGTCGGGGTCGACCGATGTGCTGGCGGGGTGAGCCGGTGGCCAGGCCTGGCGACATGATCGGTACCGGATGGAGCTTCCCGGTGCGGCTGACCCCCGGCGGCGGCATCCGGCTCATCGGTGGTGGAGAGGAGATCGACGCGGCGTTGCGGATGATTCTGGCGACCGCGCCCGGCGAACGGGTGATGCGGCCCGACTTCGGCTGCGCGATGTGGGAACTGGTCTTCGCCCCGGTCAACGCCGATACGCTCGGTCTGATCGAGCAGCGGGTGCGTGAGGCCGTGACCCGCTGGGAGCCGCGGATCGAGCTGGTCGGGGTGTCCGCACAGCCTGGCGAGGACGGTTCGGTGGTCCACATCGACATCAGCTACCAGGTCAAGGCCACCAACGACCACCGCAACCTCGTTCACCCGTTCTACGTGATCCCGCGGGAGGAACCCGCCCCATGAGCCTGCCCGCGCCCAACCTGGACGACCGCAAATTCCAGGACATCGTCAACGAGGCCAAGCGCCTGATCACCACGTACTGTCCTGAATGGACGGACCACAACGTCTCCGACCCCGGTGTCGCCCTGATCGAGCTGTTCGCGTGGATGACCGAGATGATCCTCTACCGGCTCAACCAGGTGCCGGACCGACTGTACGTGAAGTTCCTCGAGCTGGTCGGTATCGAGCTGGCATCGGCGTCGCCGGCGCGGACCGACTTGCTGTTCACCCTCTCCGCGCCGCCGGAGCAGCCGATCCGGGTGCCCGCGGGCACCCAGGTCGGCACGGTTCGCGCCAGGGACGAGGACCAGATCGTCTTCATGACCGATCGCGACCTGGTGCTGGTCAACCCGACGCTCACCGCATGCATGTCGCGCACGGGCGGCAAGTTCGAGGACCACACCGACGAACTCGGCCTCGACGCGGCGCAGATCCCCGTGTTCCCGGCGCTGCTGACCGGCGACGCGCTCTATCTCGGCTTCGACACGGGCATGGAGGGCAACCTCATTCGACTCACGGTGACGGTGTCCGGGGCGGGCGGCCGCGGGATCGACCCTCGTAACCCGCCCAGGGTCTGGCAGAGTTGGGATGGGCGCGACTGGCGCGAATCACAGATCCTGTCGGACAGCAGCGACGGCTTCAACACCTCCGGAGACGTGACGATCCTGTTGGCGGGTAGGCACGAACAACTCGCCATCGGCGCCATTCGCGCGCACTGGGTGCGATGCATGCTGGTCGAGCCCAAGGAGGACGGCCGCACCTACGACACGTCCCCGACGGTCGCGCAGGTCGGTGTCGTCGGACTGGGTGGCGCTGTGCCCGCGCACCACGCCGAGCCCGCGCCGCGCGAATTTCTCGGCACCAGCACCGGCCGCGCCGGCCAGGTGTTCGTCGTCAAGCGCGCGCCCGTGCTGACGAGGCGAGGGGGCGAAACGGTCGAGGTGATGCGCACCCGGTTCGATCCCGGAAAGGATCCGGCACCTGAGTTGTGGACGGAGGTCGCGGACTTCACCGACGCGGAACCGGACGACCGGGTGTTCACCTGGTCCGGTGCGACCGGCGAGATTCGGTTCGGGCCTCGGGTGATCGGCCGCGACGGCCGTGCGCGTAACTACGGCTCCGCGCCTGAGGAGGAGGCCAAGGTCTGGGTCACCGGTTACCGCTACGGCGGTGGCACGCGCGGCAACGTCGGTGCGGGCAAGCTGACCGTGTTGCTCAGCGCGATCCAGTCGGTCGATTCGGTGCGCAACCTGGAACCCGCCACAGGAGGAGTGGACGCCGAGTCCGTGCAGAATGCAAAGATCCGTGGGCCACTGTACCTGCGCGGGGGTCACCGCGCGGTGACGGCCAAAGACTTCGAGCGGCTGACACTGGCGGCCGCTGCGGGAGGCGTGGCGCGGGCCAGATGCGTGCCGCCTGTCGGCGCGGGGCTGCCGGTGCGGGTACTGGTCGTCCCTTGGGTGGACATCGCGCCGGAATTGCTGCGGTTGCAGGACATGGCGTTGAAACAGAGCCTGGTCGACGACATCAAGGTTTACCTCGACGCCCGGAGGCTGCTCACCGCGCAGGTACAGATCGACGTGCCGTCGTATCAAGGAATCACTGTCGTCGCTGAGGTGCACGCTTCACCCACCGTGCGGCCGGAGACGGTGCGGGCCGACGCGGAGTCGGCGCTCTACCGGTTCGTGAGCCCGGTGACAGGCGGTGCAGACGGCCAGGGCTGGCCATTCGGGGGGGACCTGTCGATCGGCGACGTCTTCTCGGTGTTGCGTGGGGTCGCCGGCATCGAGCGGGCGGAGACGGTGCACCTGTTCCTCGCCGATCTGGCCGGTCAGCGTCAACCTGAACCTGTTGCGCGGCAGCGGGTGTCGCTCAACCCGGACGAGCTGTTCATGTCCGTGGCGCACCGGGTGGTGGTCCGTCAGTGAAGGACTCCGCGCACGATCCTGGTTGGCTGCTCGCCCAGCTTCCCGTCGAGCTCGGTCGCGATGAGGTGGTGGCCGGATTCGTGCGGGCGTTCGAGGAGATCGCCGACTCGGTGCGCGACCAGGTCGACGACATCGAGCACGAGCTCGACGTGAACCTGGCATCGCCGGAGATGCTCGGCTATCTGGCGTCATGGGTCGGGCTTGACATCGATGTGTCCCATGTTGCCTCGCAGGAGCCGAATGCGCGTGCCGCGCAACGCCGGATGATTAAGTCCATAGGACAGGCGCTGGTGTGGCGGGGTACTCGTCGCGGCGTCGAGACGTTGTTGGAGGCGTTGACCGACAGCCGGGTCGACGTGGTCGACTCCGGTGGCGTCTTCGGGCCGGGGGAGAACGTGCCCAGCGCGTCCGACGTGGTGGTGGTCGAGTTGGACCACACCGGATTGTTCACCAGGGAACAGGTGCTGGCGTTCATTGCCGAGGAACTGCCCGCGGGGATTCGCGTCGACCTTCGGTTGCGGTCCGAAACGGCCGGCGGCCGGTGATGACATGTCCAGAGTGCGGGCGGGATGTGCCAGGGGAGGGGATGTTGCTGTGTCCACACTGTGGCTACCCGCTGCTGCTCGACCGTCAGCCGCCGGTCGATGACACCGCACGCAAGATCGTGCGCAAGCCGACGGGCGATCCTGCACATCGCACCCAAGGGACGTCGACGCCGCAGGGGCCGCCTCATTTCCCCGCCGGCCCGCTAGGCGCGCCTCCGCCGCAGATGCAGGTCCGCGGGCCGTTGTGTACTTCGTGCGGGCAGGGGAACGCGCCGCACCGCAAGCGGTGCGAAACCTGTGGCCGGGAACTCTGGCCGGGGGCAGCCTTTCCCCCGCGGATGGCTCCGCCCACGCCGCCACCTGTCGCGGTCGTCCCCAGGCGACGGTCGTGGTGGTGGCTCCTCCTGATCCTGCTCGCCGTCCTCGCGGTCGGTGGCATGTGGCTGCTCGCGTGGTTGCTTTGACCGCACGAGCAGTACGGTCTCAGCCCTGTGCCGGAAGCAGTGCGATGGACTTGATGACGGTGAACGATTTCGTCTTCTGGGTCGGGTCGGCAGGGCCGAATGTGACGGACTTGATCGGCGACGCCGCGGGCGCCTCATACGGGATCTGCGTGACGGCGTTCGGCGCGGGTGTCTGGCGTACTTCCTCGAGCTTGCCGTCGACGAGGCGGACCGTCAGCACGTACTCTCCGTTGGTGGCGATCGCACCGAGGTTGATCTGCCTCATGGGTGTGGCGAACTCCAGGCGCACCGGCAGGTTGTTGCACAGGCTGGCGCCTGCGGGCCGTGCGCTGGTGAGGAAGCTGCCATAGGTACCCGTGGTGCGCAGCGCCACCGCTGAGGCGTCCTTGCAGTCCGGCGCCGCCTTCTCGGCCACCACGGACAGCGTGACGCCCTGCGCGGCGTAGAGGTCCGGCTCGATGATGCGGTCGCCTGCGGGCTTGTTGTCGGGGAGCCTGCTGAAATCGACGATCGTGGCACCCGTGGCAGGAGCCGACGACGGAGCCCCTGCCGAACTGGATACGGCTTCTGAAGGTTTCGTCGGCTCAGCTGGTCCGGACGACTTGGCAGACTCGCCGGAGATGCCCGACTGGGGTGCGGGCTGTGTCTGGACGACCGGGTCCGTCTTGCCGTCTTTGATGATCAACGCCCCGCCGACGGCGGCGACCGCCAGCACCGCGATCCCGGCCGCGATGCTGCCCACCCGCAGCAGGCCGCCCGCAACCTTGGGCCGCTGCACGAACGTGGCAGGTCGCTCAACGGTGATGTCGCCCGCGTGTGCCCGCAACGTCAGTGCCCGGCGGACTTCCTGGCCGGTGAACGGCGCATTGGCCCGCACCCGGATCTGTGCGCCCGTCGCCGTCCCCGGCTCGAGGGTGGCCTGCGCAGGCTCGAACTCGAACCCCACCCGGTTCTCCGGGTCACCGCCCGCGAGAGTCACCCCCATGGGCGTGTTGCCCTCATTCGTCAGTGTCACTGCGTAGAGACCCGTACCGCCGCCGATCACCACCTCTGGCTGGACGCCCATGGCCAGAGCGGGCACGGCCCGTACCGCCAACGGCAGTTCCTCGCAGCGCGACACCTCCCGCTGGTACGGCGACCGGACCAGCAGCCCGAGGGTGTAGAGGCCCGCGATGAGTATTCCGCGCTCCGGCACGGTGATCCGCACCCGGACGCTGCCGATCTCCTTGGGGCGCAGTTTCACCACAGCGGGTTCGCACTGGTAGAGATCATCGCGGGGCAGGCCCACCACCGACGCGGCGAGGTGCTCCACGACGGGGCTGGCGTTCTGGATGGATACCTCGACCTCGCCCGTCTCGCCCGGCCCCAGCGTGAGTTGTGCGGGAGCGACGGTCACTTTCACCAGTGTTGCCATGGTTATCCGTTCACTCTGCCGGTTGGGGTGACGTAACACGGTCCGTCTGCCGGATTGGCGTGGTAGTCACCTGCTCACTTCGAAATGGGCTCTGGCAGACACGTGGTTGTCGACGACGATCGCACAGTTCTCGGCGGTCAGATCGGGGCAGGGCCCGTCCCATCGCAAGAATCTGAACCCAGGGTTCGGCGTCGCCTGGACGGTCACCCTCGCACCGTGGCGCGCGGTGCCGGAACAATGCGGCAGGCACGGCGTTCCGTTGAGCTGGAGGCTGCCCGCAGCGGTATTGGTGTTTTCCACGTTGACCGTGTACTTGAACACTGCGGTGGCCGCCTTGTTGCCGTCCATCGATAGAGCGCATTGCCGGTTAGCGCCTGTGCATGCTCCCTCCCACACGTCGAACAGTGATGAGCGTGACTGCGGGAATGCCTCGAGGGCGATCTGCGAGCCGCGGGCGACGGTGATCGTGCATTGCGGCGGACAGGAGATGTCCGCGCCCGCCGTCACAAAGCCCTGGCCCAGGTTCGAGATGGTCAGGGTGACCATGCTGCTGTCGGTGATGGTGATGCTGATCGACGCCG
Organism: Lentzea sp. NPDC005914; assembly: GCF_040629405.1. Taxonomy (NCBI): domain Bacteria; kingdom Bacillati; phylum Actinomycetota; class Actinomycetes; order Pseudonocardiales; family Pseudonocardiaceae; genus Lentzea; species Lentzea sp. NPDC005914. Next base: position 24,255 of record NZ_JBEXVQ010000055.1, on the reverse strand, counting down.
TCGCCTCAGAGCGGTCAGTCATGGTGGCCCGCACGGAAACCTGATGTGTACGTGCGGTGGTCCACTGGTGGGTCGTCGTCGTCCCGCTGCCGACGTTCCCGTCGCCGAAGTCCCACTGCGCATTGGCAGGTGTCTCACCGCGCGTCGTACCAACCTGGAACGTGATGGCCTCGCCCACCTCGGCGATCGACTTCGACACGGTGATCCGCAAGACCGGTGGTGGTGGCAGTGACGGGGGCGGCCTGCTCGTCGACTGCTGGCCCGTCTGCGATGAGGTGGGACGGGAAGCTGTAGTTCGTCCGGCGGACGTGGATGGCACTGCAACGGGTGTTGTGGGAGTCGATCTGGTTGCCACTGATGCGGGAGACGACGTGCGCAAGCCCTTGTCAGGGTTCGTGGGGTCGTATTTGGCCGCGGGCCGCACGCTTCCATCCAGCCGCACGACGCCTGCGCGTTCGGAGTCAGGATCGTTGTAGAAGACGACTCCGTCGCGGGTCAGCAATTGGAAACGGGCGGGCGGGGTCATCAACGGCTGAGAGGAGCGCACGGAGTTCGCGGTCAGGTCTACGATCCAGACGCCGCCGGTGCGGAAGTCCGGGACGAGGACGTGGTGGCCGATCTCGACCGGTGCCCCGAAGTCGCCCGCCGCACCGAGTGGGACGACGTGGTCGCAGTTGTTCGCGGCAAGGTCACACACGACGAGTACCCCGCGTGATCCGACCACGTAGAGCCGGGACTCGTTGAGTGATCCACTGATGTGCACGATGTCCTCAGGCCGCAAGTCGATCGCGAGTACCCGCAGGGCCGCGCCGGTCCCGGGGTCGATCGGGGCGACCAGCCGGCCGCCGGTGTCGACCAGCACCGGGCGATCGGCTGCCAGGGTGATCAGACCGCGGCCCGGCTGGCTGGCCCCTCGCCTGGTTGCGCGCTGGCCGTCAGTGACCCAGGTGAGATCGCCGGTCGTGTTGTCGATCACCCACAGCGTGCCCGCACTGTCCACGGTGGCCCCGCCAGCGGTCAGATTTGCCCCCAGCGACAAGGGTGGTCCCCGTGTCGGCAGCGTCTTGCCGTTGTAGGTGGCCAGGATGCCCCGGTCGAGGTCAAGCGCGTGGACGATCTCCTTGCCGGCGAACGCGGTGAGCCCGGCTCGTGCATCCAGAATGGGAGTTTCCGGTTGCGATGCCTCGAAAGTACTGCCGTCGACCCTGCGAATGGTGCCGGTGCTGCGGTTTACCGCGTAGGCGGTGGTGCCGTGTTGGACGACGTCCACGATGTCACCGGGTGAGGCGACCTTGACCTGGGCGGCGACTTCGCCGGACGATCCGTCGAGCAGGGTCACCTGTCCGACCTGCGCAGATGCCAGCCATGCCGATCCTGGCAAGAGATGGATCTCCTCGGTCGGGTGGGTGTTGCCTGCACCCCAGGCGATCATGGCCAAAGTTGTTATCGCGCCGAAAGCAGGCAGGCCCACGCCCCACCGACGTCGTCTTGTTCCCCACGGGCGTCTCTGCATTCTCCGACCCTTCAGCGGAAGTACGCGGTTTCGGCGCCAATGGGACCGCTCGACCTCCCGATGTAGCAGGCTCGAGACCACTGTTGCGCCTCCCGTTTGATGCGGATGGCTTGTGGCTCTGTGCGTGCGGCGAACATGAAGAGGCCGCCGTCGCGAACCGACCACCAGTGGCCGAACGAGTCGTTGGTCTCGACGATGGTCAAGTTGCCCGCCCGGTACCCGATGCAATCCTCCGGCGATACCGATCCGGCCTGCCCGGATCCGCCTTTCCAGTAAGGCGAGATCATGTCCGTGCCGCGGCCCACGAAGCATTGCTGGTCGAAGCCACGCGCTACCAACAACCCGTTGTTCGCGTCGATCTGGTTGTAGAACCTTGCCATGAACATCTCGGCCCCGCCGCGGGTGAACCCGATCAGGCGCCAGTCGTCCGCGCTGAACTGCCGCAACGACAGCCTTGCCGGGTCGTATGGAATGCAGTCCTCCGGCTCGGCTAAGTCGGCGAACGTCGCGATGACGTTGGCCGGTGCGTCCATGCGCAAGGCACACGTCGGGGTACCACCGGAGCAAGCGCCACTCCATCGGTCGAACCGATGGTCCGCCGACGGATACGCGTCGATTGTGATGTTGGTGCCACGGTTGACGTCGATGGCGCATTGCGGCGGGCATGGACGCCCTCCCGCCGCGATCACATGCCCTTGGCCCTGGACCGAGATGGTCAGGCGGACCGTGGGCACATCGGTGATCTGGACGCTGACCGAGGTGGTCGCCTGGCCACCGTCGGACATCGTCGCCTGCACCGAGACCTGATAGGTACGGGCAGCCGACCACCTGTGGGGCACGGTGACACCGCTGCCGGTCGATGTGTCGCCGAAGTCCCATTGCGCCTTGATAGGTGCCTCGCCTTGAGTCGTACTGACCTGCATGGTGACGTTCTCGCCAACCTCGGCCGTGGTCTTCGACAGCGTGACCCGCAGCACCGGCGTCGAGGGCACGGTCGTGGGCCGGGTCGTCACCGCAGTGGTTCCCGCGGTTACAGGACCGGGCCGCCTGCCAGTCGTCGGAATTGGCTGTTGTGCGGCTGTTTGCTGCGTAGGCGGGGGCTGGTTTCCTTGCGTGGTAGGCGCGGACGTGGCGATGGTGCTCTGCAGTGGGGCGCTCGGTGGCGGTGTATTGAGGCCCTTGTCGGGGTCTGCCGCGTCGTATTTGGCCGCAGGCCGGACCGTGCCGTCGAGTCGCAGTACGCCCGCGCGCTCGCTGTTCGGGTCGTTGTAGAAGACGACACCGTCGCGAGTGATCAACTGGAACGGGCCGGGTGGGGTCAGCACGGGCTGCGACGGGAGGACGCGGTTGTCGTTGAGGTCGACGATCCACACACGGCCTGTTGTGTAGTCGGGCACGAGCACGTAGTGGCCTGCTTCGACGGCGGCACCGAGGTCGTTGTCGGCCGCGCTGAGCGGCACCACGGTCGAGCATTCGGTGCTGTTTGCCATGTCGCAGATCGTCAGTACGCCGCGCGAGGTGATCAGATACAGACGGTCGTCGTGCGGTGAGCCGCTGATCGTCACCTGGTCGTCCGGCCGCAGGTCCAGGCTGACGGCGCTGTTCGGCTCACCGGTGGACCGGTCGAGCATTGTCGCGGTGCGTGCGCCGGTGTCGACGAGAACCACGGTGTCATTGACCAAGGTGAGCTTGCCGCGCCCGGCCTGGGTGGCCTGCCGCCGTGTGGTGCGCTCCGAACCGGAGACCATGGTGAGGTCGCCGGTGCTGTCGTCGATCACCCACAGCGTGCCCGAGGAGTCCAGGGTGGCGCCGCCGTCGGCGAGTTTGGCCGCCAGTGGCAGCGGCTGTCCGCGTGGGGCAAGGGACGTCGCCTCCATGGCGGAGAGGACGCCGCGCTCGGTGTCGAGCGCGTAAAGGGCGTCCGGTCCGGCGAACGACCGGAGTCCGTCGCGGGCGTCCGGGATCGGGGAAACCGGCGCGGACACGGTGAACGCGCCCCCGTCGACTCTGGTGACGACGCCGCTGCCGCGGTTCACCACGAACGCGGTCGACCCTTGCTGGACGACGTCGATGGGGTCGCCGGGAGCGGCGACTTTGACCTGCGCGGCGATCTCCGCCGACGAGCCGTCGAGCAAGGCGACCTGGCCGACCTGGGCGGACGCCAGCCACGCCGAGCCGGGTAGCAGCCGTACGTCCTGGGCGGGGTGGCCGTTCCTCGCGCCGACGAGCAACATCACGCCGATCACCGTGCCGGCCCCGACCGCGAGCAGCGCGGCGCTGCCTCTTCGGCTCAACCACCCCGTGCGCATCGGTCAGCCTCTCGTCAGCTTGTCCAGTGATCTGCGTCTGCGTCTGCCGTCAAGACGTGCGGAGTACAGCGGACGCGGGTCGAACCACGCGCCCAGTCGCTGGAAGATCCCGCGCGTGCCCTTGAGCTCCCGCCGGATCCGCGAGTTGAGGCTCCACGCCTGCTGCACTGTCTCTTCCTCTGGTTCCCTCGGGTCGAACGTCGCCGCGGTGGCCAGCGGAGCCAGCGCTGCCAGCGATCCAGCGCCCTTGCCCAGCCGGGACTCGGCCTCGTGGGCGACCTCGGCGGCCGTCCACGCCGCGGACACCGGCAGGCCGCACTCCACCATCCTGTCGATCACGTCGTGCCAGGCACCGAGCACTCGCGCGGCCCGGCTGCCCGTCCGCCGTCGCTGCGTGCGCAGGAACTTCGCCACCCGAACGCCGACGACGACGGACATGAGCAGAATGCCCAACCCGATCAGCGCCCACAGCGCCCAGTCGAGGACACCCGGCTTGCCGGTGTCGACGCGGGGGAGGTTCGGGTCCTGGGTGGCTGTCGACGCCGATTTGTCCTTGTCCAGGACATCGTTCTCCGGGGCGGTGTCGGTCTTGGGCCGGTCCTGGGTCGCTCCTGGTCTGCGCTCCGGATCGGTCGGCTCGAACGCGACCCAGCCATGGCCCGCGAGCAGAACCTCGGGCCAGGCGTGCGCGTTGCCCGTGGTGACCTTGTAGGTGTCTCTGTCCAGCTGTTCGGGCAACAGCTGGTAGCCGACAGCGACGCGGGTCGGAAACCCTTGGGAACGTGCGAGAACCGCGAACGCGGCGGCGAACTGCTCGGCGTAGCCGACCTGATCGGCCTGGTTCGTGCCGAACAGTCTGCGCAGGGCGTCGTAGGAGTGGCCGGGCCGGGAGTCGAGGTTGTACGGCATCGTGCGCAAGTGGTCCTGGATGGCCAATAGCTTCGCGTAGGGCGTGTCGACCGCACCCGCCAGTTGCACGCCCTTGAGCTGTACCTCGACAGGCAGTCCGGGCGGCAGCGCCGTGTTCTTGTCGTCGGTGATCGTCGGCACGGCCGAATCGAGTCCGTCCGGGGAGCCGATGTCGGCGATCACGTCGTAGCGAAGGCCGGTCAAGGCGGGGGTGTCGGTGACTACCACGCCGGACTGGGCGCTGAATCCGAAGCGTGGCGCGGACACCCGGACCGGCGCGCCGAACGCGGGCAGGTACGGGCCTGGGAGGTCCTTGATCTCCACCGTCGCGGTGACCCGTCGCGGCCCGGCCAGCGACTCATCGGCGGGCAGGGTGCCGCCCGCGAGCAGGAACCGGTCGCTGGAAGACCAGATCGCGCCGTCGTAGGTGTCGAGAGCGGACGTCCTGACCCGGTCGATCACCTTCGGGTCGCCGTGCACACGCAGGGAGAACAGGTCCTGGTTCGGTTCGCGCAGCTGACTCTTGAGGGTGGCCAGTGGCGAGATACCGTCCGAGATGTCGAGCCGCATAGGGATCAACGTCTGCGGGTCGAACCGGTCGGCGCCGGTCGCCACCGGGACATAGTGCATACCCGCGACCCCGATGGCCGTGGCGATCATGACGATCGGCAGGCCGAACAACAGCCTGCTGAGGGTGCTGCGCGCGACGATTTTCGGAGAGCACGGATCGGCGGCGCTCGCGCGGGCGAGTGCCAGCAGCCCCAGTTCACCGAGTACGACCGTGACCAGTACGAGGCCCGGCATCGGGCGGCTCGCCGACATGGTCACGCCGAAGCCATACGCGAGCAGCAACGGCAGCACCGGGCCGAGCGTGGAGCGGGTGCGCATGGCGAGCACGACGGCCGCGGCGGTCGCCACCCAGGTGACCAGGGTCGGGGTGATCACCAGTTCGCCGGTCGGGTCGGCGGGCACCGTGACACTGAGCATCCGGGACCAGCCACTGGACAGTCCTGTGCCCAGACCGGTGAACGTGTCGAAGGAGGGGACACCGCGACTGAGCGTCGCACGGAACACCACGAACACCGCGACGACAAGGAATCCGAGCGCGGACAGGCCAGTTGCTGCGAGAGCGTTCCACCGACGGGCTGTGGAGAACGCCGAGGTGAGCGCGGCGAGCGCCGCGGCGGCGCCGGTCGCGATGAGGAAACCGGTGCCGCTGTAGTACCGCAGGTATGCCATGCTCGCTGTGGCCGAGGTGAGCGCGATCAGCAACACCTGGGCCGAGGCAGCCAATCCGCTGGCGCCCTGGGGCTCGGCCTGCTCAGGGAGTTGCGGCGGTAGCGGATGCTGATGCTGTGGCAGCGGGTGCTGCGCGGGTGGCTGGTGCTGTTGGTACTGGGGCGGCCCCTGAGGGCCTGCGGGACTTCCGGCAGGCGCGGTCACCCAGGTCGCCTCGCTCGCGCCATTGCCCTGCACCGCCTCACCGGCCGGCATCATCTGCGCACCAAGGTGTTCCAGGCACCCGCGAACTCGTCCACGGTGCGCGCGGTCAGCGACACGACGCCGTGCAGTGACGCCGGCGGGGCGTTGTACTGGTCGATGAACTGCACCAGGCTGAGCATGAGGAAATGCCGCCGCACGGCGGGAAGGACACCCAGTAGGGCCATATCGGGCTGGCCGGTCACCACGCCGAGTGCCACCCGGTCGTCGGTGGACACCATCTCCGGAAGAGCGGCCAGACCTCGATCATCGGTGGACAACTGGGCCGAGGCCAGCAGATCCAGCGCGGGAACCGTTCCTGCGCCGCCGCGTTCGGCAGCCATCGCCTGGCCCGCCGTGGTGCGTAGCTCGAGCGGGAACCCGCCGCGGATCGCCGCGATCGCCAGCGACGCGGCCGCACTCACCGCATGCTCGAAAGACTCTTCGGTGTAGGCGGCCGCGCTGGTGTCGAGAACGACCATCATCCGCGGCTCGTTCGGTACCACGTTGTGCCGCACCATGAGTGAACCTGTGCGGGCACTCGACTTCCAGTGGATCAGCCGCCAGTCGTCGCCGAACTCGTACTCGCGCAGGCTGTGGAACGCCACACCGCCTTGTGGCGAGTAACTGGACGTGGGGCCGTCCATGTCTCGGGTCTGGCCCGTGGGTACGGGCTCGACGTGGACCGTGCGCGGGTGCACGTACAGGGTCGAGTAGGTCGAATAGGTACGGCCGACGGACAGCAGGCGCAACGGGTCGCTGTGTCCGATGGTGAGCGGGCCGACCTGGTAGATCCCGCGTTGCCACGTGGGAAGCTGGTACTGGGTCGTGTACGCCTTGCCGGGCGCGAGGCTGGGCACGAGGACTTGGACCGGCCTGCCCGTGACCGCCTCGGCGGCCATGATCGGAGGGCTGCGCCTGCGGCCCTCGTTCGTCAGGGTGACGACTCCGTGCGCTTCCTCACCGACCTTGACCCGGTCGGGCTTGATCTCGCGCACCGCGGAAAGGTCAGGCCGCAGCAGCATCCAGAAGCCGGCCAGCAGCAACGCGGCCATGCAGGCGAACCCGATCGCCACGAGCTCAGGGTAGTCGCTCAGCCTGCCCAGTAGCAGCAACACGACCGCGCACACCGCGACCGCGATACCTGACTTCGTCGGCACGGCGGGCTCACACGCCCACCGGCGCCTGCGGTACAGGCACTGCGGCCAAGATATTGTCCACAATGGACACTGCGCTGAAGTTCTGTACCGATGCCTCCGGGGTCAGCATCAGTCGGTGGCACAGGACGGGCCGGGCGATGGACTTGATGTCGTCCGCGGTGACGAACGGGCGTCCCTCGACAGCGGCCCTGGCCTGTGCGGCATTGGCCAGAGCGTTGCTGGCGCGCGGGCTCGCCCCCAGCTTGAGTTGTGCGATCGTGCGGGTGGCGCTGGTAATGCTGACGATGAACGCCTGTAGTGCGGGAGCCACATACACCTCGCGCACAGTGTCGATCATCTGCTGCAGCTCCTCGATCGTAGTCACCGACTGCAGCTGTTCGGGCAGCCTTCGGGCGATCGAGTCGCCGATGACTCGGACCTCTTGCTCCGCGCTCGGATAGCCGATGTGCAGCCGCATCATGAAGCGGTCGAGCTGGGCCTCGGGCAGCGAGTAGGTGCCCTGTTGGTCGACCGGGTTCTGGGTGGCGATGACCAGATTCGGCCGGGGCAGTGCATATGGCGTGCCGTCGACGGTGACCTGGTGTTCAGCCATGGCTTCCAACAACGCCGACTGAGTCTTCGGCGACGCCCGGTTGATCTCGTCGCCGAGCACGACGTTGGCGAACACCGGTCCTTCGCGGAAGGTGAACTCCTGCTTGGTGGTGTTGAAGATCTGCACGCCGATGACGTCGGACGGCAACAGGTCCGGGGTGAACTGGATGCGCCGCATCGTGCCGCCGACCGACTGTGCGAGTGCCTTCGCGAGCGACGTCTTGGCGACGCCGGGCACGTCCTCGATCAGGATGTGGCCCTCGGCAAGCATTGCCACCACGGCATTCCACACGACATTCGACTTGCCATGGATGAACTGCTCGACGTTACCGACCAGATCCTGGGAGCGGCGCTGTACCCAGCCGATTCGCTCAGCCAGACCTGTGTTGTATGTCAAGACTGCTCCTTGGACATAGCGACTCACCTGAACGTACTCGGTGAGGCGTACATACCAGGCAATCGGCCGTAGTCCCGCTTTGGTTACAGTCGGCGGACGGTCGGCACCCGTACGGTTGCACGGTGACTTATCCGCTGGGCGTGGACATCGGCACGACCTACACCGCGGCAGCGCTGTGGCGAGATGGTCGCGTGGAAACCGTGCCGCTTGGTGATCGTGCGAACGCCGTCCCATCAGTGCTGTTCCTGCGACAGGACGGCACGATGATGATCGGCGATGCCGCCGCGCATCGCGGCATCGCCGAACCGGAACGGCAAATGCGGCAGTTCAAGCGCCGAATGGGCGACGACATCCCAGTCATGGTGGGAGGGAATAGTTTCCTGGCTCACGACTTGCTCGGATTCGTGTTGCGGTGGACGGTGGACAAGGTCTCCGAACGGCAGGGCGGCCCGCCGGGCCACGTTGTTCTCACTCATCCGGCTCAATGGGGGGACTATCGACGCGGGCTGCTCGTGGAAGCGGCGCGGTCCGCCGGCCTGCCGTCGGTCGGTCTGCTGCCAGAGCCGGTCGCCGCAGCGACCTGGTACGCCGCGCAGGAACGTGTGGAGCCGGGCGCGCAGATCGGGATCTACGACCTCGGTGGTGGCACGTTCGATGCCAGCGTCGTGCACAAAACGGCTACCGGGGTGGAGATTCACGGCGAGTCTGGCGGTGACGACTCGATCGGCGGCGTCGACTTCGACCACGCGTTGTTCCGGCACGTGGGTACCGCGGCAGGGGTGGATGTGACCGCGTTCGACCCAGCCGACCGTGCGGCAGCGGCTGGGCTGGCGCACCTGCTCCAGTCGGTGGTGGAGGCGAAAGAGGCGTTGTCCACCGACATCGAGGCGCTGATCTCGGTCGTACTGCCCGGAATCACCCGACAGGTTCTGGTCACGCGTGCCGACTTCGAGTCCCTGATCCGGGCCCGCGTCCAGGCCACGGTCGGCGCGTTCGGCCAGGTCGTGTCGCGAGCGGGCGTCGACCCGACGCGGCTGCACACGGTGCTGCTGGTCGGCGGGTCGAGCCGCATCCCGTTGGTGCGTCAGCTGTTGTCCCGTGAGTTCGGCGCCGGTATCGCCGTCGACGCCCACCCGAAGTACACGGTCAGCCTGGGTGCCGCGATCGCCGCGGCACCCAGGATCGCGCCGCCTCCGGAGTATCGCCCGCGCCCGCCCGCGTCGCCGCCACGGGTGGTTCCGAGCCCGGTAGTCGTGGCTGTGGCCGAACAGGTGGACCTGGCGAAGACCGGGTTGACCGCGGCGACGGATGTCCGGGTGCCGATGGGTCCGTCCGCGGTGGCGGTGCGGACCAGTGACAAGACAGGATCGCGGTCGCGCGGGCGATGGACGGCGGCAGTCACGATGGCCGCCGTCGCCACCATCGGCGCAGGCGTCGTCTACGTCGTGTCCCGCGACCGTGAAGAGTCGACTGCGCCGGATCGCCGGTCATCCGCGATCTCGACCCCTGCGGTGCCGCTTGCGGGCACGCTGAGGTTGTCGGGTGCACTGATCACCGCACCGGACGGTGCGGACGTCGTTCGGTCGGTGACGCTGTCGGCGTCGGGGGAGCAGGTCGCGGTCGGGTTGTCGGAGAAGCAACAACCGCGGTCATGGTTCGGCGGCGCACCTGTCGACGTGCCGTTCGAGAACCAGGGCGCTCTCGCGGATGTCGTTGCTGGGGCAGGAAAGTTCGTCGCGGTCGGCTGGACGGGAACGGGCCCGGCGCGGCGTGCCGCGGTGTGGACGTCGGCGGCAGGCCGTTCCTGGACCTTGGTGCCGCCCGGTGGGGAGATCGCCCCCGGAGCGCCAGTGAAGGAGTTGACCGCGGTGGTCGTGGGACCAGACGGGCGATTCCTGGCCTTCGGGGTTGATCGTGGGACCGATCGTGTGGACGGAGATGTGGCGGTGCTCGCGTCGGCGGATGGCGTGGTGTGGTCGCGGGTGCCCGCTGTCGGGTTGAGCGGGACCGGTCCGCAGAGCGTTTCCCGTGTGGCGCGGGTGTCCGACGGCTTGGTGGCTGTTGGTGCCGCATTGGCCGGGGCGCGTCAGGGGCCCGCCGTATGGACGTCGGTTGACGGGATAGCGTGGCAGCAGTCTCCATATGTACCGGATGGGGCGCCGACGATGACCGGGATAGCGCAGGCGGCGGATGGTGTGCTGTGGGCGTGCGGATCTGTTGGGACTACAGATAGACCGGCGATGGGGTGTTGGCGGCAGGTTGATCGGCAGAAGTGGGAGCGGTGGGACGTGCGGCCGGAGACGGATGTTCCGCAGGTTGTTTACAGCTACGGGCTGATCAAGACGCCGAACGGCCTGTTGCTCGGGGGAGTCGGCCACGCTGGTACGGCCACGGATGCTGCAGTTTGGAGGCTCTCCACCTGACCTGATCGGCGAAGGACTCAGTCCGCACCCATCCGTTCCAAGGCCACTTCGAACGCAGACCGCAGCATGGTGATGATGTCCCGGAGTTGGGCGTCCGCGGCGGCGCCGATCTCCGCGGCGCCCGGAGTGGGAGCCTCGTCGCCGCGCCGCGCACTGTTGGTTTGGGTGAACGTGTCCTCGGTTTCCCCGTTCTCCTGATCGATTGCGTCTGAGGTTCGTTTCGCGGCGGCTACGCGAATGGGTTCCAGCTCCTGCTCAACACGGTCGACAAGGGACACTAATAAGCTCGTGTCCCGCGCCATTTCACCGAACTCGCCAAGGATATTGATGACGTCGACCTTGCGGTTCACCTCGCGCGCGATCCTCGGAGCCGCCTGTTGGGCGAGCCGGGTGAGTGCATTGTCGTCTGGGGTCTTGATCCTGGCTGCGCGCCAGTAGATGACGATCGTGGTCTGCTCGTGGTCCTCGAACTGGCCGCGGATCGGTGTGGTCGCGCATAGCGCAGTCCACAGCGTGCTCGCGGTTCCGAACGGGATCAGGTGCTCCGCTTCGGTCTGCCAGATCTGCGGTGCGCGGATGCGGCTGTTCGCCGGACCGCGGATCCGGCCCGCCTGTTCGCCGTACTTCTCCACCATGCCGATGTTCGGTGCGCTTGCGCCAGGGTTCGAGGACAACCCGATCGAGCTGACGTGCTGCACGATCTCCAGCACTTTCGCGTCGAGCTGGGCCTTCGCCGCGTCGGCTTGAGCCTGGGTGGTGGCGCCTGTCGCCAACTGCGTGAGAGCCGTCTCGTAGGCGGTACGGCGCGTCAGGTAGTCGGTGTTGAGCTGCACGATATTGCCGGTCGGGTCGTTGATTTGAGTGAGTGGGATCGGTGTGCTGTGCAGGAACAGCTCCGGCGATCCGCGCTCGGTTCTGAGGTGGTGGCTCTCGCCTTCTGTGTTGACCGGCTCGTCAATGACCACTGCGTCGGGGCTGGATGCGGTCGTGGGTCCGCCGATCCCCAACGTGTTCAGCGCCGCCGCGCCTAGTCGCATTGCTTGTTCGAACAGCCAGTCCAGTGCGCGGTCGATCAACTCACGCAGCCCGCCGATGATCTCGACGATCTTCTCGGGGATGTTCCCGATCCCCACCTGGTTGGCCAGGAACCCGATCGCGATCGGAACGGCGTGCGCCAGCCCCATCTTGATCTTTTCCGCGCCCGGCCCGACATTGCCCGCCGCCACCTGTGCGAAGGTCGTCACGTACTCGTTGACGATCTCCAGAATGTCGCGCAGGTACTCGATTCCCGACTGGATGGCGTTGAACAGGGCCTGGACGCTCCTGATCACCGCCATCACACCGGTCGGGTCCAGCATCGAGATCAGCCGGGTCGTCACCGCCTGGACGATCTCGGTCATGATCCAGTCGCGGGCCATCCCGATGATGCTGTCCCACAGGTTGCCCAACTGATCGACAATGTAGGTCCAGATCGCCGAGACACCGTTTTCCTGCACGTCCTTGATGAACGCCCACGCACCTTGGACCTTGTCGATGCCCGCCCGCAGCATCGCGACCTTGTCCTCGCCGATGTGCTTGCCGAGTTTCTGCCACAGCGTCTCCATGCTGACGCCGAGGACCTGCAACACCAGCGGCAGCACCGACTGCATCGAGAAGTCGGCGGGAATCGTGATCCCGATCTGCGCGAGGCCGCGGAACAGCCACGCTCCCAGGCCCTGGATCAGGAACGTCACGATCTCGTCCAGGAAGCCGACGAAGCCGTTCTTGAGCGCCAGCAACATGTTCACCAGGAACGCGACCGGATCGCGCTTGATGTCGTCGATGGCGGCCATCGCGTTGTCGATGATGCTGCCGACCAGGTCCGAGGGGAAGTTCATCAGCCGCAGGATCAGGATGATCACGACCTGGATCACCTCGGTGGCGAACTCCACGAGCCTGCCGAGCGGTTCACCGAACTGGGTCAGGATCCGGTCGAACGCGCCGATCGGGTTGAGCAGGTCGTCGAGACTCATGCCGTCCCAGATCCCGCGGAACGTCGCGATGACCAGGTCCCACGAGATGCCGAGACGCACCATCGCGGTCTCGATGCGGGTGGCCGCCTCGCTGATGACACCGGCCTCGGCGAGCTGCTCGTAGGTCGCTTCGCCGCCGGGCATCAGCGTGATGAAGCCACGGATCAGGTTCTCCGCAGTGCGGGGGACCGCGTCGCCGGTGAACGGGTTGCGGCCGAGGATCACCGTCAGCAGATGGAAACCCGGCAGTTCGTGGGCGTGTTCGCTGAGCCAGCCCAGCAGCGAGTGCTTGACCAGTTCAAGCACCTTCGCGATGAGGGTGGTGGCGAAGTCGGCGATCCGCTGCACCAACGCGAAAGCGCGCTGTGCCAACGCGGGCAGGGTGTCGAGCAGGTCCGGCAGATTCGCGGGCTGGATGGCTTCCCAGGCAGCGCGGAACAAGGCGATGAGGTCGGTGCCGATGCTGCTGAACGTGGCGAACTGGGTGTCGAGCCAGTCCGCGGCCTGCTGCAGGGTGCCGCGTTCCTGCATCTGCGCGAGGCGTTCGTCCTGATGGATGAGTCTCAGGAAGTCAGCGAGGATCTCCACCGTCGGTGCGCTGACATCCTCGCCGCGCAACGGATCGTAGTGCAGCACTTTGCGGGCCAGGTCCCAGACCGGCTTGATCTCCGGGGTCTGCAGAGCGCGTTCAGCCACCTCGGCGATGACCGACCGGACGATCTCGATGACTCGGTCGACGAGCGCGCTGACCGCGGCGAGGGCGTCGTCGAGGATCCCGTCGACACGCCGCTTGAGCATCGCCGCGTTGCCATCGATGCCTTCGGTGATCGACAGATCCGACCATGCGGACTCGATCTCGTCGCCGATCCTGTCCAACGTCAGGTTGTGCGCGGTCAACTCGCTGGACACCGTGGAGAAGACGTCATCCAACACGTCGATGGTGTTGAGAAGGTGCCCGACCGACGACCCGAACGGGCCGAAGGTGAGCAGGTTCTCGATCAGGCCCTCGCGCCCGACAGGAACGGGATCGCCGGTCAACGGGTCGGTGCCGATGATCTGCGTCAGCATCGTGTAGCCGGGGATGGCGGACACCAAGTACCTGACACCGTCGAGGACGAGGTCGGGAATCAGGTCGTCGAGGAACGAATCATCGTCGCGCTGGACTGTACGGGGGATTTCTTGCGCGGCGACGCGCGTGATGTGGGGCGCAGGGCCCGGCATGATCGAGGGAGACTCGGCCGTTGAGGCCGAGCCGCGGGCGGCAGCGAGCCGCCGGGCCGTGCTGTACGCGGCCTGTTCGTCGCGGTCGGTCGGGTCGCTGACGCTGAGCCCTGGCGACACCACCTGCCCCGTGACCGGACCGGCGGACTGCTGCAGGGTGTGCGTCAGCTCGTGCGCGAGCACCTCGTAGCCGTCCGGTGTCGCGGGGTTGTAGACGCCGGAGTTGAAGAAGATGTCCTGGCCACTGGTGAACGCTCGCGCACCGAGCCGCGTGGCGAGATCGGTGGCTTCGATGTCGTCATGGATACGGACGTCCCCGAACTGTTGGCCCATCCCGGACTCGACCTCGGCCCGTATCTCCGCGGGCAGGGGACGACCTCCGCCGGCTCGAGCGGCGATCCGGGAGGCGATGGCGTCGCCCGGCGATGCTGCGGGTCCTTCGCCGGCCAGCAGTTGGGCGATCATCGAGTTGCTCGCCGACGGCGGCAGCATCGTGACCACGGCCGACCGAACGGCTGAGTCGCCTGAGGTCAGGGCGGTAGACATCGATCGCATCGAGACCGACTGGGTGACGACCGGTCGCACGGGTGTGCCGGCGCTGACATCGACAGTGTGATCCGGGGTGGACCGCAGGCGTTGTCTGCCAGACATCTCCGGAGTATCGCTTATCCAGGAGTGCCGGTACCAGGAGCAAATGGTCTGTCTGAGCGAGGAGTCGGCGGCGGGGCCTGGGCGCGGCGCATGGACTCACTGAGGCCTTCGCACGTGCGTTGCAGGACTTGCGCTGCCCGAGCCAGCGGCGGGTCGGACAGCGGGTTCTGCGCCACCCTGCGCCAGTGTTCGAGCAGGCCGCCGACAACAGCCCAGGCGGTCTCGGGTGGTGAGTCAGGGCCGATCCCGAGGCGGACCGCCGGGTCCATGCCGTGGCCACCGAGCAGGCGTTCCATCGCGGTGAGCTGGTCCGGGGACGCGGGGACGCCGCCGAGCCGCAATTCGGTCAACAGCCGCAGCTCGGCGAACTCGTGGGCGCCTGCGCGCAGCCGCTCGACACCGGCGCGCAGCCGGGGTGCGGCCGGGATCGGATCCTCGAGGGTCAGCGCTTCGATGATCCGCAGAGCATTGTCAGCCTTGAGGATGTCGCGCCGTTGAGCGAACTGGGTGAACAGCAGACCGAGCAGATCGCTGAGTCCACTGTGGTCACGAAGCACCGCGCGGAGCTCGTCCGCGGACGAGGTGCCTGCGCGGATGGCGTCCAGGCAGACCCGCACGCCGTACAGGCCAAGCAGCTCGAGCAACTGTCGGCGCACCGTGGGATGCACCCGCACTGCACGCGACGGTGCGACGAACCGTGCCGCTGACCGCAGGATCGGCGCAAGCACCGCCGGGTCGACGGCCGCCAGCGCGCCCAGAGCAGTGAAGTCCGCGACGTCGAGCGTGGCCGCGGTCTCGGCGAGCAGACCCGCCACCGGTACGACCGTGTGCACCAGCCCGCGCAGTCGGGAGTCGGCTCGATAGCCGACCGCGATCCTGGCCGCGGATTTCATTGGCGCGCCGTGACCACCGCCCAGCTCATCGACACGCGACAACACGCCAACCGCGTTGATCGGGCTGCTGTCGCCGACACCGTTGTCAGTGAAGGCTTCCAGAAAGTCCACATCGGACGAATGCAAATGGCGGAGCAGGTACAGGACGGCGTCCACGCCGGCCCGCTCGCCGAGGAACTCCTGGGTGCGTCTGCCCGCCGACTCGCTGAGTGAGCCCATGCCTGGGGTGTCGACGAGCGTCACCCGCGTTAGCCACTCGCTCGGTAGGACGACCTCGATCCGGTCGAGGTCGTCGGCCGACCGGCCCGCCAGGTCCGGGACGTGCCTGCCGTCATCCATGGTGAATCCGAGCCCGACCGGCGCACCGGACCGGGGAAACGCCATCGCCCGTGGCTCGGTGCCATGGCCGTACCAGGTGACGACTCTCGTGCACTCGCCCGCATCGGTTGCGGCCACTCGCATCCCGACCAGTGCGTTGAGCAGCGTCGACTTTCCCGCCTTCACCCGCCCGGCGATCGCCACCCGTAGTGGCCCGTCGAGGTGTCGAGCGACGTCGAGTAACCTGCGCCGGCCAGACCTGCCCTGGTATGCGGCGGTCGCCTCGGTGAGCAGTGAACGCACACGCGCGGGCAGCGACACCGCGGGCCGGGTCATGTGCTGGTCCCGGTGAGTCGCTCGGTGGCGGTGAGCAGGAAACGGACCCGGTCGAGTTCGGATCGTGCCGCACCAGCCCTGGCCGCGATCTCCGCGTCGTCGGCTGTGGCCGCGCTGGTGGCGACCGCGCGGTCGTGCTGTGCGGCGGCGGTCAGTTCGGCGGTGCGGTCGAGGTAGTAGTCGCGGACTCGGGCGTGGCCAAGACGGATGACCTCCTGTCCGCCGTCGAGCGCGTCGGCTCTGGCCTGGCCCAGGTACGTCGCCACGGCGCGCACTGCCTCGTTGCGTGCCGTGTCGACCTTGGCCACTCGATACGTCCTGACGGCGCGGATCGCGAAGACACTGCCCAGCACCGCGGTGACCGGCAGTGCGATCAGCAGGCCAGGGTGCAGCGTCGTGATCAGCAACGTCGTTACGACCGAACTCGACAGCGACCAGCCGCGCGCGGCGTGCATGCCGACCTCGAGCTTGCCGCCCTTGCGGGAGCTGAGCGCGTCCAGCCTGATGTCCTGGCCCACCGACCACGTACGTCGTGGCACCGCTGGAAAGCCGACGATGTCGGCCGGATCGTCGAACACCGCGGCGATGTCGCGTGCCAACTCGTCGATCGAGCGGATCAGGCGGGTGTGCGCGTCGGTGAGCTCCTCGTTGGCACGTCGGTAGAGCCAGGGCACGATCTCCGCCCACTCCGTGGTCGGGTCGCCCTCCTTGATCCGGCGTCCCGCTTCGGCCTCCAGTCGCCTGCAGCAGTCGACCAGGTCCGACCTGTGTTTGCCCCTGATGTCGCCGACCCGGTCGTTGATCGTGTTCATCCACCGCGCGGACGCGGCGGCGAAACCCTGGGCGCGGGTACCCGCCGCCTCGACCCTGCGGACGGTCGACGTCCGCTCCTGCGGTCTGGTCAATGCCGTGTGCTCGATGGCCAGCGACTCGGCGAGGCTGGCCAGTGCCGACCGAGTGGCGTCTGCCGCCGCGGCGAGCGACCGCCGGCGGTGCTGCCCCGAGAGACGGGTCCGGAGCCGGTCGAGCAGGACGGGGAAACCGGACTCCGCGTTGAGCGCCGGGTCCCCGGTGTCCAGGGCCAACTCCCGCAACGTCGACGACACCGCGACCACTTCGGCGTCGATTCCCGCGCTACGCAGATGATTCCGGTCGAGGTCGAGTATGCGCCGCCAGTGCGGGTAGAAGTCGGTCTTGGTGAGTGCCACCAGGACGCTGGGGCAGGTCTGCTGGGCGTGCCGAAGGAAATCGACCTCGGTGGCAGTGAGCTCCTGCGACGCGTCAGTCACCACGATGAGTCCGTCGGCCATCGCCAGCGCCCGCATGGTCGACGCGGCCGAGGCGGCGGCGAACCCGCCGCCGAGCCCCGGCGTGTCGATCAACACCAGACCGTCGGACAGCACCGCACGACTCAGCGAAACCTCGACGGCACGCAACCTGCTGCCGTCCTCGGCAGTGCCGCGGAGGCCATATTCCGCTGCCGCACGAATGTCAATCCTGTTGCGTGCCCTCGGATCGCCGTCGGGAACCGCGGCAGCGGCGGGTGGACCACTGCGCACGAAAGTGGGCACCGCGGTGAACTCGACCGCGTCCGTTCCGCACACCTCGACCCCCAGGATCCCGTTGACCAGAGCGCTCTTGCCTTTCTTGAACTCGCCCACGACCAGGACGTGCCACGAGCCGGACGTGAGCCGACGCCGAGCGCCGATCAGCTTGTCCGCGAGGTCGGTTCGTCCCGCCGCGCGTGTTCTGGTGACGGCGGCGTCGATCAAGCCGAGCATCTCGGTCGTCTGGCTGGCGGAACGGGTCATCGAGGGTCAGTGAGCTCCTGTCGCGTCGGGGATACCGGGGTCACTGTCGTCATCCGCGAAGTCGGCCCACGACGTCGCGGAGGCAAGTGCGTCATCCACCCCATCGTGGTCGACGTCTCCGATGTTGCCCTCAGGCAGGTCATTGGCCACCTCCTGTGCGGACGGCGGTTCGGCTGCGGTGAGCTGCCTGCTCGCCTCGAGGACGGTGGGGTCGGTGTCCATCGCCGCCGGGTCGGTCTCGACCCGGTGGGCGAATGGGTCGGACGGTGCGGCGGCGGGCGGAGGTGCCGCACTCGGCACGGGTAGGTCGGAGATACCGGGGATCACCGCCGCGTACTGGAACCGTGCCGTGGTGGCTGCCCACGACCCGACGCCGTACTCGGTGCCCATCGCTTCGATCGTCTTGCCGTCGCCCAGGCTGATCGCCACGTGCGCGCCACTGGGTTCGGCGCCTTCCGGATCGGACGAGAAGCTGAACAGCAGCGCGCCAGGAGTGTTGATCGCCTGCTCGACCGGGATGAGGTGTTCCCGCAAGTGCCTGTACTGATAGATGACGCCGTCGGGGATCTCGACGCCGACCCGGTGACCTGCCCACTGCACCAGCTCCGAACAGTCGAACGCGCTCGGATCCGGATCGTCGAGCTCGACCTCGGCGCCGTAGATGTACTGGTCGCCGGTCTGCGCGAGTGCGGTGTCGAGGAACTCCTGCGTTTTGTTCGGCCGCGCTGAGCTCGCAGGCTGCTGGGCCGGGGCGAGTTGCCCGTCGAGTGGAATGCCGTACTCGGCGCCGGTTCCTGTTGGTGTGTCTGAACTACGCGTGACGCCATCGACAGCCGGAGCGGCCACATCGAGCGGAATGCCGTACTCCTCACCGACACCGGTCACCGCGGAGGTATTCGACGTGACGTGGGCGGACTGGCCGGTGACTGTCGCGCTGCCTTCGTCGCTCGGTGTCTCGCGGCCGTCGCTCCTGCCGGCACTGGTCGGGTCGCCGTACCCGCTGGTGCCGCTCCACATGCCCAGCCCCGGACCGTCGCCGTACGCCACGGCGGCGGCCTGAGCGTCGTCGCGGAACCGCAGGTACCGCGCTGACAGTCCGCCGTGAGTGGTCGTCCACGGTGAGATGTCAGTTCCACCTTGCGAAACCTCGAAGGCGGCCTTGGCATTGACCGCGGGGTCGTAGAGATCCTGGCTGACGCGGTCGGTGTGGGCCTGCACGTTGATCTGCCACAGTCCGCGGCTGTCCTCGCCCTCCGCGTTGCGGGCGCCGGATTGACCACGTGACTCCGCGAGGGCGATCGCTGTCATCGTAGCCGCCTGGTCGGGGGCGAACCCGGCCTCACGCGCGAAGGCATAAATCTGTTCGGCCGTGTAACGAGCCATCATCTGACTCTAAGTTAAGGGAGGGCGGAGGCCCAGCGGATCGGAGTACCGGATGAAAGCTGATGGCACACCGGCTTGGCAGGTGCTTGCCGACACCCTGCTGCAACGCGAGGCGTTGCTGTGCAGGCTCGGTGACGGTCTGCTCCCACACGACTTCGCGGGGCTTTATGTTGGCCGCGAAGAGATCGAGCGCGTGCTGCGGGAGCTGCCCGGTCTCGGCGGAGCCGGCCGTGCGGCGGCCGAACAGCTGGTCGCCGAACTGGAACCCGACCTGGCCACGGCGCAGGCGTTGTTCGCTGACGACCTTGCCGCGGGCGAGTCGAGGTTCGCCCGGCTCGTTCGGAACGCCGGGCTCGGCAGAAGCGACGCCGCGATCCTCGCGCTGGTCACCGCCGTCGACCACTCACCGCACAGGATGCGCCTGGTCACCTATATCCAGGACAACGTGCACACGCCAAGGTTGACCCTGGCGAGCATCGATCGGTTGGTGGACAGTGGTTCCCTTGCCCCTGGTACACCTTTGCGACGGTGTGAACTGGTCAGTGTCGGCGCTGATGGTCCGTGGGCGACAAGGATGGTCTCGCCCGCGGACCGGGTGATGTGGATGCTGTGCGGCAGCGATATGGTCGACGCCGCGCTCCCCGCGGGCGTCCGGATGATCGGTGAGCTCGGTGATTCCAGTACGCCTGAACTGATACTGGTGTCCGGCGCGGACGCGCAGAGCCGGATCCGCGCGGTTCGGTCGAGCTGGCCGGGCAGGCCGCTATTGGTGTGTCCGCTGCCCACGACCGACGCGGAGTGGGCGGCGACAGTGCGCGAGGCGAGCGTCAGCGGCCGCACCGTCATGGTCGAACTGGCCGCTGCACTGAGCAGATCGGCAGCGGACCGTGTCGACCGTGCCACGCACCTGAGTTGGGTGCTCAGCTCGCCAGGTGATCTGGCGCTGGAGAGTCTGCCGTCGCGGCGATGGACTGAGATTCGCGTCGAGTCCGGACTCGCTGACGACGCCGACTGGAAGGACGCGTTCGGTGTGCCTGCGGTCGCCGACGCGCCACTGACCCGGACCCAGCTGCGGCTGGTGGCCGTCGCCGCGAACGGTGCGCCCGACCGGGTCTCCG
This sequence comes from Lentzea sp. NPDC005914, assembly GCF_040629405.1. Lineage (NCBI taxonomy): Bacteria > Bacillati > Actinomycetota > Actinomycetes > Pseudonocardiales > Pseudonocardiaceae > Lentzea > Lentzea sp. NPDC005914. The sequence goes on along the minus strand of NZ_JBEXVQ010000055.1, from coordinate 3,731 downwards.
AAGGGGTGCGGCGACTGGCCGGCGGACACCTCGACGGGGTCGCGCTGCGCATCCGGCCGCGCCGCGGCCCGGATGACTTGGTGTTGCCACCCGACCAGACCGCACAGCTCGACGAGCTCGTTGCGCGTTGCCGTGGCCGTGCGACGGTGTACCGGCAATGGGGATTCTCCGACCTGCCATCGACCGGTGTGGTCGCGATGTTCTCCGGCCCGTCGGGCACCGGCAAGACCCTCGCCGCCGAGATCATCGCCGGCCGGTTGGGACTCGACCTCTATAAGATCGATCTGTCGGCTGTGGTCAGCAAGTACATCGGTGAGACCGAGAAGCAGCTCGAACGTCTCTTCGGGTCAGCCGAGGCAGGTGACCTGGTGCTGTTCTTCGACGAGGCGGACGCGCTGTTCGGCAAGCGCTCCGAGGTCGCCGACGCGCACGACCGATATGCGAACATCGAGGTCGCGTATCTGTTGCAGCGCTTGGAGTCCTACCCAGGGCTGGTCATAATGGCCACCAACCTGCAGCGCAACATCGACGACGCGTTTCAGCGGCGGATCTCGGTGACCGTGGCGTTCGAGGCGCCGGGCGAGCCGCAACGCAAGCTCATCTGGCAGCGCTCGTTCCCCGTGGGCGCGCCCGTCGACGAGCTCGATTTCGACTTCCTGGCCAAGCAGTTCCGCATCACAGGCGGCGTCATCCACAACGCGGCGCTCGGCGCGGCCTTCCTTGCCGTGGACGCGAACGGGCCGATCACCATGGAACGGGTGGTGCTGGCCATGAAACGCGAGTTCCAGAAGCTCGGCAAGCTGCGCGTCGAATCGGAGTTCGGTCGCTACTTCCACCTCGTGAACGGGGATGACGATGCTGCACCTGCTCGATGAGTCGCTCGAGGAGTTCTTGCGAGCCGAGGTCCCGTTGCCGCGCAGCGAGATCGACATCGCCTTCGCCGCGCCCGACAAGGAGTGGTCGGCCAGGGTGTCGCGACCGACGATCAACCTGTATCTGTGGGACGTCCGCCGCAACCTGTCCGCCCGCGAGCTCGGCATCGAGACCGTGCGCAGCGAAGACGGGCAGGTCCGCCAGCGCCCACCATTGCCCAAAGTGGACTGTCGGTACCTGATAACCGCGTGGACATCCGACATGCGCGACGAGCACGCGTTGCTCGGTGCGACATTGGCGGCGCTGCTGCGTGTTCCCGAGTTGGACGGCCGCTACCTGCACGAGATGTACCGGTCGGTGAAGCCGATTCCGAGCCTGACCCTCGGCCTGGGCGGTGGACAGGAGAACTCGGACTTCTGGTCCGCGCTGGGCGGCCAGCTCAAGCCGGGTCTCGATGTCACCGTGACGGCCACCGTAGACATCGAGCTGTTGGTTCCTGCTGGCCCGCCGGTCCTGCGCTACTCCGTCACTGCGACGCCAGAAGGGGGCCAATCGGCGCCGCGTTTGTTCGTCGGTGGCCATAGCGACGCCCCTGAGGGGACCATCATCGCTACCAACCATGGGGCCACCCAAGTTCGCGCCGACGGCACGTTCGTGCTGTCAACAGTCGAGGGAGACGAGGTCCGTGTGGGCGGCGAGCCGCAGGGCGATGTTGACGCTACGGGGGAGATCGATCTTCGCTAATACACGTCGAGGAGTTGATGGATACCGATTGTCGTACAGACTGATGGAGCGTGCAGAAGACAGCGACGTTGGGGTGGTGGGCCCATGGCCAGACGAGCGAAGCCGAGGAGCCTGTCGGGCGAGCGGCGGCTCTCGGCCGCCGACGACAGCACCGCGACGATTCGTCCCACTCCCCATCTCAGCAACCGGGCCATCGCCAGCCTCCTCAGCGCGGGAAAGCCGCTACCTGTGTCGATCACCGGTATGGAGCAGGTCGGCAACAAGGCCGTCGCGCGCATGCTCGGCGGCCACGAGGTCCGGCGTGTCAACTCCTCCGATGTCGCTGGTGCGACACTCACCCCCCACGTCGCGGCTCACATTGACGCGCGGCGCGGCGGCGGCTCGGCGCTGCCGGACGACGTCCGGCTCCCGATGCAGCAGCACCTCGGCACCGACCTGGACGGCGTTCGCGTGCACACTGACGACATCGCTGCCGCGCTCACCCGTTCGTTGGCCGCGAAGGCATTCACCAGCGGGCACGACATCTTCTTCAGTCCGGGTAGCTACGCGCCGCAGTCCTCCTCGGGCCGCCAGTTGATCGCGCACGAGGCAGTGCACGTCGCACAGCAGCACGTCGGCCGAAGCGGTCTCAGCGGACGGATCAGCGATCCGTCCGACGCCTCCGAATCTGAAGCGCGCGCCCTGGCGCCTACTGTGGCCCGGTCGGTTGACACCGCGGTGTCCCTGGTCGACCTTTCCGTCGATCCGCCGGTCACCGTCCCGGCGGGCGCGGTCACCCAACGTGCACCGGGGCCGGATGCACTGGCGCCCGACCTCGGTACCCTCCTGTCCGTGCCTGCGCTGGAGGCACTGCGTCGCGAGGCAACCCAGGTGTCGTTGCTCGCCGGGGCGTACACAGAGCGCGGAATACAGACGGTGGACACGCTCAAGACGGCTGTGGTTGGCGCCAGCGACAGGTACACCCAGGCGTACGAGGCGTATGCCAAGGTGATCCGTGCGGCTGGTGAGGAAGCCCGCAACCAGCAGGACTGGATCAACATCTTTGTGGGCATTGGGATCGGGGTCAGCGTCGGGCTGCTCTCCGCGGCGGTCGTGCCGGAGGGTCTCGCTCTCGGCTGGGCGACCTTGGCCGAGGTGGCCGGGGAAACCGTCGAAGCGGTTGCGGCCGCCGGGGTGCAGGCCAGCGGTATCACCACCGTCGCCGGCACAGACCTGCAACCAGGCGGGCTAGACCCGCACGTGCTGAGCACCGGCGTCTGGCGAAACCTGGCGGATCTCTACCGCGGGGTGCTCGGGGTGCAGCGACACACCCAGTACCTGCCCTTGATCTTAGGCGGCACCGAATACGCACTCGGCCAGTTCCGCCTGGCGGAGGTCGGAGCGTCGGCCGACATGAAGCAGTCTGAGCTGGTCGACATGGCGGTTTCGCTGAACCGGGCTGGTGTCCATCTGCGCCTGCTAGGCCCCGAACTCACCAGACGCCTCAGCGCGCTCGACCGGCTGCGGGAGGCGGCAGCCGCGATCAAACACCGGGGGATCCGCGAGGTCGAGCAGGACGTCTGGATCATGTGGATGGAAACGGTGCCGGACGGTCAGTCGGACATCCTCGACCTGGACGAGATCGAGGACCACCTGGCGGCGATCGGGATGCTCGGCTCCGGCAGCATCCTCGGTGTCGACTTCGGGCTGTGGACCTCGACCGACGACGAACTGGAGGCTCTGGTGGCGGCTCGGGCTCAGGCGCGTGAAGTGCATGCCCGCTACAACGCACTGGGCCGATGACCGCGCCGCTTCAGACGTAGAAGTTGATGTACACGGCGGCGAAGTATTCGCTCTCGCCCCGCGTCTCGACGGCCCTTCGATGAGCTCGACCTTCACCGGCGATCGTGTCTGCGGCGGACTGCAGAAAGCACGTCGCCGCATGCGTCGGGGCTTCGGGACCTTGGATGATCGTGTTCGGTCTGCCTGACGGCATGATCGCGGGCGTGGCGTTGCGACTGCTGTACCTCATCTTCGTCCGGCTAGCCCCGTCTTTCGCACATGGTGATGAGTGAGATGGTCCCGGGAATCGGGATTTGTTGATCATGGTGGTTGTGTTGGGTCGACGGCAAGAA
>NZ_JBEXVQ010000054.1:0-60043 GCF_040629405.1 Lentzea sp. NPDC005914 | reverse complement strand
ACCGCTTCGATGTCACAAGGTTGCGGGCCCCTGGTAGCACGACCCGGTCACGCTCGGTTGCGCTACGGTTGCGGCGAATCAGCCTCCGGAGCAGACCTGCGGCCGCCTCCTGTCATCAAGTCCGCCTCCGGGCGCACAGTCGCAGGATCAGGCCCAGCCCCGCCAGGAGCAATCCGAAGGCGATGAGATGCCAGACATCATCGCCGGTCACCGCGAGCGGTGGGTTGGTGTGTGGTGTGGACGCTGATGACACGTCAGCACTCGCCGAATCCGGGCGGGTCACGATGGGCGAGCCTCCTCCAGGTAGCACGTAGGTGGCGGTGGCCGTGTTGACGACTCCTGCCGTCAGTCCCGTGGTCGCGCAGTGCACGGCCTTCTCCGCACCTGCGGCAAGTGCGAAGGCGCTCGCGGCGCAGCTGAGCTCGATCGGGTCTTGCACGGTCACCTCGGCGAGATCGACCTCGCCCGTGTTGACGACGGTGACGCGCCAACGGACAGTCTCACCACTGTGGACAGTCACCGTCTCGCCCCAGCTGTCGCAGGTGGTCGCGTCGCCGGCCAGACAGACCTCTTTGCGCACGGCCAGGTCGGCCACCCGCACCGAAGCATCGTCGGGTGGAGTGGCAACCGGTGGAGTGGCGGCGGGCGCGCCGGGAGGCACGTACCGTCCGACCACGGTGTTCGTCACGCCTGCGGTGACGTTGGTCGTCGAGCAGATGAACGACACGGACCTATCGGTGGCCAGGTCGATGCCGCTGGTCGAGCACGATGGCTCGGCATCGTCCTGGAGCGTGATCCCGGTGAGATCGACTTCGCCGGTGTTCGTCACCGTGATCCGCCAGTGTGCCGTGCCGCCGCGCTCGACGACGTGGTCGTCAGCCCACGGACCGCTGCCCGTCTCCGCGCACGCCTCCGGTACCGGTGACTGGCAGATGTCCTTGCGCACCAGGAGGTCGGACACCATCGCGGTCGCGTCAGCCGGTGCGGTGGTGACCGGTGCGGTGTCCGGTGGCGACCCTGGCGGCACGTACGTCGCGGTCACCGCGTTCGTTGTTTTCTTCGTGAGGTTCGTTGTCGAGCAGTAGACCGTCTTCGAAGTGTGCGCGGCGAGGTCGAACGGTGCCGCTGAACAGGACGCCTCGTTGGGATCGTCCAGCACGATGCCGGTCAGATCGACGTCGCCGGTGTTCGTGACGGTGATGCGCCAGTGTGCCGTCGCGCCCCTCGGTACGGTCGCCGAGTACACCCACGGGCCCGTAGCGCACTCCGCCTCGGTCAGCGCGGCGCAGATCTCCTTTTCCACGTGGAGATCCGCGATGCTCACCGCCGCGACGGCGTCCGTGGCCGCTTCCTCCGGCCAGCCCATCATCTCGAACGACGCCGTGGCCTCGTTCTTCACGCTTCCGGTCACGTTGGAGGTCGAACAGTAGAACGAGCTCGACGCTCCCACGGCCAGGTCGAACTCCGCGTCGCAACCCGGCTCTTTCTCGTCGGTCAGAGTGATCCCGGTGAGGTCGACGTCACCGGTGTTGGTGGCGGTGATCCGCCAGTACACCGAGGAACCGCTCGGAACGTTCGCGGTGAGCCCCCACGGTCCTGGACCCTCTGGGCCGCAGCGGGTTTCGCTGAACGCCGCGCAGACTTCCTTCACCAGCTCAAGGCCGTACACGTTCGCGGTCGCGCCGTCCGGCTGTGTCACCACCGGTTCGGTGTCCGGCGGTGCACCTGGTGGCACGTACTGCGCGGTCGCCGAGTTGGTGGTGTTCTTGGTGAGGTTCGTGGTGGAGCAGTGGATCGTTTTCGACGCTTTGGCGGCGAGGTCGAACGGTGCTGTGGAGCAGGTCGCTTCGGTGGGGTCGTTCAGCGTGATGCCGGTCAGATCGGCCTCGCCGGTGTTGGTCACCGTGATTCGCCAGTGTGCCGTCGAACCCGTCAGCAGGCCCGCCGCATCACTCCACGGACCGTCGTCGCAGTCCGCTTCGGCGCAGATCTCCTTGTTGACAGCCAGATTCGTCACGATGACCGTCGCCGAGGCGGGTTCGGTCGTCGTCGAATCCCCGGAGCCAGGTGGCACGTACTGCGCGGTGACGGTGTTCGTCCGGCCCGCCGTCACGTTGGCCGTCGAGCAGTAGAACGTCTTCGACGCACCGACGGCCAGGTCGAACAAGGCTTGTTCGCAGGCCGGTTCGTCCTTGTCGGTCATGATGATGCCGGCGAGGTCGACGTCACCGGTGTTGGCCACGGTGATCCGCCAGTGCGCGGTCGACCCGCTGGGCAGGTTCGCCGTGTCGACCCACGGCCCGGCAGCACCTGAACAGTCCGCAATGGACAGGGACGAGCAGACGGTCTTCGTCACGGTCAGCCGCGTCACGTTCACCGTCGCCGAATCCGGTGCCGTGGTCAGCGGATTTCCGCCCGGTGGCGTGAACGTGGCCGTCACCGTGTTGGTGACGCTGGCGGTCACGTTCGTCGTCGAGCAGTAGAACGTCTTCGACCCGCCAGCGCTGATGTCGAACGATCCCGCGGACTCCGCGCAGTCCGGCTCGGCGGCGTCGTTCAGCACGATGCCGGTCAGGTCGACGCCGCCGGCGTTGGTCGCGGTGATTCGCCAGTGCGCGGTGGAACCCTCGGGGAGGTTGGCCGCTTCCACCCACGGACCACCTGAGTCGCAGTCCGCCGGGGTGAGCGAAGAACAGACTTCCTTGGCCAGCACGAGACCGTACACGTTCGCGGTCGCACTGTCCGGAGCGCTCACGATCGGCACGGTGTTCGGCGGTGCCCCTGGTGGCACGTACTGCGCGGTCGCCGAGTTGGTGGTGTTCTTGGTGAGGTTCGTGGTGGAGCAGTGGATCGTCTTCGACGCTTTGGCGGCGAGGTCGAACGGTGCTGTGGAGCAGGTCGTCTCGGCGGGGTCGTTCACCGTGATGCCGGTCAGATCGGCTTCACCGGTGTTGGTCACCGTGATCCGCCAGTGCGCGGCGGAGCCGGTCGGCATCGCAGAGGTGTCATTCCACGGGCCGGCGCCACCTGCACCGCAGTCCGTGCCGGCGCAGATCTCCTTGACCAAGGCCAGGTTCGTCACCTTCACGCTCGCGGAGTCGGACGCCGTGGCGACTGCGGTCTCGCCGGGCGGGGTGAACGTCGCGACCGCCGTGTTCGTTCGTCCCTCCGTCACGTCGGCGGTGGAGCAGGAGAAGGTGGCCGACGCACCCACGGACAGGTCGAACGGTGCCGCGGAACAAGATGCTTCCGCGGGATCGTTCAGCGTGATGCCTGTCAGGCCGACATCGCCGGTGTTGGTCGCGGTGATCCGCCACCGCGCCGTCGACCCGCCGGGCAGGTTCGCCGTCTCGACCCACGGGCCGCCCGAGGCGCAGTCCGCCGCGTTCAGCGAGGCGCAGACCTCCTTCGCCAGGGCCAGACCGTAGACGCTCACGGTTGCGCCGTCCGGAACGGTCAGCACCGGCGGGGTGCCGGGCGCCGCGCCAGGAGGCACGTACTGCGCCGTCACCGTGTTCGTCTTGTTCGCCACGACGTTCGCGGTCGAGCAGTAGAACGCCTTCGTGGCGCCCGCAGCCAGGTCGAATGATCCTGCCGCGGTCACGCAGGTCGCCTCACCGCTGTCGTTCAGCGTGATCGCGCTCAGGTCGGCTTCGCCGGGGTTGGCCACCGTGATTCGCCAGTGGACCGCTGACCCGGTCGGCGCGGTCCTGTTCTCCTGCCACGGCCCGGTTCCGCCGGCGGTGCAGTCTGCGGGTCGGGCCGACCCGCAGACCTCCTTGGCGACGGTCAGGCGGGACACCCGCACGCGCGCGTCGTCCGGGGCGGTCACGACTGATGCTGTACCTACCGGGGAGCCCGGCGGCACGTACCGCGCGGTGACGATGTTCGTGCTCCCCGCGGTCACGTTCGTCGTCGAGCAGTAGAACGAGGCGGATGCCCCGGCGGCCAGGGAGAACGTTCCCGCCGCGGTGGCACAACCGGGCTGGGCCGCGTCGGTGACCGTGGCGCCGGTGAGGTCGACGCTGCCGGTGTTGGTCACCGTGATCTTCCAGTGGGCCGTGGTGCCCGCCGGAATCGTCGCCAGCTCTGCCCACGGACCTGCCCCGCCCGCTCCGCAGTCCGCTGCGGCGAGCGAAGCGCAGACCTGCTTGGCGATCGTGAGCGCGTGCACGTCGGCGCGGGCCGTGTCCGGTGCGGTGTCGATCGGTGTCGTGCCCGCTGGCGAACCGGGGGGCACGAAGCGAGCCGTCACGCTGTTCACGAGTGCTGTTGTGAGACCCGGTGAGTTGCAGTGGAAAGTCACCGTTTGGCCCGCGAGCACCGCGAACGTTCCCGCAGCAGTGGCGCATGCGGGTGCCATCGTGTCGTTCAGCGTCGCACCTGGAATGTCCACAGTGGTCGGATTGGTCACCCGGATGCGCCAGTACGCGGTGCTCCCCGCGGGCACGAGGGTGTTCTCCGCCCACGGACCGGATCCGCCGGGGCCGCAGTTCACCGGTGTGCTCGAGGTGCACACTTCCTTGACCACGTTCAGGGCGGGCAGCGGAACGGAGAACGCGACCTGCTGGGCGAGGTAGGAGTCGCCGGTGGTGTTGAACTGGAGGGACAGACTGGTCGCTCCGACGGGCAGTGTGCCCAGCGGCAACGTGAAGTCCTTGGCGTCGACGGAGAAGTTGTTCGGCGCGTTGGGATTGACCTGTCCCTCCGCGCTGTCGACGAAGAAGTTCCCCGTTCCGGCACCGGAAGGCTCGCTGACCGCGGTCCCGTTGACCAGGAACTGATCACCGGCGATGCCCCAATCGCCCTCGTAGGCGGTGACACCGGCTCGCAGCGGGCCGCCGGCGTACCGGAAGCCGCTGATCGGCACCGTGGTCGGGGGTTGCAGGCTGTCCTGACGGACGTGCCCGTCGTAGATGAAGACCTCACGCGGCACCGGCGCGTAGGTCGGCTCCGGTTGTGGATACTTGTAGACGAGGGTCAGCGACCAGCCGCCGAAGCAGTTGTACCCCTGTGGTGTCCAGACGTTGCCGACCGTCACGGTGAGCGGGGATCCCGTGGGGGCAGCGGAGAACAAGGGTGTGATGTTCGCCGATGCGCTGTAGTACTGAGCCTCCGTCAGGTCGGCCGCCGGTTCGTTGACGAACGTCTGGGCGGGCACGGGGACGGTCGCGCCGGTGCCCACCCGGACGCTCACCGGTTGTGTCTGCGGCGTCCCGGGAGGAGTGACCGCGAGCTCACCGGCGACCAGGGCGTTGCCGCTGCACAGCGGCGAGATGACCGAGCCGTCCTCATCGGTGTAGAGACCGGTGTTGCCCGCCCAGTGGAGGCGGACGTGGTCGACCGTCGCGCCAGGCGGAATGGTCAGACTCGCTGAACTGGAGTTGAACGTCGCGGAGTTGGTGTCGGCGTCAGCCCACGCCATCTGGTACTCGTCGTTGACGGCGTCGGGATCCGTCCGTCCGGCGCCGTTCGCGCACATGGCCGAGGTGAGCGGCGACGGCGTGGCAGGGCACTTCGTCACCGAGTTGCCGATGATGTTGAAGTCGCCGTAGACGACCTGGTCGTACACCTGGGTGAACGGGGTGATGACATCGGCTGCGGACGAGCCGGTCGTCATCGTCGCCGAGCCCGCACCCAGAACGAAGGCGACGAACACACGTGACAGGGACGGAATCTTCCGGAACTCCCCTGTGCGCATGTCATGCCTCCGGTCCCGCCGACCCGGCGGTCGTGTGGACTCGTACACACGTGACAGACCTGGGAACGATCAGCGGATTACGGCCGGGGGAGTCACCGCAACAGGTGAACTCTTCGGGAGCGGGCAGGGGTGGGTCGCGACTATGTTGTGGATCGAGGAGCGGTGAGCACGATGGCTGCCCGGCGCACTCCGTCGTGGTGTACCGGGCCAGCCCATCCCTCGCCGCCGGAAGTCGTCGGTGACCCCGAGCCGACGGGTCAGTTCCTCAGATCGACCTGCCAGATCTGCTGTTCGGGGCGCCGCAGAATCTCCAGGCCGCCGACCATCCGCACCTTGAGATGTCCTGTCGCACTCGCGGTGACAGTGCTCACCTCGCCGACTGGACCGGCTGTGCCGTAAAGGCGGATCTGTTGTCCCGCGGTGAGCGCCGCGATCGGGACGCGTCGTGTGTTGACAGCCTGCGAGGCCGGTCGCCACCTCGTCCCGAGTTTCCAGGCCAGGTAGCCGATCGGTGGCGCGACGACCGGTATCAGTGGTGCCACCGGCACCAGCGGCACGGCGGCGGAGAATGCGGCCAGCGCTGTGAGGAAGCCGGTGGAGATCGGCATGTTCGCGAACTGCGCCCAGCCGGTCGTGCGCACCGTGCCGTCGGGGCGGAGGCCACGTGGCGCGATGCCGTCGGACAGGCACACGCTCGGAGCCGTCTCGGTCTGTGCGGCCGGTTCGTCATCGGCGGCCCTGCGGAGCGATGTGTCGTCCACCGTGACGCGGTGTCCGCAGGTCGTGCAGGTGAGGCACATGCCGGACGGTGCGTCGGCGTCCGGCCACACCCGCAGGGCACCGTGGCCAGCCGGACAGCGGTGGGCGGACCGGCCGCGCTGGAACCTGTGCAACGCTCGGGCGTCGGTGCTGCCCATCGGGTTGTCGTCGCCGCTCATGCGATCTTCCCGGTGAGTGAGCCGCCGTTGATGATCGCGCGACTGACGAGCTCGTCGGCGAGGTGCGCTCCGTCCTTCCCCGAGTCCAAAGCCGACGGTCCACTTCGGACGGGTACGCCGGACGTGTCGTTCTGGAGGGGCGGGGAGGTGGGGATGGGTGTCGCCGCCGGTACCGGCGGCGTCGTGGTCGTACCGCCGGACGGAACGGTGCCGGCGAGCTCCGGTGACCTGGTGCCTGTCGCGGCGGAAGGACTCGGTTCGGCGGCGTGCGAAGCAGGAGCCGTGGAAGCCGTGCCGCTCGGTGTGATCGGACTGCTCTGGCCGGCGAGTGTCACCTGGTAGTCCGGGCCGAGTGGAGTCGTCGGGTTCACCTTGCTCACGGGAGTTTCCGGTCCCACCGGTGACGTCGGCGCGGACGCGATGTCCGGCACCGGGTTCGACATCGGCGGGATGGACACGGACACCAGCGCCATCGGTGCGAGCAGCGTGCCGCCGAGCACGGGCAGCAGGCGGCACCAGTTCGGGACGCTCCACCACATGCGCAGAAGGGCCGGTGGCTGGTCGGGTAGCTGGGTCAAGATCACTCCAAAAGGGACCGTGGGCTTCTTCACTGCCTGTGAAGTCGATCGCGGAGCGCTTCAGGGGTGTTATCGGATCTCGAAATGATCACTCTCTTGAGGGAGTTCGATCCACTGTGGACCTGCAGGCGATCGCACGATCAGGTGAGGACGACTGAGAGTTCGCAATCGGAGGTGCCCCGTGCGGTCTGGGAAGTGAAAGTTCGCCGTGCAACGGGTGGAGGCCCGCTCGATGACTGATTCGCGTTCCGTCCCCGTGAGGTTCAGCCGTCGGTGGGTGGCATCGGGGGTGGCCTTCGCCGCAGCTCTGACGATCACGTTGGCCGCGCTCCGCGGGTCGGATGCCGACGTGGTCGTGATCGTGGACGACGGGATCGAGACGGTCACCGAGAGCCTGTCGACCACCTATCAGGTCAAGGTCCACAACAACACCGATCAGCAGCTCGACCAGCTCGAGGTGACGCTCACGACGCCGTCGTCGCTCGTGCTGGGACCGACGGACAGCGGCCAGAGGCGGGAGCCTGTCCAGACGAAGTGGCGAGTCGACGTCGCCGCCGGCGCGACGGCACAGGTCGAACTCGACGCCGCCGTGGGAGAGATTTCCGCGGGCGGGGAGATCACGGTGATCGCCTGTGCCGCGGCAGTGGACCTGACGGTGGCCTGCGGGGCCGACGTGAACCGCGGGATGACCGCGTTGAAGGCCGAGAGCGACGTCTCCTGGTTGACCACGTTGACGACGTGGTGGCAGTTTCTGCTGGCCGCGCCAGGCGTGCTGCCGGTCGTGCTGCTCATCGTGTTCGCGGCGTGCCGGCCGTTCAGGCGAGGCGATGAAGCACGCGACCGGCACGAGTCGTCGTGACCGGGCGGCGGTTGCCCTCGGCAGGATCCGGTGATCAGCAGCAGCATGGTCGGCGCTTGGAGCGGGCAGGCAGGCGTCGCCACTGACCTCGGAGCGCCCGTGCCGGCCGAGCGGATCGCAGAGGTCCAATTCGTGTGTCCGATGTCAGCCTGCGTGTGGATGCATCGAGGTGCCGCGGCTCAATGGAAACGCCACTCCTTTGCTCGATGGACGCGCCGACGTGGACAGCGACGATGGCGTGCACGACTACAACGTGGTCGGGTGTGTGGCACTGTTGCCGATTCGGATGTGAGCGATAACAGGGTGACCTTCGAGAGGCTGACAGCTGGAATACCGCCGGTGAATGTCGCCCACGCGATCACGGTGGCGGGCCTACGAGCGCTGAGCGGAACAAGTGATTCCGCGCTTCATCAGCCACTCGTGCGAGTGGACAAGCGGTGGAGTTGTGCGGGTGAACAACGCCGCGGTCGTGCGCAGCGTCCGATCACTCGGAGTTTTTGAACAGAACATCGGTCAGGGGATGAACAAATGGGTGCAGGTCCAGAAGAGATATGGCTGGAGGGAGGCGGCAGCACGCGCCGGCTTCGAGTGGCGCTGGTCGAGTCGCTGCCGCTGCTGCGACACGGTGTTCAGACAGTCGTCTCGGCGCATCGTGCTCTGCAGTGGGTCGATGCGGTGAGCAGCACCCGCGACATCATCGAACTGTGCGAGTCAGCGCACCCCGACGTCGTTCTCGTCACTTCCACCATCGATCCCGGCTGGAACCGCTGCCAGTTGCTGACCCGACTGTTCAGGGATCTCACCGTGGTGGCGCTGCTGGGCCGGGAGGCTCGCACCGCCGACAGCATCGCCATGGCGCGCATCAACGGCGCCCGAGCGCTGGTGCCGCTGGACGCTGATCCCGACCGGTTGGTGAAGGCCATCACGGCGGCGGCGACAGTCGGTCACCACATCGACCCTGCTCTCACGGTCTTCGCCACCTCGGTGGAAGGTGCGCGATCGTCGGGCGGAAGGTCGTTGTCGCGCAGGGAGTTCGAGGTGCTGCAGCTCGTCGCCGAAGGGCGGACGGCGGTGCAGATCGCGCTGCGACTCCAGATCACCGCCGAGACCGCGCGCACGCACGTGAGTCACATCCTGCGAAAGCTCGACGCCAGGGACCGCGCGCACGCCGTGGCGCGGGCCTACGAGCTGTCGTTCCTGCCGAAGTGATCTCTGGAGTCCGTCTCGAGGTGGTCGTGGATGTTTCGTCTTCATCGCGAAGGATGGGTGTCGTCAGTGCTGGTTCGATTCTTCCTGCGGGCGGCCGACCGTCGTTCGTGGACTGTCCGCTGCCGCGACGAGCGCGGCAGGAACGCGACCACGGTGGTGGCACTGACCGAGGAGTTCGTGGTCGTGGAGAACGCGGATCGCGAGACGATCCGCCTGACCGCGGCTCAGGTGGACCGTTTGCGCGTGGCGCTCCGCTCCGCGGTCATCAGTCTGGGAACACTGGACGACGACAACGTGTGTGCGAGCCCGTCCCACACGATTCCCGTGCAGCGTTCGAACGGGTTCCCTCGCGGGGTCGATCACTCGAACGGGTGAGGGCACTACGCAATTTTGGGGATGTTCGGCAATGTCGAGGCAGCGTCGTGCGCACCTGTCGGGCGAGAAGTTCGCCGTTCCGGAGAGTTGTCTTCCATGAGTGAACTGCTCGCTGTAGCTTTGCCACTCACAGGCGGGGCTGACGGAGAGGAAATCGGAAACCTGAGGCAGGTGAAATGACTGACGAAGTCGAGGACATCGACTCCGGTCTCGTGCAGGCGGTTCGCGCCGGAGACCGGGAGGTTTTCGTCCAGCTCTATCGCAGGAATTTCTCGGATGCGTACGGACTCGCGTGCAAACTGCTCGGCACCTCGCAGGGTGCCGACGATCTCGTTTCTGACGCATTTGTCAAGGTGTTCAACCGGATTGTCGCGGGCGGTGGTCCGACGGAGATGTTCCGCGCCTACCTGCTGACCACGGTCCGCACCACGTTCTACAAGCAGTTGGCGCGCGATCGGATGATCGACCGACGCGTGGAGGTCACCGAGCTCCTGTTGCCGACCGAGGAGAGCGATCCCGTCGCCGAAGGGCTGGACGCCCAGCTCGCGAGCAAGGCTCTCGACAGCCTGCCCGTGCGGTGGCGGACCGTGCTGGTGCTGCTTGAACTGGAGCGGCTCAGCACGTCGGCGGCGGCGGACGTGCTCGGCATGCGTCCGAACGCGGTGGCCGCGTTGGCTTTCCGCGCTCGCGAAGGGCTTCGGCTCGCCTACGTGCAGATGCACGTGAAGGCCGCGGCCGAGGAGATCTGTCGTGAGGCGGTCGACAACCTGGCCGCGCTGTTGTCCGGGCACAAGAATCGCGGCGTGCGGCAACGGGTGCGCGACCATCTGGCGCTCTGCCACAACTGCACGGGCGCCGCGCGCGAGGTCGCCGATCTACTGGCCCAGCTCGGCCGCACAGTGCCTCCGGATGACCGGCTCGTCGCCTGATCTCCAGGATGCCCGAAAGGGCCGGGCATTCGGCATATCGCGCGGTGTGCTCGACTGTCACTCGAACGAGTTAACGCACCTCAGCGGCGAAGTGCGTCCTCGTGGTGTCTGTCCGGATAATTGTCGACGATCTGTCACCACGGCGTTGACCTAGTGGGTCCAATGTTACGCTTTGATGCATAGTTTCCTCCCGTTGAGGTGAGAAACCGCTGCGGACCGTAGTCTTTGCGTGGCTCCACGGCGGTTACTCAGGTAGGGGGCGAGACACATCTTGGCTAATGGGCTGCGCTTGCAGGAGGTCGTCGATCTGATGCAGGAAGCTGCATTGGTGTGGACGCCGATTCAGCGCGAGGGCGATTTGCCCGATGTCGTGGATTATCGCGTGGAAATGAGCAACAAGTCCGCGACCGACGTTCTGGGGAACGATCAGGTCGTCGGTCTGACGCTCGGGCAACTGTTGCCGGATGACACCGCCGTACTGCTGCGCCGGCTGTTCGGGCAGGCGTCCCGGTCCGGTGAACCCGTCGAGCACGTCGCGGCGGCGCCTGATCCGCTCACAGATCTCGCGCGGACCCCCAACGTGTCCGTCCGCATCACACAGGTGGACGAATCCCTGCTGTGCACGTGGTTGCCGGGTTGGCTGACCAGCGCCGGTGCGGGCCGGCAGATCACGAGCGACGGTTCCTCCGCAGCGGACCGGCTCGAGTTCGCGGATGCCGTCGACGCCGTGGCGGATGCCGGGTTCGGGGTGTTCTCCCTCGACCTCATGAGCGGCAGGCTGATCATGTCGAGCGGACTGCACCGGATCTTCGGTGAGGGATCGGACGTGCAGTCCGGCCTCGAGTCGGCGGTCGCGGGCGAGTGGCGGGCGCTGCTGCGGCGCGGAGAGCCGATGGACGTCGAGGTGCGACTGGCCCCGGAGCACGGCGGTCACCGAATCCGGGTCGTCGGCCGGATGGCGTGCGCGCCCGACGGTCTCCCTGCTGTGGTGCGGGGAAGCTGTTGCGTGCTGGAGTCGTGAGCTAACCGTGCTGGCGTTGGCCTGACGGCTCCGGCGAGCACCGCGGACACCAGGGAGAGCCTGTGTGGTGGTTGCGCGACCTCAACCACCGTTCGAGCTCAGCCTCGGTGACTCGTCTGATCACCCGTGTCTCCTCCCACAGCGCGGCCATGATCCGGTCCAGGTCTCCGTTCAGCGGCCCGTGCCACGCCGCGTAGGCGTGCAGGTCCGCCCCAGGATGACCGGGGCCTCGCACTGGTGGCGCGGCCGGGCAGTCCCACCTGTGCGCCGTGCCGTTCTCGAGCAGATACGGGTGCGTCACCGGCGTGATGCTCCGTTGTTGCCGCTGCCATCGCTCCTGTGCGTCCTGGTGGTGGCGGAGTGCCTCTGGATAGACCGGCGCCGCGAGGTCGCACCAATAGCAGCAGCCGCTGTTCCACCGCGACACCTGGCGCACCAGTTCCGCCGCTCGATCGGGGCTGATCTCGCCGTCGGCGATCCGGTCGAGCAGCCACCGCACCGCCGAGGCGTCGAGCAGCCACCGCTCCGTGCCATCGGCCACCTGTCCGGTCTGCAACGCCCAGACCTGGGTGACGCACTGATGACCGCCCACGTCCAAGGTCAGTGACAGTGGTACCACGGTGGCCACATGTGCTCCTCGGAGAGACGGGCGTGCCGCCTGCTGGCGATCGGTAGTTGCGTATCGTCGGCGAAGCTGCCCGCGCAACGCGAGAACTGCCCCCGTTCGGGCGGATTGTTCACGCGTCGAACATCACGGTGAGCACCTCGTGCAGTGCGGCGCCGATCATGTCCGTGCTCTGGTGATGCACCCCGCGTGCCCGGCCGTACGGATCGGGCACGACGTCGTCGGTCTTGTTGACCCACATGACATGGCCTCGGCGCAGTGCCGCGGTCGAGACCGCCGCTCGTGCACGGAGCACGGGGTCGTCACCGGTGCGGCGCAGCGACACGGGTGCCAGCAGGCGGGCGAACTCCCTCAGGCAGAAGGTCGAGTGCAGCAGTGGTGGGTGCCTGGAGACGACCTCCGCACGTTGTTCGCGATCCGCTGTCAGCACCAGATCAGCCGAAGCCAGGGCGATCCGATCGAGATTGCGAGCGATGTGCGTCTCGCCGGCCACCCGCTCCACTCCCCATCTGGGCAGGTGGTCGCGGGTAAGCAAGTGCATCGCCGCTCCGGTCATGGCCTGAGTTCCCGCGCTCGCGACGACGAAGCGTCCGACCTGGTCGTTCGGCAGCCGCTGGGTGAGCAGGTGCCGTGTCAGCAACTCGGCGAAGGGCGAGCGGCAGATGTTGCCGGTGCACACGAACAGGATGCGGAAACTCGTCCTCATCGCGGGGTGCTCTCGAGATACTGCGTGATCTGGTTCTGGCGCAACGCCTCCCAGAGCTGACCGGAACGCGTGCCGTCCGAGATCGGCGCCGTGACGAACGTGACGGCGGAGGGGTCCAGCTCCCTCAGGCTGAAGGCGAGCGACTGCAGCGCGCTCATCGTCAGGATGTCGTCGAACTGGACGTACCTGCTCACCGTGTCGGCGAAGTCGTGTGCCTGGCTGGGGCTGCTGAGCACCCCGCTCGAAATGACCGTGGAGATCAGTGCTCGCAGCGCCTCCTGCTGCCGCTCGACAGAATCGGCGATGCTGGGATCGACCCGGCCGATTCCACCGACCACCTGCGCCAGCGCCCTGAAACCGGTGAGATCGGTCGTCGCGAAGTGGTCCACCCGAACCCCGGTGAGCGTCTCCACCGTGTTGACCATCAACGAGGGTCCGCCGAACGCGTACACCGAGCTCATCCTGGCCATGCCGTGTCCTGGAACTCCGACCCAGCTGTCAGGTGGGATCGACACGACGGTCGCCGCCTTGTGGTCTGGAGACAGCCGCACGAGCATGATCACTTGACTGCCGTCGGAGGACGGAGCGGAGTCGTTGCTCGCCAGCAGGAACGTCATGCCTTCCGTCCACCTGGGCGGACGCCGCACCGCGTCGAGCGAAGCGAAGACCGATGGTAGTTGTTGCATCTCTCGCCCTTCGTGAGTGACGACCCCGCACAGTCCGCTGACTGCCAGGCACAGCGTGATCGCCGACGCCACTGCCAGGCGTGTGCTGCTGGTCCGGTGCGCCGGCTCGGGGATGGTCATGGTCGGTGCTCGCGGTGCTCGCGGTGCGCACGGGTTCGCGGCAGGGGCACGGTCCTCGGTTCGTCGGTGCGCTGGTACTGGTAGGCCTCGCAGGCACGGGTCCTCGGTGTCATCGTCATGACCGTGCCGAGCAGTCGTGCCGACACAGCTTTGAGGTCGTTGACGGATTCCTCGACCTGATGCTTCGTGGACTTGCCGTGCCGCACGACCAGGATCGCTCCATCGCACCGGCTCGCCAGGATCGCGGCGTCGGTCACGGGCAGCAGGGGCGGCGTGTCCACGAGCACGACGTCGAAGCGGGCCGCCAGCAGGTCGAGCAGGTCCACGACGTACCGCGAGGCGAGCAGCTCGCTGGGATTCGGCGGGGGCGGACCGCTCGCGAGCACGGTCATGCCGCGGCGGCCGCACGGCTGCAGCGCTTCCTCGAGCGACGCGTGCCCGATGAGCACGCTGGTCAGGCCGATGGCGGACTCCAGACCCAGGTAGTCGCCGATGCGGGACGCGCGGAAGTCGGCGTCGACCACCACCACCGTCCTCCCGGCCTCGGCGAGGGTGACAGCGAGATCGCAGGTCAGCGTCGACTTGCCCTCACCCGGCATGGAGCTCGTGATGACGACCGTGCGGGCAGGTTGGTCGACATCGACGAACTGGAGGTTGGTCCGTATCCGCCGCAGCGACTCCGCGCGCGCCGACGAGGCGTGCGGATAAGTGATCACCGGACGGGCCGCGGCGCCCGGATCGAAGGCGACGGTGCCCAGCGACGGTGCGGCCACCAGGTCCTGGAGCATCTCCACCGACCGGACCGACGTGTCGAGCGCGTTGCGCACCAGCGCCCCACCGACGCCGGCGGCGAGTCCGATCAGGACACCGAGGACGCCGTTGCTCACCGGACGGGGAGACACGGGAGTGGTCGGCAGCCTGGCGGGTTCGATCACCTTCACCGCGACGGAGGGTTGACCACCGCCGGTCGGTTTCTCCAGCTCCGCGACGAGCCCGCTGAACGCCTCGGCCGCCGCGTCGGCCAGGTGTTGTGCCCGGATCGGCGACGGATCGGTGGCGGTGATCGACAGCAGCACGGTGCCCGGCTGGACGTCGGCTCGGATGGAGTCCGGCTCCGGTTCGAGCCCTCGGCGTTCGACGTCCTGACGGATGCGCCCGCTGGTGACCAGCCGCGTGTACGACTTCACCTTCTGCTGGGACATGAGGCTGCCCTGGTAGGCCTGGGCGGCGTCGCCGTCCACGTCCTGCGCCGAGACGAACAGCGTCACCTCCGCCTCGTAGACGGGGGTGACCGCCCAGGTGGCCGCCACAGCGGCGCCGGCGCCCAGTGCGAGGCCCGCTGTGACGACCCGCCAGCGTTCGCGGACCAGCAGGAGATAGCCGCGCAGAGACACGGGTTCCTTTCAGAGTTGGATCAGTATTCGGCCGGGGACGAGTGGTGAATTGTGCCAACAGTTTCAGGTTGTGCAAGTGAGTAACACTTCCGGGTAGTCGCGAGTAATGAACCACTGCCTCGGCGGTCTGAGCAGATCAAGTGTTGGTGTGCCAAGGTGGGAATGAGGTTCGATCCTGTGCCCTCGACCGGTTGGGGATTTCGGCTTCTGCTGTGGGGAATCGATTCCGCCGCGTGGATCGTTGCCATGGCGGCGGTGACCTGGTTCCGATACGCGTTGGAAGCAACGGACGTCGATGGCACACGATTTGTTCAGTTCGCTCTGATCGTTCTCGCCATTGCTGCCGTCGTCGCGCTGGCGGCGCACCTCTACAGCGGGCGTTACCCGGTGGGCAGTCTCGAGGAGGCGGTGCGGCTGGCATGGGTCGCCGTCATCACCGGTGTGGTCGCCGTGATCGTCGATCTGTACCCGGTGATTCCGCCCGTGCCCCGATCCGTACCTCTGACGTCCGCGTTCGTCGCGCTGTTCCTGGCTTGGGCGGGGCGCTGCACCCTCCGGCGGAGTCGCGAGCGCTGGGCGAGACCGGAACGGGCGTCCGCCCGGCGGGTGGTCATCCTGGGTGCGGGTGTCACGGGGGAACAACTGATCCGGTCGATGCTGAGCGACCCGGCGAGCGGCTACCTCCCCGTCGCGCTCGTCGACGACGACCCGGCGAAGCAGTCGCTGCGCGTCCGCGGCGTTCCAGTGAGCGGCACCAGCGAGGACGTGCTGACGGTTGCCTCACGCACGGGCGCGACGCTGATCGTCGTCGCGCTGCGCAAACCTGACCCCGTTGTGCTGCAGGAGATGTCCGCCCTCGCGCGCCAGGCGGGTCTTGGCCTGCAGGTGCTGCCGTCGCTGAACGAGATGCTCGGCTCCCAGGTGGGTGTCGCGGATCTTCGCGAACTCGACCTCGCCGAGTTGCTCGGCAGGCAGCAGGTCCACACCTGCGCCGACACGGCCGGTGAGCACCTCGCCGGCAAGCGGGTCCTCGTCACCGGCGCCGGCGGGTCCGTCGGATCGGAATTGTGTCGCCAGATTCACCGGTTCGGACCCGCGCAGCTGTTCATGCTCGATCGCGACGAGTCGGCGCTGCACGCCGTGCAGTTGTCGATCTACGGCGAGGCGATGCTCGACTCGCCGGACGTCGTGCTGGCCGACATCCGGGACGCCGAAGCCGTGCGGATCGTCTTCGCCCGCTGCCAACCGGACGTGGTCTTCCACGCCGCGGCGCTCAAGCACCTCACCGCCCTCGAGCAGTATCCGCTCGAAGCGTGGAAGACGAACGTGCTCGGGACGTACTACGTGCTCGAGGCCTCGCTGGCGGCGGGCGTGAGCACGTTCGTCAACATCTCCACGGACAAGGCGGCGAACCCGAAGAGCGTGCTCGGCAGCTCCAAGCGCGTCGGTGAGCGGCTCACGGCCGACGCCGCGACGCGTTCCGACGGCAAGTTCCTGTCCGTGCGGTTCGGCAACGTCTTCGGCAGCCGCGGTTCTGTGCTGAGCACCTTCACCGAGCAGCTGGCACAGGGTCGTCCGATCACCGTCACACATCCCGAGGCGAGCCGCTTCTTCATGACCATTCCGGAAGCGGTCCAGCTCGTGCTCCAGGCAGCTTCGATCGGCCGCTCCGGAGAGGCCCTGCTGCTCGACATGGGTGAGCAGCTGCGGATCGCCGACGTCGCCCGTCAGCTGATGGAGGTCTCCGGCAGGTCCGCACCGATCGTCTACACAGGACTGCGCGAAGGCGAGAAGCTGCACGAGGAACTGTTCGGGCCGGGCGAGCTCGACCAGCGCCCGTCGCACCCGTCCATCTCGCAGGTCGTCGTGCCGCCGCTCGATCCGGCCTATCTGCTGTCGCTCGCCGTGGACTACGGCGAGGTCGAAGTGATGACGGAGTGCGCGACCGGAACCGTCCCGGTACCGCGCAGTGCCCACAACGACGCGAGCGTGACGTTGTGAAGGTCGTCGTCACAGGCGGCGCAGGGTTCATCGGCGCCAACCTCTGCGTCGAGCTCGTGCGCAGGGGAGCACACGTGATCGTGCTGGACGACCTCAGCACCAGCGAGCGGAGCAACCTCGACGGGGTCGACGTCGAGCTGCGCGTGCGGTCGGTGCTCGACCGTCAGGCGGTGATGGACGCGTGCAGGGGTGCGGACTCGGTGGTGCACCTCGCAGCGGTTCCGTCCGTGCCGCGGTCGTTGCTGGACCCGCGGCGCAGTCACGACGTCAACGTGACGGGAACGCTGGAGGTGCTGGAGGCCGCCAGAACCGCCGGTGCGCACGTCGTGATCGCCTCGTCCAGTTCCGTGTACGGAAGCAACCCCCTGTTGCCGAAGTCCGAGGAGATGGCATGCCGGCCGATGAGCCCGTACGCCTCCAGCAAGCTCGCCGCGGAGTCGTACGCCCTGTCGTTCCAGCACTGCTTCGACCTGCCGTGCACGGTGTTCCGCTTCTTCAACGTGTTCGGACCACTTCAGCGGCCAGGGGACGCGTATGCCGCCGTCGTTCCCGCGTTCGTCTGGGCCGCCCTGCGCGGAGAGCCGCTCGTGGTTTTCGGCGACGGGAACCAGAGCAGGGACTTCACGTTCGTAGGCTCGGTCGTGGACGTGCTGGCCGACTGCGTCGCACGCACCGTCAGCTGTGCCAACCCGGTCAATCTCGCGTTCGGCACGCGGACCAGCCTCAACGACCTGATCTTCAGGCTGTCGGCGTTGCTGGGCCGTGAGTTGGACGTGGTGCACCGTCCTGTGCGCACCGGCGACGTACGGCATTCGCAGGCGTCCACAGATGCGTTGCGTCAGCTTTTCCCATATGTGCAACGGGTTTCACTGGAGGAAGCCCTGTGCAGGACGATCGAGTGGATGGAAGGGCTCGTCGCCGCGAAGATCTCGAGGTCGACCGCATGACCGCGACGTGTGGCCAGGACAAGCTCGTGGTGATCGGGCAGGGATATGTGGGCCTGCCGATCGCGATGCGGGCCGTCGAGACCGGGTTCTCGGTCGTGGGGATCGACCTCGACGCCAGCCGCGTCCAGTCGTTGCGGGAAGCGCGGTCCTACGTCGCCGACGTCCCGGACCACGAGCTCGCTGCGGCACTGGAGGGCGGACGCTATCTCCCGTCACAGTCCTATCTAGACGCAAAGGACTTCACGGCCGCGATCATCGCCGTGCCGACGCCGCTGACCCGCGGAACACCTGATCTCAGTTTCGTCGAGTCGGCGGCCACCGCCATCGCACCGCACATCCGCCGCGACTCGCTCGTGGTCCTGGAGTCCACCACGTACCCCGGTACCACGGAGGAGTTGCTCGTCCCTCTGCTGGAAGAGGGCAGCGAGCTCGTCGCCGGCGTTGACTTCGCGGTCGGCTACAGCCCGGAGCGCATCGATCCGGGCAACGTCCGCTGGACTCTCGCCAACACACCCAAGGTGATCTCGGGTGTCAACGAGTCCTCGCTGCGCGCCGTGGAGGCGCTGTACGCGAGGCTGGTCAGCACCACCGTGCCAATGTCGTCGACGAAGGAAGCCGAGTTCACCAAACTGCTGGAGAACACCTTCCGGCACGTCAACATCGCGCTGGTCAACGAGATCACCCTCTTCGCACGTCAACTCGGCGTCGACGTGTGGAAGGTGATCGACGCCGCGTCGACCAAGCCGTTCGGGTACATGCGTTTCACGCCGGGACCCGGCGTCGGCGGGCACTGTCTGCCGGTCGACCCGACCTACCTGTCCTGGCGGGTGCGTCACGAACTGCATCGGCCGTTCCGCTTCGTCGAACTGGCCAACGAGATCAACGACACGATGCCGGACCACGTCGTCAAGCGGATCTGTGCAGCGCTCTCCCGGCGTGGGAAGGACTTGGCGGACAGCGTGGTCGTGTTGCTGGGACTCGCGTACAAGGCCAACACCGGAGACGTCCGCGGGTCACCCGCGCTGCGCATCGCCGAACTCCTCGTGACGCTCGGTGCCCGGATCGAGGTGGTGGACTCCCACGTCGAGCATCATCGCTGCCCGCCGGGAGTGAAACCGATCGAGCTGTCCGAGGACGCGCTGCGGCTCGCCGACATCGTCGTCCTGCTCGCCGACCACGACGACGTCGACTACCCCCTCGTCGAGCGAGTGGCGGACTGCGTGCTCGACACCCGGCATCGGCTCACCGCGGCGCATGTGGAGTATCTGTGACGATGAAGGAATCAGCACCCGCCCGTCGGTTGCGCGTCGTGCTCGTGCTGAAGACCAACCGCGGATGTATGTGGACGACACCGCACGTCGACGCGTTGCTCGCGCGCGGGCACGACGTCGTCGCGGTGCTGCCGCCGGGCGACGGCCGGTTGCGGCGGGAGCTCGTCGACCGAGAAGTATCCGTTGTGGACAGTCCGTTCGACTTCCGGTTCCGGCCGTCCCTGCACACGCTGGCAAGTCTGCTGAGGCTGCGTGACCTGCTGCGGCGACTGGAGCCGGACGTGTTGCACTACCACCTGCTCGCCTCGGCGCTCGCGGTGCGGTTCGCCGGCTTCGCGACCGGGGTCGCGCGGGTGCACATGGTCCCCGGTCCGCTCTACCTGGAATCACGGTTGATCCGGCTGCTGGAAAGGATCACCGCACGACTGGACACCGTGACCATCTGCGGAAGCCGTTTCACCGCAGGGCGTTATCGCGAGCTCGGACACTCGCCCGCGCGCACACCCGTCGTGCCCTACGGTGTCGACACCGTCCTGTTCCGGCCTCCGAGCCCTGCCGAGCGCGTCGAAGCGCGTGCGCGAATCGGTGCGGGTGACGCTTTCGTGGTCATCATGGTCGCACTGGTGTACGCACCGAAGCGATTCGTCCACAAAGGACGTGGAATCAAAGGTCACGACGTGCTCCTCACGGCCTGGCAGAGGTTCAGCGCCGATCATCCGAACAGCCGCCTCGTGCTCGTCGGCGGCGGGCTCGACGAGGAGGGGGCGGAGTACCGCAGGGAGCTGTTCGCGAGGTTCCGGCTCTCCGACGACAAGTCGGTGACGTGGCACGACAGCGTCGACGACGTGCGGCCGTACTACGCGGCCGCGGACGTCAGCGTGTCGCCGTCCTTGTCCGACAACCACGGCGCGGCTTTGGAGGCAGGCGCCATGGGTGTGCCCAGCGTGGTGAGCGACGCCGGTGCCCTGCCGGAGGCCGTCGACCGCGCCACGTGCTGGATCGTGCCGAAGGACGATCCCGGCGCGCTGGTCGCCGCGCTGAAAGAGGCCTATGCCGAGCACAGGGCAGGCTTGTTGGCGGAACGGTCCTGCGCGGTGCGCGATCGAGTTGTGCGCTTCTTCGACAGCACGCGTGCGGCGGCCACTGTGGCCGATGTCGTCGAGAACGCCGCGGATGTTCCGGTCGCCCGCCCGCCTGGTGGCCGGCTCATCAGCCTCTTCACCGAGATGAGGTTCGGAGGCGAGACGGTCGTGCCCGGTGCCTTCGTGAGGTACCTGGACCAGGGTGACCGGCTGCGTGTGGTCGCGAGGACTGACGAACAGGACGCAGTCGAGAGCGAGGAACTGCGACCGTTGCAGGACTACCGCGGTCCGGCAGGGCTCCTGCGCGCACTGCCCCGGCTCGTTCCGGCGATTGCCGACGCGGTCGCGCGTGCCGAGGTGATCGTGCTGCAACAGCCCGGCGCGATCGGGTTCCTGGCCGCCATCGTGTGCAGGTTGTTGCGCCGCAAGTACTCCGTCGAAGTCGTCGGGGACGCGTTCGACGTGCTCGCCGCGGGGACGTTCGGCCCTGCAGGCAGAGTGGCGGCGAAAGCCGCGGCCCGCCTGACGGGGTGGGTCGTGGGTCGTGCGTCGGCGGTGTTGTACGTGACCAATTTCGTGCTGCAGCGCCGCTATCCGGCGACGCTCGGACGGTTCACCATCGCCTTGTCGAACGTGCGCATGGCCGAGGGCACGCTGCTCGACAAGCCGCGCGAGTGGCGCCCAGGACCCTTCTGCATCATCGCCGTCGGCACCCACGAACAGCTCTACAAGGGCCACGACGTCCTGCTGCGGGCGTTGCAGAGGCTGGTCGACTCGCGGCTCGACGTGCACGCCGTGCTGGTGGGCGGTGGCAGGCGACACGATGAACTGGTCGCCGTGGCCGAGTCACTCGGGATCGCCGATCGGGTCTCCTTCATCGGACCGGTGCACGACCTCCGGCTGATGACCGTGCTGCTGGACTCCGCTGACCTGTTCGCGATGCCGTCCCGTGCGGAAGGGCTGCCACGCGCGCTGATCGAGGCGATGGCTCGAGCGCTGCCCGCCGTGGGCACCTCGGTCGGCGGCATCCCGGAGCTGCTGGAACGCGGTTGCCTGGTCGACGCTGACGACGACGGGGCGCTCGCCCGTGTCATCGGGCGGCTGCTCACCGACCCACGTGAGTGGGAGCACCAGTCACGTCGCAACCTCGAACTCGCTCGCACATACGAGAAGACGTTGCTGGACGAGCGCTTCTCGACGTGGTTGTCGCACATTCCCGCGGCGTTGCCCGACAGGAGGATCACATGACGCAGGATCCCGTGAAGGTGGTACACGTCCTCGGGACGCTCGACCGCGGCGGCGTGGAGACCATCGCGTTGAGAAACTGCCGCGCGATCCCGGCTTCCCGCGTCGAGCAGACCTTCGTGATCCTCGGACCGCACGAGGGTCTGCTCGCCTCGTCGTTCCGCGCTGCCGGAGCCGAGATCCACCGCTGCCCCCTCAAACCCAAGGTGACTTTTCCGGTGCGGCTGTGGAACTTGCTGTGCAACCTGAGGCCTGACGTGGTGGAGTCGCACGTGGGCCTCACCAGCGGCCTTGTGCTCGCCGCGGCCTCGGCAGCACGCGTGCCCGTGCGGATCGCACGCATGCGCAGCGAGGGCGACGGGCGGCGCGACACCCCGGCGCGCAGGCTCCAACGAGCTCTGCTGCGGGAGATGATCTGCAACTCCGCCACCGACGTCATCGGCGTGACCAAGGCGGCGCTGGCGTTCGCTGATCCGCCTCCGCACGACCGCAGGTACCGCGTCGTGCCGAACCAGGTCGACGTCGACCGCTTCAGGTTCGTCCGCCGGGTTCGAGAGCCGGGTGCCTCGCCGGTGATGGGACACATCGGCCGTGCGTCCGCGGAGAAGAACCGCGCGTTCCTGATGGAGGTGCACAGGGAGGCTCGCCGCCGGCGTCCCGATGTGCGCCTGAGCATCGCCGGACCTGGTGGCGTCGAGGACCTCACCTCCGTCGCACCGCGCGTCGCGGCTGATCCGTCAGTTCACCTGCTGGGGCACACCGAGCGGCCGGAGGACGTGCTCTCCATGATCGACGTGCTGCTCCTGCCGTCACGTCGTGAGGGCTTGCCCGGCGTGGTGCTCGAGGCGCTCGCCTCGGGGGTGCCGGTCCTCGCGACCGACCTGCCCGGTCTCCAGGAGCTCGCGGACCGGCTGCGCGGTCTGCACCTGCTGCCGTTGTGCGTGGGGCCGGGCAGCTGGGCGTCCACGGCGCTCGCTCTGGCGAGCACCTCGGAGTCCGAACGGGCGCTGATAGCCGAAGGGATCCGCGACTCGGAGTTCGCCTTGTCACCGGACGACCAGTGGTGGCGGACGGTGTGGACCGCGTCGCGATGAGCGGTCCGCGCAGGCTTGCCGATGAGGCGGGAGCGATGCACGAGCGCCGTGGCCGATCCGAGGTGGAGCTGGGTGACCTGCCTGTCCCACCGGACGGCACGCTCACGCGTGAGCTACCGGCTCGCATCGCTTTGGTGGCAACGGTGGCGGTGGTGGCGGCCGTGGGGTGGCGTGTGCAGTCCGGCGACGTGGTGCCGGCGGCGGCGACTTTCTGGGCATCGTGGTCGCTGTGCCTCGCCGTGCTCGTGCGCGGGCATCCGCAGGGCGTCTACCGTCCCGCGGCGGCCTACCTGGTGTTGTTCGGCCTGTTCCACGGCGGGCTGTTGCTGAGCGTCGCGGTGCGTGGTGGCTCGGTTTCCGAGGACGTGCGATGGCTCGAGGACGCGCACACGCCGCAAGCCGTGTCGCTCGCCGTGCTCGGCATGGCCGGGTACACCGTGGCCGCCGGGCTGGCCGGTCGTGGCGCGCAACCGACGGCCGCTAGCCGCGGCGGCGCCGTGGAGGGGCCGCTCGGGGTGGCCGTCCAGCTGGCCGGGATCGGGATTTTCGCCTTCGCCCTGGTGCGCGCTGGTGGAATCGATCTCCTCTCGGGTGGCTACAACGCTTTCGTGGAGGCGAACGGAACCGACACCACGCTCGCGTTCGGCACCCTTTGCTCCGGGACGGGTGCGGTGCTGGCGGTGTCGGCGGGTGGGCGCGCGCGGGTCGCCGGCTGGGCCGGATTCATGCTGTACGCGGTGATCGCGCTTCCGCTCGGGACTCGGGGAGAGGTGCTCTTCCCGCTGGTGGCCATGGCGGTGATCGAGGCCAGGCGGCACCGCATTCGTCCTTTGTGGACGTCTGTGGGGGCTGTGGCGGTGCTCCTGCTCGCCGATGTGGTCCGACAGACCCGGATCGGTGGCCTGCTGTCGCCGTCGTGGTGGCTGACCGCACCTCTGGACGCCATCGCGGAGATGGGTTTCTCACTGCGTCCCGTGGTGGTCGTGCTCGGCTGGGACGAGCCGATGCGGGCCGGGGCGACCTTCGTCGCCGTGCCGATGCGTTTTCTCGAGTCGTTCCTCGGCTGGCACGGAGGACCACCCGCCTACGACGACAGGTTGTTCAACGTCGAGATCGCGAACCGGGCCGGACAGATCGGTGGCTCTCCCGTGGCTGAGGCGTTCCACAACTTCGGCACGCTCGGCGTGCTGCTGTTCATGACGGTGCTCGGTGCCTTGCTGGCACGGCTCGAGCGGCGGTCCGACGCGGTGCTGGGCGTGGTGCTGCTGCCGTTGCTGGTCCAGGTGCGCAACAGCTTCGCGCCGGTCCCCGTGCAGATCGGGATCGGGTTGTTGCTCGTCGCCCTCACCAGGGTGAGGCTCAGATGAGCGAGCTGGCTGTCCACGGCGGCGCACCGGTGCGCACGACCCCGATGGCCTCGTGGCCGTACTTCGACGACGAGGACCTGGAAACAGCGGCGACGGTACTGGCCTCCGGCCGGGTCAACTACTGGACCGGCGTTCACGGCAGGGCTTTCGAGACCGAGTTCGCCGCCGCCGTCGGAACGGACTACGCGGTGGCCGTCTCCAACGGCACTGTTGCGCTGGAACTGGCGCTGCGGGCACTTGGGGTCGGTCGCGGTGACGAGGTCATCGTTCCCGCGGCCACGTTCATCGCCACGGCGAGCGCGGTGGTCGCGGCCGGGGCGTGCCCCGTGATCGTCGACGTGGACCCGGTCAGCGGGTGCCTCACCGCGAGCACCGTCGCGGAGGCGATCACGGGCCGCACGAGGGCGATCATCGTCGTTCACCTCGCCGGGCATCCCGCCGACATCGATCCCGTTCTGGAACTCGCGCGCAAGCACGGCCTGCGTGTGGTGGAGGACTGCGCCCAGGCGCACGGGGCTGTCCACTGCGGACGGTCGGTCGGTGCCATCGGAGACATCGCCGCCTGGTCCTTCTGCCAGGACAAGATCCTCACCACGGCGGGCGAGGGCGGAGCGGTCACCACGTCCGACGAGTCGCTGTGGCGGCGCTGCTGGGAGATGAAGGATCACGGCAAGAGCTGGACGGCCGTGCATTCTCCGCACCCGCCCGGCTTTCGGTGGCTGCACGACAGTTTCGGCACCAACGCGCGCATGACGGAGGTGCAGGCGGCCATTGGACGCAACCACCTCCGCCGTCTCGGCGGCTGGGTGGCACGGCGAAGGGCGAACGCCGCGATCCTGCTGGATGCGCTGGCCGCCGAGCCGGCCGTCGAAATCTCCCTGCCGCCGGCCCGTGTGGAGCACGCGTACTACAAGTTCGTCATCCATCTGCGGCCCGAACTGCTGGTACCTGGCTGGACCAGGGACCTCGTGGTCGACGCCGTTCGCGCGGAAGGCGTTCCGTGCCAGCACGGTGGATGCAGTGAGATCTACCGCGAACGAGCGTTCGCCGCCGTGCCCGGCACACCGGAGGAACTGCCCGTCGCCGCGCGTCTCGGCCGCACTTCGATGATGCTGCTCGTCCACCCGACGTTGTCCAAGGCCGACGTGGAGGACACCGCCGCGGCGCTCACCAAGGTTCTCCGGGTGGCGACGGCATGATCCGGCGGATGGTGGACGTGGTGATCGCGGCGGCCGGGCTCGCGGTGCTCGCGCCTGTGCTCGCGGTGGTGGCCGTGCTGGTCCGCTGGCGGCTGGGCACGCCGGTGCTGTTCCGGCAACGGCGCAGTGGACTGCACGGCGCGGAGTTCTCCATCGTCAAGTTCCGCACCATGCGAGCGGCGCGATGGCCAGGGCAGCCCGATCGGGAGCGGGAGACCGGGCTGGGCGCCGTCCTGCGCCGCACGAGCCTGGACGAACTGCCACAGCTGGTGAACGTCCTGCGCGGTGAGATGAGCATCATCGGCCCGCGGCCGACGCTGCCGGAACAGGTGCGCCACTACAGTCCGCGCCAGCGAGCACGGCTCTCGGTCCGGCCAGGCCTCACCGGATGGGCTCAGGTGTCCGGACGCAACGCCTTGAGCTGGCCGGAGCGCATCGAACTCGACCTGTGGTACCTGGAGAACCGAAGCCGGCGGCTCGACCTGTTGATCATCCTGCGCACCGCCGGACAGCTGCTGCGGCCGCGCGGGATCACCGGAGCCGGCGGGGTCAACCCCAGGTTTCCCGAAGCGGAGGAGGCGGGATGACGGACTTCTACATCGCCGGCGCCGGTGGTGCGGGCAGGGAGGCATTGGACATCTGCGTTGCTCTCGGGCAGGAGGTCACCGCGTTCGTGGACGACGTCGTAGCCGGTCAGCTGGTGCGAGGACATGTCGTCTGTCTGCCGGAAGACACGGCTGCCGGGGCACTGTACGTCGTCGCGATCGCGGACACGGACGCACGCGTGAAGGTGTCCAGGCTGCTCGACGAGCTCGGTCTGCGAGCGGGCAAGCTGATCCACCCGAGCGCGGTGGTCGGTCCGTGCGCCATCTTGGGAGACGGGCTCGTCGTGCACGCCAACACGACGATCTCGAGTGGTGCCAGGATCAGCGCGCACTGCCAGGTGCACTACAACGCCACTGTGGGGCACGACACCGAGCTCGAGGACTACGTGACCGTGCTGCCAGGGGCCAACGTTGCCGGGAACGTGCGGCTCGAGACCGGGGCCACGGTGGGATCGGGCGCGGTCGTGCTGCAGGGCCGCACCGTGGGCGCGGGAGCCTACGTCGGCGCGGGGGCGGTGGTGACTCGCGATGTGCTGGCGGGGACGGTGGTCGTCGGATCACCGGCCGCGCAGCTGCTCGGCACCGGCCGCTGAGACGCGCCGCCGCAGCAACGTCCACGCCACAGTGGACAGTGCCGCGTACAGGACAACGGATCCCACCGCGACGCCGACGGCACCGCCCAGCGAGCCGGTGACACCGTAGACACCTATCGCGCCGGCAGCGCCCGCCGCGCCGAGGACGCCTGCCGCGGTGGTCCACCCGCCGCCGATCAGTCCTCGGCTCGCGACCACGAACGGCGCGAAGGCCACCTCTGCGGCGACGAGGACCACCAGCAGCTCACGGGCGTCGCCGAACGCCTGCCCGAAGAGCGGAACCACGAGCAGCCACGCCGCGAACACCACCAGCAGGCCGGCGACGGCGGTCGTCGCCAGCGCGAGCAAGGTCGTTCTGACCAGGTTGGGCGCTCCCCGTCCCAGGGAGATGTCCCGCAGGCACATCTGACCGAGTGCGGCCGAGA
The DNA here is from genome assembly GCF_040629405.1 of Lentzea sp. NPDC005914. Lineage (NCBI taxonomy): Bacteria > Bacillati > Actinomycetota > Actinomycetes > Pseudonocardiales > Pseudonocardiaceae > Lentzea > Lentzea sp. NPDC005914. Next base: position 33,073 of record NZ_JBEXVQ010000054.1, on the reverse strand, counting down.
CCATCCGGGGGACCTCGCCGAGCGTGGCCGCGAGCGAGTAGACGCCGACCGCCGCAGTGCCCGCCGTGAGCCCGATGACGTACCTGTCCGCGCGCAGCACGACCACGAGCCCCATGGACAGTCCGAGCGTCGGCGCACCGAGGCGCAACAACCCGATGACGGCGCCGCCGGAGACCGGCGCCCACTTCAGCAACCCACCACGCCGCAACGCCGCGGTTTCGGCCACCAGCATCACGGCGACACCGCCTGCCTGAGCGAGCAGGAGGGACGCGGCGCTCCCGGCTCCGGAGGCCAGCAGCACACCGGCGAGTCCGCCCGCGCTCGTCACCGCGGCCGCCACCCCTCCGCGGTGGAACCGGCCGTCGGCGAACCACGCGTCGACGACCTGGCCGGCGACCATCTGGGAAGCGGTGTAGCACCCGACTGCGACGAGAAACGGCGGTCTGGCCAGCGCGAGGTCGATGAGCGAGGCGGAGGCGGCGGTGCTCGCCACACCCAGCAGCGCTGCTGACAGTGCTCCTGCCGCGGAACACCGCGCGAACGCGGAGGCCAGTGCGGGCCGGTCACCGTCAGGCAGGCAGAGCTGCCGGCGGAACGCTGATCCGGTGCCGAATCCGCCGATCAACGCGCAGAGGCTGCCGATCGTCATGCCGAGCACCATGACCCCGCGTTCGTCCGGGCCCAGTGCACGGGTTGCGACGAGCGCGGCGCCCGCGTTGCAGGCGAGCTGTGCGGCGCTGGTGCCGGACATCGTCATCAGCTGCCCGAGTCGTGTCATTGCGCGGCGTGACGTCCTGTGGGTACGGCGGTGTCGAGTGCGCACAGACGCCACGCGACCTCCACCGACGAATCGAGGCAGCGGACCAGGTGCCACGGCGTGTCGGCCGCCCACCGCCGTTCGTCGGTGACGGTGAGGTTGGTCCTTCCCGTGCAGTTGTCGGAGAAAGCGATTCGCAACGCATGATCGCTGTCTCTGCGGGCCTCGTCCACGGTCATTCCGCTCAGCCGTGACAACACTTCCAGGTGGTGCGGCCGGACACGTCTGTCCCGGCCGGACACGCCGAGCCGCCATCGGTAGTCCTCGCCGAGGAAGGCACACGCCTCCGTGCCGTCGAACCGCACCTGCCAGTGCGTGCTCAGGTCGAGGCGCAGTTCGTAGTCGCGTTCATCGCTGTAGAAGACCAGGAAAGGCGTGCGTTGCCGTTCCCCCACCGCCACCACGAACGTGCCCGCCAACTCCGCTGGGTTCGCCATCACATGGGGCATTCTCGCCTCATCGGACCAGGTCATGAGCCCTTTTTCACACGAAGTCGTGAGATCGGTTCTTTGCGCGTAATCCGTTTTCTCCCAGGGGTCTGCACTCAGAAGAACCGATGTGTGATCACTGGAGGAAGTACTGATGTCCCGTTGGACGCGGCTGGCTGGAGTCTGCGCCGTAGCCCTGCTTCTCGGCACCGCTCTCACCCCGTCGCTCGCCGTCTCGGCTCAGCAGGAGGAAAAGCCGACCGGCCCCGCTGACACACGCCTCCGATCGCCACAGACGTTCTTCGCCTACCTCGAGCCCGGCGAGAACCTGGACGTGTCGTTCGTCAAGGACGACGATCTCGCCGGCAGCCTCGCGCAAGATCTCATCGTCGCGGTGCGCCGGCCCTCGGGCGCCGATGTCAGCTGCACGATCTCCGACAGCGATCCCGAAGGCGCCACGTGCGCGTGGTCCGGTCTCACCGCCCCGGCCGCCGGAATCTGGGCGGTGGAAATGACCACGTCGGCCTGTCCCTCGACGGGAATCTGCGGGAGAGACAGCTATCGCTGGGACATCACCGTGCGGAGTGGTGCCACCGACGTGCCGGGCCGCGTGTGGTCCGAGCGGTTCGCGATGAACCAGGATCCGTCGTCACCGCCGGTGGACATCTCCTTCTGGTACCAGAGCGAGTTCGGCTACACCTACCGCGCGACCTATCGCGGCTACCACGGCATCGACTCGACGTTCGAGGCCGACAGCTTCGGCATCGTGCAGGCCGGCACCTGCACGTCCGCCTACCAGAGCAGTGCCACGCTGCGGCCGGCGGCGGGTGCGTGCGGCGGCACGTTCAAGCTCTTCTTCGAGTCTCCCTCACCGGATCTCCCTCCGGTCGCCACGCGCTGGAACGGCGCCACGGACTGGATCAGGCAACCGGCACCCGCCACTCCGGTGATCACAGGTGGCACGTTCACGCCTTCGGCGCCGGGTACCCGCGCGGGCACCCTCGCGTTCGACCTGAGCGGCTACAGCGGTCCGCTCACGGTGCACGTCGACGTCAACGACGACGGTGATCACACCGATCCCGCCGACCGCACGCTCCCGGTCACCGCGAACGCCGGCGCCGTCGAGGTGCCGTTCGACGGACTCGACGGCGCCGGCGCTCCCATTCCCGCCGGACAGTCCTTCTCGTTCGAGGTCGTGGCGGACAGGGTCGCCGAGATCCACTTCATCAACACCGACGCCGAGCTGCGCGGCGGTGGCATCGACGTGCTCCGGCTGAACGGTCCCGACCTCGGCAGGACGACCCTGCAGTGGAACGACACCGCCTTCCCGAATCCCGACCCCGGCCGGTGCGGCGCCACTCCGCTCACCGACGGACGCGGCGGCATCGGCAGTGCGGGTGGTGTGCACGGCTGGGACCTGGGTACGTGTGGCAGCGTCGCCGGTGCCGACGCCGACGACGGCGTCCGCGGAGCGTGGGGTGACCTGCGGGCGATCGAGGAGTGGACGTACGTCCCGGTCCTGGTCACGCACAAGGTCCGGGTGCCGGGCCGGGACATCTGGATCGCCAAGACGGCGAGCAGGTCGGCTGCGCAGCAGGATGACGTCGTCACCTACACGATCACCGTTGAGCACACGGGCGACCACGTCCACACCCTCACCGGTCCGGTCGCGCTGACCGACGACCTCTCCGGGGTTCTCGACGACGCGAAGATGGAGGGCCTGCCGGTGGCGACCTCCGGCACGGCGTCTTTCGTCTCGCCGGTGGTGTCGTGGTCGGGTCCACTGGAGCCGGGAGAAACGGCGACGATCACGTACTCGGTGCGGGTGAACCGGCCGGACCTCGGCGACAGGAGGCTTGTCGACGCCGTCAGGTCGGGCACTCCTGGCACCGACTGCGCCGCGGCGTCTGCGAATCCGGCCTGCGCGACCGTCGTGCACGTGCCGAGCCTGAAGATCGTGACGACTGCGGACCGGGCCGAGTTCGAGCCGGGAGGCACCGTCCTCTACACGGTCACGGTGACCAACGACGGTCAAGTTCCGTTCACCGCAAGCGATCCGGCGAGCTTCTCGGACGATCTCACCGACGTCCTCGACGACGCGAAGTTCGCCGTGGACGAGGTGACGGCGTCCGCGGGCACCGTCGACTACGACTCGCCCGTGCTGAGGTGGACCGGTCCGCTGGACGTCGGCCAGACCGCGTCGGTGACCTATCCGGTCGCCGTGACCAGTCCGGACACCGGCGACCGGACACTCCGCAGCACCGCGACCGGATCTCCCGGTGTGGCACTGACCTGCGCCGCGTGCGAGGTGGTGTTGCCGTCCAACACCGTGTCTGTGAGCAAGAAGGTGTTCGGCAGGACGCTGAACCCGGACGGCTCCTTCACGCTCGTCTACGACGTGGTGGTCACCGGAGGTGGCTCGGCTCCGTCCACCTACGACCTCAGCGATACGCTCCGGTTCGGTGCGGGGGTCGCGGTGAACGCGACGAGCGCGCTCGACCTGAGCGGGGCGACCGTCCCCGCCGGCTGGGACGGCATCGGCGAGACGTCGGTGGTGACCGGTGTGAGCATCGCTCCCGGTGTGAGTCACACCTACCGGCTGACTGTGATCGCGACACCGAGCGCGGCGGTGACGAGCGCCGCCGCCGACTGTTCGCTGGACGCGGGCGAAACCGGCACCGGCTTCCACAGCACGGCCACCGTGACCGGCACCGGCGGATCCAGCAGTGCCACCACCTGCGAGCCGATTCCCCTGCCCGCCTTCGGCAAGGTGGCGCAGCCGGAGTCGCCGAAGCCCGACGGCGACGCGCTGAGCTATGGCGCCGGTCTGTCGATGGAGCCGACGTCCGCACGGTCCGCGGTCACGGATCCCGCTTGGGACGAAGCGGCTGCCGCAGTCTTCGCGTCCGATGTGGACACCGAGCGAGGTAGCCGGTACGCCCACTTCGCGGCCGCGGGCGCGACGGTGGCACCGGAAACCGAGGTGGCGGCGACGGACTGCACGATGACGGAAGGCGAGAGCGCGACCGATTTCTCCGGCATCGCGACGCTGACCGGCAACGGCCGGTCTCGGCAGGTGGACGCGTGTGCCGAGGAACAGAACCTCGTCGTCGCCATGCAGGCCGCAGGCACTCCGGTCCCTGGTGAGGACGGCACCTTCACCCAGACCTACGACATCACCGTCCGCAACCGCGGCGCGGGTCCGGCCGTCTACGATCTCGGCGACCAGCTGTGGTTCGGCAAGGGTGTCGCGGTCGAGTCCGCCGCGGCGGTGAACACCACTCCGGGTTCACTGCCGGTCAAGCCCTCGTGGGACGGAGCGGCGGACACACTGCTCGTGAGCGCGGTCGCGATCGGTGCCGGCGTCACGCACGTCTACCGCATCGCCGTGGTGATCACTCCCGATCCGGACGTCACCACCGGTGCGGCCGCGAACTGCGGCCTCGACCCCGGTGAGACGGGCACGGGCTTCCGCGCCATCGCCACCCTGTCGCACGACGGCCGGGCACAGCAGGCCGTCGCGTGCACCGCGCCACCGGCGATCTCCGTCGACAAGGGCGTGACCGCCACCGTGCCGAACAGCGACGGCACCTACACGATCACGTACGAGATCGTCGTGACGAACGACGGCTCGGGCGCCGGCCACTACGACCTGGCGGACTCGCTGGAACACGGTGCCGGTGTGGAGTTGGTCGGCGTGGATGTCGTGACCCCGCCCGCCGCGGGGCCGAGCACGGGGTGGGACGGCACGAACGACGCCCTTCTCGCGGGGAACGTGGCCATTGAAGGCAACTCGAGCCACGCCTACACGGTGACCGTGGTCGTCGCGCCACCGGACGAAGCAGCTCCGGGTGCGCTGGACTGCTCGCTGGACTCGGGCGAGAGCGGAACCGGTGCGCGGAACACCGCCAGGGTGACGAGCAACGGTGTGGTGAAGGAAGCCACCGCGTGTGCGGCTTTCGCGCATCTCTCGATCACGGAAGCGGTGCTGCCCGGCTCGCCGAGGGCGAACGGCGATGCCACGTTCACCGTCGCCTACCAGATCGACGTGCGGAACTCCGGTGCCGAGCCGACGACCTACGACCTGACCGAGGAACTCCTGCCCGGCAAGGGCATCAGCGTCGTCTCGGCGACCACGACGGCAAGCCCCGGCTGGAACGGGGCCGATGAGCAGAAGATCGCGAACGGCGTCGCCATCGGCGCGGGGGAGCGTGACATCTATCTGCTGACGGTCGTGTACGTGGTCAACGTCGTGTACGCGACGAGCACCACCACGGACTGCCAGGTCGAAGACGGGGAGATCGGATCCGGGTTCGCCGGCCGCGCCATCGTGACGGGCCTCGGCCTGCCCCGCACGGCTTCGGCGTGTGCCGAGGCCCCCGTCTTGTCGATCAATCACACGATGACGGGGCTCACTCCGCACGAGGACGGTTCCCACACCGCGGTGTACGAGATCGCCGTGACCAACCTCGGTGCCGGAGCGGGCCACTACGACCTGACCGACGACCTCAAGTTCGGATCCGGCGTCGAAGTCGACAAGGCCGCGGTGAGCGCGATCGGCGACGCCCCAGCCCCGGACAGCGGGTGGCACGGTGCGGGCGGCCTGATCTCGGGTGCGCGGATCGACGGCGGTGACACCCAGGTTTACCGCGTCACGGTCGTGCTGACATCGGAGGCCACCGGCAAGGCGGCGGACTGCGTCGTGGATCCGGAGGAGAGCACAACCGGTCTCCGCAACGTCGCGACGATGTTCACCAACGGTGTCACGGAGCAGGCGGTCGGGTGTGGTTCGATCGCCGGGGTCTCGGTGGCGCAGGACGTCGTCCGCACCACTGCGCTCGGCGACGGTTACCAAGAGATCAGCTACCGGATCACCGTCACCAACGACGGCGTGGCACCGGCCACCTACAGCCTCCACGACACACTGAGGTACGGCGTGGACACCGCGGTCCGCTCCGCCGTGATCGACGGCGCGCACGAGTGGAACGGCGCTCTCCAGCCCGTCGTGCGCACCGATGTTCCCCTGGCGGCGGGAGAACGGCATGTCTACGCCGTCAAGGTCGTCGCGGCGCCTCCCGCGAACGCACGTGCCGAGTCGTTCGACTGCGTGCTCGACCCCGACGAGGAGGGCACCGGTGCGCTGAGCACCGCGGCGGTGGTGGTCGACGGTGTCGCGAAGTCGGCCAGTGCGTGCGCCCCGTTCCCCGGAGTGACGATCACCAAGGAGGTCCTGCCCGGCTCGCCGAAGGTCGGGCCCGACGGCGACGTCGTCGTGGACTACCGGATCACCGTCGTGAACGGCGGCGCCACCGACATCACCTACGACCTGGATGACCGGCTTCACCTCGGGAACGGGACGGAGGTGGCCAGCCTGGTGGTGCGGATGAGTCCTGATGTGGCTCCCACGAACCCCGGCTGGAACGGCCGCTCCGACTTCTGGATCGCTCGCGGTGTGCGTCTCGCGTCGGGCTTGGGCCACAGCTACGTCGTCACCGCGCGCGTCGTGCCCGATGAGCCGGACGACGACGCGACGAGCTGCGCACCGGATCCGGGAGGGGACGGCAGTGGCCTGCGGGACGAGGCGACCGTGACCGCCAACGGGACCGCGCTGACCACCGAGGCCTGCGCGCCGTTTCCCGTCGGCGAACTCGCCGCGTCCGGTATGGACATCAGGTCGCTCTGCGGTATTGGCTTCGCGTTGCTCCTCGCGGGAGTTCTGCTGGTGTTCGCCGCCGGCCGCCGCCGGACCGAGTGACGCACTGCGCGTCAGCTGGAGCGGATGGCGTCCGGGTGCATGCACTGTCCGATCTCGACAGTCGTGCGGATCGTGGTGAGCAGCGCCGGGCCGTCCGCGTTGAGCCCGACGAGACCGCGGACTCCGTGCAGCCGGGCCCAGGCCGCGGCCACGGAGTTGCGGCTGTTCCTGCGCAACAGCGCCACGATCACCAGGTCGGGGAACATCGATGTCAGCAACAGCGACAGGTCCCACCGCGGATCGCTCGCGGAGTCGAGCAGCAGCACATCGGGTTCGTCCATCTGACACAGGTGGATCGCGGCGTCGCTGTCGGAGGCCGAGCCGATCCACGTCAGCTCCCTGCTCTCCCGGATGATCGGGGCGACGCCTCGCTCCAGCGATGACGCGGAGCTGATCACGGCGACGCGCAACACGCGAGCCGGCATGGTACTGATCACGATTGATTCCTCCTACTGCGGCCACACGCCGCAACGACGTTGGTAGACACCGGCTTTGCGGCTCGCTTATGCGTGTCCGCCGAAGTTCGCCCGCTTCGGTGAACTCCGGTCAGCCCGCGTAAGGGGCTCGCTCATCAAGGTCATCAAACGTTGTGCGCCGATCAGCGCGCGGTGAGTCACGTGGTGAAGGAGTCGGCATGTCGCGCCGGAAGGCAGCGGGCAAACATCGATTGGTGCGACCGAAGAAGGAGGTGCGCTCCAGGTGCGGTGACTGTACGAAGAGGGGGCTCGTGGGTGCTCTTCTCGTGCCGCTCGCGATCCTGGCCGGGGCGGCGTTCGACTCCGTCACCAAGGCGCCCGACGCGGTCGCCAAGGTGATCGAGAGCGTCGGCGCCGGCGAGCCGGACACCGTGATCGTGACGACGACGGTGGCGATTCCAGCGCGCCAGGAGGGGTCCTCATCCGCGTCGGACGCGGTGGCCGCGCCGGACGCGGTCGCCACAGCCTCGGCCGCCGAACCGCAAGCAGTCGCCGCGCCGCCGCGGACGATGAGTGAGGCTTTGGCCGCGGAGCCTTGTGTCACAGCACGTGGCACGGGATCGCATGCGTCGAAGGAACCGCCGGTGGCCGGCATGTCGGTGACTGTCCTACCTGGACGATCAGGAGAGAATCGGGACGGGGACGAGAAATCCCGGCCTGGCCGACCGGCGCGTTGCGGGTGAACATGACGCAGTCGCTGGCCGCGGCCAGACTCGACACCTGCCGCCAGAACCGGGGCAGACCGCTCCGCGTCGCACTCGTCGACTCGGTGCCGTTGCTCCGCAGCGGTGTCCAGGCCGTCGTCGCCGCGGACCCGAGTCTCACCTGGATCGGCGCGGTGAGCGGCGCGCTCGCCGCCGTCGAGATGTGCGACCGAGAAGCGCCGGACGCGGTCCTGGTCACGTCCGCCAGCGATCCGAGTTGGAAACTCTGCGAGCTGCTGACACGTCTGTTCAACGGCATGATCGTCGTGGTGCTCATCGGTCCGGAGGCGAGAGGCGCCGAGGCGATGGCTCGGGCACGTCTGCACGGGGCTCGGTCGCTGGTGCCGATCGAGGCGGACTCCGACCGCCTGGTGACAGCGATCAGGCTCGGTGTCGATCTCGGCGACTTCGTCGATCCGCAGCTGCGCGGCTGCTTCGCTCCCGTGCGACTGTCCGCGGTCGTCCGTGGTGGCAGGCCGTTGTCGCGCCGGGAGCTCGAAGTGCTGCACCAGGTTGCGAAGGGGCGAACCGCCGCGGAGATCGCCGCCCGTCTCGGCATCGGCACGGAGACCGTTCGGACGCACGTGAACCACGTCCTGCGCAAGCTCGAGGCACGCGACCGGGCACACGCCGTCGCGAAGGCTTTCGAGATGTCCCTGCTGTCCCGCTGAAGCGGAAACCCCTCCGGGTGACTCGGATGGCGGGGCCGTAATGAGGCCGTGGCCCCGAGGTCCACATTCACGGCGACGGATGCCCCGTTGCGGCCGGTTCTTCGGGCTTGACCGGTCGTCACGCCGTCGCTCCCCCGGGCCGTGGTGGTGAGTTCCTCTCCTTCCTCGCCACCACGGTCCTCTACCCGCGTTCCCGGTCGGATCGACGAGGAGCTGTTGATGAGGCACCACTTTCGAAAGTGGCCACGGTTGTCGATGTTGCTGAGGTCGGAGCGGCGCCGATGTGCGGTGTCGTCCACCTCCGAGGCCACGATCGACGAGCGGCGTCAAGCGAACGTGGTGGTCCGGCTCGGCCGCGGCTGCGTCGCGGTGGAGGGAGCGTCCTTCGGCCCCGTCTACCTGTCACCGCTGCAGGTAGGTCGCATGCGTGCGGCGCTCCGGGAGGCCGCCACGCAGTTGGCGGACCAGGGAAGTCGGCTGTGCACCGCGGCGGATCCGTTCGCGCGACGCTCGTGAAGTGGGACATGTACGAGATCGTCGAGCACTACAACTTCGTTGCCACACACGAGATCTCAGGCCTGCGTCCGACTCATCCGTGTCACGGCGTGCACATGCATCAGTGGTCGGTGGAGGTCGTCCTGCACTCGGCCGGCCTGCTGCCCACCGACGCGCCGGCCGAGACCGCGGCCCTCGAGCCGCTGCGGCGCTACGTCATGAGCGAACTGGAAGGTCGTCACCTCAACGATCTGCTGGTCGGTGATCCGACGCCGGCGAGGCTCGCCGGTCATTTGGCCGGCTGGTGCCGCTGCAACCTCGCCCCGTACGTGGTCGAGACGCTGCACGGCGTCTCGGTGTCGGCCGGACGGACGTCCCGTGGCCGATACCTGGTGTCCAGGGGCCACGGCAACAGTCATCGATGACAGGGAAGCGGTGCTGCTGTGATCAGTCCTGAGTACCTCGAAGCCGTCAACAGCCACCCTGCCCTGGCGAAGCTGGCGTCGATGGCGTGGCCGGGTACCGGTTGGACCTTCGTGCCGGTGTTCGTCTCCGGTTTCCAGTGCATCGGCGGCTTTCGCGAGCGGCGAACCGTGACCGACACGATCATCGTGCGCGCGCTGGACGACGTGACGGTGGCCCGCCTGCGCAACGAGGACTGTCGCGGGCCGCGGCACTCATCGGTGTCAGGTGTCCTGTGGGAGTACACCGGCACGCTGTGCGACGCCATCGACGAGCTGCACGCGTTGCCGGACCCCGACGACCCGATGGCGCCGAAATTGCTCCGTCCGACGTCGTCGATGTTCGTGATCAATGACAAGAGATGAAAGCCCGTGTCCAATCGTGAACTCAATGCACAAGATTGAGTTTCCATTATCATCCCATTGGGGGGTGTTGCCCATGAGAGGTCTGCCGACTTCGTCCGGCTGCGTCACCACGGCGCGCCGACCGAGGGGAATTCAGATCACGGTCAAGGCTTGCGCGCTGCGTTCCGTCTGGTCTGGATGTAGTTTTGCCTTGCGCATTGTCAGTGACGATCGCAGAACAAGGGGCAGGTGAGATGAACGAGGATCTCGACGACCGTGACGAGCAGAAAACCTGCAGTTCGGACTCGTCTCTCCTGCATGCCGTCCGGGCCGGCGATCGGAATGCCTTCGGTGAGTTGTACCGCAGGTACCACGCCTGTGCGCACAGTTTCGCGTGCCGGCTGCTGGGCACGTCGCAGGGAGCGGACGACCTCGTCGCGGAGGCCTTCACCAAGGTGCTCAACCGGATCGTGTCCGGTGGCGGACCGGCCACGTTGTTCCGCGCCTACCTGCTGACCACGGTGCGCACCACCTTTTACAAGCAGCTCGCCGTCGATCGTCTGGTCGATCGCCAGGCTGATCTCTCCGAGCAGGTGGTGCCGATCATCGACCGGGATCTCCTGATCGAAAGGCTGGACGCGGACCTGGCGTTGCGGGCGTTGGAAAGCCTGCCGGACCGGTGGCGGACCGTGCTGGTCCAGCTGGAGATCGAGAAGAAACCGACCTCGATGGTGGCGGGCCTGCTCGGCATTCATCCGAACGCGCTGGCCGCGCTCGCCTTCCGGGCACGTGAGGGGCTCCGCGTCGCCTACCTGCAGATGCACGTCAACTCGACGGGGGCGGCGGAGTGCAGGCTGTCCGCGAGCAACCTCGCCGCGTGGCTGTGCGGCCGGCTCGGCCAGGGACTGCGGGTTCGCGTCCAGCGGCACATCGCCACCTGCGGCCGATGCACCAGCGCGGCCCGAGAGGTCTCCGAGTTGTTGACGCAGCTGCGTCGGTCGGCGCCGTTGACCGTCGCGGCGCCCGAGACACCGAACATGCAGTTGGCCGATTCTTTTCGTGCGTAGCGCACCCTTGCGTCGGCAGGCCGATTCGGGTCGGGCATCCCCAAAACCGCGTTCGCGCATCCCCACAATTGGTGATCTGGCTTGGTCTCCACCTTTCTTTGTGGCTAGTGTTCCACTGCGCCGCTGCCGCGGTTCTGACGCGAATTTTTCACTGCGGCGTCGTGTGCGCATCCCCCGCTGAATCACGAGGCTGTCGACCTCGTTCCGAGAATGTGAAACAAGGGAAACGGAATGCAGAAGAAGCTGTACAAGGGCCTCATCGCGGTCGCCGCGGCAGGTGCCGCGGTTCTCGCGAACGGGTTCGGGACTGCCAACGCGCACGTGCAGGAAAACCACATGGCGCCCGCTCCGCAGGAAGTACCGGTGACCGCGGAGACGCCGCAATATCCTGACGCGACGGTGACGGGCACCCCCGAAGACACCCCCGAGAACGATGTCGTGACGACGACCTCGACGCCTGATGAGCCGACGTGCACGGTGGAGACGGAGTCGGTCTGCGACGACGCTGTCGTGAACGCGGCCGGCACGGATGCCGGCGTCGATGTCGCGGTCGCTGCCGCGGTTGACGCCGACGTCGCGGTCGCCGCCGCGGTTGACGCCAACGTCGCGGTCGCCGCCGCGGTTGACGCCAACGTCGCGGTCGCCGCTGCCGTTGACGCCGACCTCGCCCTGGCCGCTGGAGTCGGTGTGGGCGTTGGCGTTGACGCTGGTGTCGGTCTCGGCGTCGGTGTCGGGCTGGGTGTGGGTGTCGATGCCGCCGTAGGTGTCGGTGTCGGTGTCGACGCGAACGCCGCATCCAGCACGAGCACCGACGCGAACGCCGCATGCGCTGCCGACGCGGACGCGGCCGGCACCGCGGAGGCCGACTGCGGCGATGCCGATGCAGCCGACGCAGCCGACGCGGACGACCCGAACTGCGCCGCCGACACGGCGTCCACGGACGCGGACGGTGGTGTGGTGGTCGCCGCGAACACTGACGCCGATGGCGGTGTCGTGGTCGTCGCGAACGCGGACGCCGGGGTCGGTGTGGGCGTCGGCGTTGCTGCCGCCGCCGATGTGGACGTCGCCGTTGCTGCCGCCGCCGATGTGGACGTCGCCGTTGCTGCCGCCGCCGATGTGGACGTCGCCGTTGCTGCCGCCGCCGATGTCGACGTCGCCGCAGGCGTCGGGGTGGGTGTCGGGCTGGGCGTGGCCGCTCAGGTCGGTCTCGACGTCGACCTGGCCCTCGCCGTCGGCCTCGGTGTGGGCGTGGACGCCGAGGCGATCGCCGCCGCGGACGTGGATGCCTCGGCCGACTCCATGAGCGACGCGAACGCTGCGAGCACCTGCCCGGCGAACGCCGCCGCCATCCCGACCGGATCGGCCATCGCGGTCTGATCTGCGCCTGGGCACCGGTCGTGAGTTGCCGGTCGAGCGGGTGCGGTGGGCTTCATGCTCCCCGCACCCGTGTCAGGTGCTGCCACATGTCGTCGGTGAGGTGAACGCAATGGTGGTGAGGATCATCGTCAACAAGACGGACGATCTGGACGGGGTCAGCGGTGATGACGTGGCCACGGTCTCCTTCGGCGTGGACGGGGTCCACTACGAGATCGACCTGGGCGCGGCTCACCAGGAACGGCTCCGTGCCGCGCTGGCGCAGTTCATCCCGGCGGCACGCCAGGTGGAGTGGAGTGCCAGTGCCTCCTACTCCACCCACGACGACCTCATGGCCCGTATTCGTGTGTGGGCGCAGGAACAGGGCGTCGGCGTGTGCGGCCGAGGTCGTGTCCCGAACGCGTTGATCGCGGCTTTCAAGGCGGCGCAGGAAAGTTGTCCGGACGACATCATGCAGCGGTATGGCGGTCTCCTCGAACCACCTCCCAAGCCCGAGTGAGCGCTGTCCGCGTGCGCTGCCTCGGCAGTTCGACGTGCCGCGGTACAGTCGGCCTCCGCTTTCGCGTGATGGGCCGGGGCTTTGGGCGCGCAGCCAGCCTCAAAACGGCTCCGCAGGCGAGGAACAAGATTCCGACGAGCGAGAGATCGTAAAGCGGAAGGCCTGTCGGGTAGAGCGATTCCAGTGCATTTGACATCGGAGCTCCGAACTCGAGCGGGTCTGTTCGTCAAGGCTACGTCGCGCACTGGGCCGTGTGATGTCGCGAAACAGGGTGAAGTCATAGCGCGTACTGGTGTGCATCCCTGCCCGCTACGGCTCGTTCGCCGCTCTGGCGTGTGATGAGAACGGAATTCCATTCGCGCAGAGTCACAAATCTGACGAAAAATGGTTGTTCTATTTTTGGTGACGACGGTCTGGTGCGTTCCACCTTTTTCGCGGCCGGGCCGGCGTTGGCATCGACGGGACATCGCCGCGGCCGTGCGTACCCAGGCGCGTGGCGTGTCCGCGGACAGGCGGTGACGGGTGGTCCTCGCAGCTCTCCGTCGCCGCTTCGTCCGTGCTGGTGCTGCTCTCAGGTCGCGGTGGGCTCGTCCGTGCGGAGTTTCACCGCCTGCGCGCGAGTGCGGCGCAGCCGCTGAAGTGCTCGGGGTTCTGGTCCGGCTCGGTGTCGGCGTCCGGGAGCCAGAGCGGGATGGGCACCAGGCCCGGTTCGACGACCTCGAATCCCGTCAGCAGATCGCCGACCTCCGCCGCACTGCGGAAGGCGAACTCGGGTACCGGCTCGTGGTAGATGTCGCTGTAGAGCCCGATGGCGTCGAGCATCTGCTCGTGGCGGCAGGTGTGTGACAGGGCGACCTGGCACGCCGGTCCGAGTGCGTTCACGTAGGTGGTCAGCAGCTCCGCCGGCCCGGCGGAGTCGGGAACGTGGTGCAGCACGTCGACGGCGAGCAGAGCCACGGGCTCGTCGAGGTCGAGCAGGCCGCGCAGTTCCGGCGAGTCCAGGATCTGCTCGGGCCGGCACACGTCGGCGTGGAGGTATGCGGTGCGGTCGTCGCCCGCCAGCAGCTCACGCGATTCGGTCACCACGACGGGGTCGATGTCGGTGTAGACGACGCGACACTCGGGAGTGAGGCGCTGTGCCACCTCGTGCACGTTGCCGACGGTCGGCATTCCGGAGCCCAGATCGACGAATTGGTGAACTCCGTCGCGCACGAGCCGGGTGACTGCACGGCGCAGGAAGTCTCGATGTGTGCGCACCAGATACGGCAGCTGGGGCGCGCACAACGTGAACTGTTCCGCCAGTCGCCGATCGGTGGCCAAGTGGTGCGAGCCGCCCAGCCAATAGTCGCGAACTCTGGCGATTTTGGGTGTTGGAGCGCCGATGATGCCCGGTGCCCAAATGGGCGGAACGTCTGCGGAGGCGGGTGTCTTTGGATTGATCACACCACGCAGTATGTGTCATCGGCCGCCAGCGCGATGATCATAATACCCAAAATTGGGGATCAATCCGGCTGGGTGCGCCTGGCCCGGCTTCGTTGTGGAAATTACGCGCTGATCTGTTTTCCTCGAAACGTGGTCGAGGTGCCGTGGAACGGCGAGTTCCGTTCATTCCTGAGCCTCGTCCTGGTGATCCTGTCGACCCTCGGGTTCGTGCCGGTGTGAGGTGGTCACGGACGTGGCAGGCCCCGGTGCCGACAGGGGCGCGGATCTGTCTGCCGGCACCGGGACTGGGTCGTGGTGAGGGTCCGGTGGGCCTCAGGTCGGTCAGAAGTCCCGGTTGCTCATGGCGTTGTGCTCGGTTGCGTGTCGAACCACAACCCCAGTGCGGCGATGAGCAGAACCGTCGCGAAAACTCCTTGCCACGCGGTGGGTTCTGTGATCATCATGACGAGATTGACGGCGCTCAACAGCCCGTAGACCGCCGACAGCACGATCTTGACGCGGCGCTTGTCGAGGCCGGTCGGCGAAGTCCGCCCGTTGATGCTGGCCATGCCCAACCTCCTGTGCGCTCACCGTGTTCGTCAACGGCCGGGGCGGCCGATGATCCCGCTCTCGACACGCGGACGCGTGCGCAGCGGAGGCCGATAGCGGTATCCGACACCGCGAACAGACTCGATCGGCGAGGTGGCCGAGTCGTCCCAGCCGAGCTTGCGGCGGAGCCTGAGCACGGTGAATTTGACGCGCTCAGCCCCGATACCGGTGGGGTCCTCCCACGCCTCGGCGAGGAGTTGGCCGGTGGACAGCGTCGCGCCCGCGTTGCGGGTCAACATGCTGAGCAGTCGGAATTCGATCGGCGTGAGGGAGACTTCGCGGTCGTCCACGTGGACGAGGCGGGACAGGGGATCGATCTTCAGCGAGCCGTCGTCGTAGACGCGCTCCGACCACTGCGCTGGGCGTGCCCTGCGCAACAGCGCCTCGACCCTGGCCAGCAGTTCGCCGGTGGTGAAGGGCTTGGTCAGGTAGTCGTCGGCGCCGGCACGCAGGCCGCGGATCTTGTCCGACTCCTGGTCGCGTGCACTGAGCAGCAGGACCGGCACATCACTGAGATCGCGGACGCGTTCGAGAACGCTCAGTCCGTCCATGCCGGGCAGTCCGATGTCCAGCACGACGAGGTCAGGCTTGGAATCGTACACCGCCCGCAGCCCGGCCCTGCCCTCGGACACGCGGTCCACCTGATAGTTGTTCCTGGCCAGGAGCAGCGCCACGATCCGGGCGATGTCCGGATCGTCCTCGACTACGAGTACACGTGGCATGGTCCCTCCTGGTGCTTCGCTCACGATCAAACGTATGTGCGCAACAGGAAGATCACCTTCTCGTCATCCGTCCGTGGCTGGCCCCTGTTCACGCGGTGACGATTTCGCTCGGTAGGCCTTCGTAGCGCGACATCCTTGTCACACGAACGAGTGGTCGGCGTGGTGATAGGAACGCGGATTATTGGCCTGGCGTGACCATTAGAACCACGAACGTGGCATAGACCATGAACGGCCCGAGCGGCAGGACCGTGCGTGCGTCTGCGCGTCGCGCTACCAGAAGCACCGCGCCAACGAGTCCACACAGGACGAAGGAGAGCACGGTCGCCAGCAGGACGGACTGCCATCCCGTCCACCCCAGCGCCATGCCGAGCGGTCCGGCCAGCTTGACGTCGCCCAGCCCCAGATCTCCCGGCCTGATCAGCGCGAGCACCAGATAGCCGGCCGCGAGAGCGGCGCCCGCCAGCACCGCGCGGAGGAACCTGCTGGGCTCGGAGTTCAGCAGCGCCGCGCCTGCCAGCAGCGCGGCGAGCACCGGGTAGGCGGGCAGAGTGAGCCGATCCGGCAGCCGATACACGATCAGGTCGATCGTCGCGAGTGCCACGCACAGAACGGCGAGCCACGCGAAGGCGACCAGTTCGGGCCGCGGCCCCACCGTGCACGCGATGGTGCCGAGCAGCGTTGCGGACACGATTTCCGTTACACCGCATGGCAAAGCGACGCGCTCACGGCAAGACGGGCAGCGGCAGGCGCTCGCTGAGCTGAGCTGGGTGCCGCAGCGCGGGCACGCCGTCCGGTCGGGTGCGGCCTGCGCTACGGAGAGCCGGAAGACCGCGGCGCGGATCCATGGCCCGGCCAGCAGACCCGCGGCCGTTCCGGCCACGGACGTCGTGAGATGCACGCCTGAGACCGTAGGGCAGCGTCCACTCAGGACCCGGGTTTTGTCCTCCATTCGCACTACAAGACGTCACCTCCATCGGGTGTTCCGCGAATTCTTCTGGCCAATCGCCCGCTGTCTGCAGGGGTTGCCCGTGCCGCACAGTTGTCCACATCGGGCGGTTACGGATCGCCCAAAGCCCAGGAGGAGAACAAGATGTTCACAGCAATCGCCTACGTGCAGCTCTGGATCAGCAGCCGGTTCGACGAACGCGAGCGTGGCGCTACCGCCGTCGAGTACGGCCTGATGGTCGGCTTGATCGCTGTCGCGGTCATCGGCGTCGTCATGACGCTCGGCGGTCAGCTCCAAGGGTTGTTCGACGGTGTCAGCGACCAGCTGCCTGGCGCGCCTGCCGGAGGCTGATCGCGATGAAGCCGCCGATCGGAGCCGATCACGATGGATCGGCTCCCGGGGCGAACGGCGATCGGGGAGCGGCGGCGGTCGAGTTCGCGCTCGTGCTGCCGATCCTGCTGCTGCTGATGTGCGGCATCGTCGACTTCGGCCGGGCGCTGCACGAACAGGTCGTGCTGACCCAGGCGGCCAGGGAAGGTGCCAGGCTCGCGGCACTGGGCGAACCGGACACGGTCGCCCGCACCCTAGGTGCAGCTCGACCACTGTCCGGAGTGAACGTCAGCGTCACGGCCTGTCCCGCGAACCTCGCGGCGGCGGACACCGTCGTCAAGGTCACCCACCAGTTCACCTTCATCACCCCGATCGCGGCGATCGCGGACACGTTCGGTGGCGACATCGGCCCGATCACCCTCACCGGGAGAGGAGTCATGCGATGTCACGGCTGATGTCTCGGCTGCTGTCACGGCTGCGGTGCGACGACCGCGGCGCGGTGACCGCGCTGGTCGCGCTCCTGCTGGGCGGTGGGTTGCTGCTCGGCTGTGGCGCGCTCGTCATCGACGTCGGCCGGCTGTACAGCGAACGCGCTCTGTTGCAGAACGCGTCCGACGCGGCGGCGCTGGCACTCGCTCAGGCGTGTGCCGGGGGCACCGGCTGTGCCGACAGCACCGCGCTGAACTACGCCAACGCGAACTCCGGCGACGGAACGTCCACTGTGGATCTGGTCTGTGGTGCCGACGCGAGAGGACTGCTGGCCCCCTGTCCAGCGGACGACGACGGGGAGGCGGCCGGCTGCCTCGGCGACCGGCCCGTGGGATCGAAGTTCGTCGAGGTCCGCACGAGCACTCGGCAGGCGGACGGATCCACCTTGCTGCCCGCGACGTTCGGACAGGTTCTGCTCGGCTCCTCCTATGAAGGAAGGGGCGTGGCCGCGTGCACTCGCGTCGGGTGGGGCGGCCCCAGGGCGACCTACGGCTTCGGCGTGACGATCTCGCTGTGCGAGTGGAACACGGCGACCGCCGGCGGCACCACGTTCGCGCCCGCGTCCGGAACAGTCCCCGCGAGCTTCGAACGCGTGCTGAAGCTGCACACCACATCGGGAACGAGCTGCTCCGGCAACCCCGCCGGCTGGGCGCTGCCTGGTGGCTTCGGCTGGCTGGCCGACGCGACGGGTGACTGCAAGGCCTACGTCGACCTCAACGGTGTCTACCGCGGTGACACCGGCGTGAGCGCGTCCAGCGCCTGCAAGGAGGAACTCGCCGACGCCAGGACCGCCAAGACGACTTTGCTGGTGCCGGTGTACGACGGCGCGGGCGGGACCGGGCACGAGGGGTACTTCCACCTGAAGGGCTTCGCCTCCTTCGTGGTCACCGGCTACAACCTGCCGAGCCTGAAGATCGCGTCGAAGCTGACTTCCAAGGCCCATTGCAAGGGCGACGACAAGTGCGTCTACGGCTACTTCACGACCGCCTTGCTGCCCGCTGACGTCGTGCTCGGCGGCCCGGAGATGGGTGTGACCGCCGTCCGCATGCTCGGCTGACACCGGAGAAGGATCATGAAACGACGTTTGCTCACCATCGGCCTCACGCTGCTGCTCGCCGCGGTAGGCACCATCTCGGTGCTGCTGTACGTGCGCAACGCCGACGCTCGGGCGCTGGCAGGCAAACGCGCCGTCCCCGTGGTCGTCGCGGAGAAGCGCGTGCCCGCGGGCACGAGTGCCGGTGCCGCGCTGCGGAACGGCTTGCTGCGGCTGGAGAAAATGCCTGCCGAGACCGTGCCGGCGAACGCGCTGGGAGAGATCGGCGCGGACCTCGCCACGCTGGTGGCGACCGCCGACGTCCAAGCGGGCCAACTCGTGCTGAAGCCCATGTTCGCCGCCGCCAAACCCGCGTCGTCCGGCCTGCCCATCCCCGAGGGGAAGGTCGCCGTCAGCATCGAGCTGGGCGCGCCGCAGCGAGTGGCCGGCTACGTCAAAGCCGGCTCGCAGATCGCGGTGTTCGACACGTACACCGTCATGGACGAGAAGTCGGGCACGCCGTCCGGCGCCGGGCTGGAGAAGCAGCACGAGAGCACGCAGGTCACCCGGTTGCTGCTGCCGAAGGTCGAGGTGCTCGCCCTGGGCGCGCCACCGGTCCCCAACGCGAAGTCGGGTGACGGAGCGGGCCAGGGCGGCGTGCTGGTCACGGTCGCGGCGACCCAGGCCGAAGCCGAGCGCCTGATTCAGCGCGCCCAGTTCGGCACCTTGCACTTCGCACTGCTGACCGACAGTTCGCAGATCACCCAGGGCAACGGCACGGACAGCAAGTCCGTCTTCGGCCCGGCCTAGTAGGAGTGGAAAGAGTCATGGCAATCCTGTGCACCAGTACGAAGGCGGTGATACCACCGCTGACCGGAGCGATGGGCGGCGAAGTGTCCCATGTGGACGATCTTGCCTCGGCAGAACGTCTGCTCGCGTCCGACCCGATCGAGACGCTGGTCGTCATCGGGTCCGATGTGGACCTCGTGGAGGCGCTCGACTTCACCTCGGCCCAACGACGTGCGCGTCCCGCGCTGGGCGTCGTCCTGCTGCGGGAGCGGCTCGAGGTGACCGTGCTGGCCCTCGCCATCCGCGCCGGGGTCCGCGAGGTGGTACCGGAGTCCGACCTCGACCTGGTCGCCGAGTCCTGCCTGCGTTCGCGGGATCTGTCGCGGGTGACGCCCGACGGCGTCGTGATTCCGGCTCAGCAGTCGACCGAGGGCAAGATCGCGGTCGTGTTCGCCACCAAGGGCGGGTGCGGCAAGACGACCACGGCCACCAACCTGGCGGTCACGTTGCACGCGGGCGGCGCCAACCGGGTCTGCCTGGTGGACCTGGATCTCGCTTTCGGTGACGTGGCGATCTCACTTCAGCTCACACCGGTCCGCACTCTGGTTGACGCGATGGCGATGGACGGTCAACTGGACGAGACCGGCGTGTCCGGACTGCTCACCCGCTACCGGCCGGGCCTGGAATGCCTGCTGGCACCGGTGGAGCCGGGCGACTCCGAGCAGATTCCCGCCTCTCTCGTCACGGATGTGCTCCAGGTGCTGCGGCGCATGTTCGACTACGTCGTCATCGACACGCCGCCGCAGTTCAACGAACACGTGCTGGCAGTGCTGGACGAGGCCGACCACCACGTGCTGCTCACCACCCCCGACGTGCCGACGCTGAAGAACCTGCGGCTGACCATCGACATGCTCGACATGCTGTCCTACCCGCGCGACCGGCGCCTCATCGTGCTGAACCGGGAGGACTCGCGGGTCGGGCTCACCGTGGCCGACGTCGAGAGCGTCGTGAAGACCGACGTCGCCGTGCGCGTTCCGGCAAGCCTCGCGGTGCCCGCCTCGATCAACCGGGGTGTGCCGATCACCATCGAACAGCCCGAGCACCGGGTCAGCGCCGGGTTCCGGGAGATCGCCACGCGGATCCTCGCGGGCGCGAAGCACGAGCCGCCCGCCGCCCGGCGCGGGTTGTTCGGGTTGAGGAGGCGGTCCGGATGAGGCTGAGCGACCGGCTGGTCCAGCTGACCGCGCCTGTCAGGACCGAGGGCGAACCGGTGGTGACGTCCACCGCGGTGCCCGAGACGCGCAGGGAGCGCACTCCCGACCACTTCGCCGCGGTCAAGCGCCGGGTGCACGGGGCGTTGCTGGACACCCTGGGCCCCAAGCTCTACGACGAGCGCCTCGACGAGCACGAGCTCGAACTGCGGGTCCGCAACTCACTGCAGACCGTGCTCGAGCAGGACGAGACCCCGATGACCCTGGCCGACCGCGGCCGGATGGCGGCCGAGGTCGCCGACGAGATCCTGGGCCACGGCCCGCTGGAACCGTTGTTGCGAGACCCCGACGTCAGCGAGGTCATGGTCAACGGACCGGACCGCATCTACGTGGAGCGCAAGGGAAAGCTCCAGGTGGTGGACGCCGCTTTCACCGACGAGGGCCACCTGCGCCGGATCATCGACAAGATCGTTTCACGGGTCGGCAGGCGGGTGGACGAGGCGAGCCCGATGGTGGACGCCCGGCTGCCGGACGGCAGCCGGGTCAACGCCGTCGTGCCGCCCATCGCGCTGGACGGCTCGTCGCTGACGATCCGCAAGTTCGCCACGGACCCGCTCCAGGTCGAGGACCTGGTCAGGTTCGGCACGATCAGCCCCGCTGTCGCCGAGCTGTTGTCGGCGTGCGTGCGCGGGCGGCTGAACATCCTGGTCAGTGGCGGCACCGGCTCGGGCAAGACGACGACGCTCAACGTGCTGTCGTCGTTCATCCCGGAAGACGAGCGCATCGTCACCATCGAGGACGCGGCCGAACTGCAGTTGCGGCAGGACCACGTGCTGCGCATGGAGTCACGCCCGGCGAACGTCGAGAACCGCGGCCAGGTGAGCATCCGCGAGCTCGTCCGCAACTCGCTGCGGATGCGGCCGGACCGCATCGTCGTCGGCGAGGTCCGTGACGGCGCCGCGCTGGACATGCTGCAGGCGATGAACACCGGACACGACGGGTCGCTGACGACGGCGCACGCCAACACACCGCGCGACGCGCTGTCGCGGCTGGAGACGATGGTGCTCATGGCGGGCGTCGACCTGCCCAGCCGCGCCATCCGCGACCAGGTCAACTCCGCGCTCGACCTGATCATCCAGCAGGCCAGGCTGAAGGACGGCACCCGGCGGATCACGCACATCACCGAGGTGGTCGGCATGGAGGGTGACGTGATCACGCTCCAGGACCTCTTCCTGTTCGACTTCGCGGCGGGTGTGGACGAGAACGGGAAGTTCCGCGGCACTCTGCGTTCGACAGGTCTGCGTCCGGCCTTCGCCGACAGGCTGGCCGAGCACGGCATTCCGCTGCCCGCCGGCCTCTTCTCCTCCGACAGGTGACGCCGATGATCCTCAGGCTGATCTCGGTCATGATCGTCCTTTGTGGAGTGTCGATGCTCCCGGCCGGCGCCGACCCGACCGCGGAGCTCGGCGAGGCGTTGGTCGAGGACGGACGGGTGCACGTCACCCTCACGGCACGGGAAGTCCCGGGTTCGCTCGATCCAGGCGGAGTGCGGGTCGAGGTCGACGGCGCACCGGTGCCCGCCACCACGAAGGTGGTCGGTGAACCGCAGCCGGCGCGGGCGGCTCTCGTCGTGCTCGACACGACCGGCACGATGAACGGTGTTCCGATCGCGACGGCAGGCGGGGTGGTCACCGCCTACCTGTCGGCACTGCCGGTGGACGTCCACACCGGACTGGTCACCTTCTCGGACCGGCCCGTGCTGACGGTGCCGGTCACCGCCGATCGGCAGCAGGTGACGGCCGCCCTCGCCGGGGTGGGTGGCGCCGGGAGCAGTGCGCTGAACGACGCGGTGACCCTGGCCGCCCGCAGCCTGGCCGTCGTGCCCGGCGCCCGCAGGTTGCTCGTGCTGTCCGACGGCGAGGACGCCGACGGTGGCGCCTCGCTCGACGCCGCGCTGAAGGTGCTGTCCGAAACAGGGGTCATCGCCGACGTGGTGACGCTCGACGGTGCGGCAGGGGCGGCGACCGCCGGCCGGAACAGGCTCGCGCAGGGCAGCGGCGGCCAGCTGGTGGCGGTCGGCGACGCACAGGCGGGTGCGGCGTTGTTCGCCCCGGCCGCTCCGCAGCGGCTCGAGGTGAGCGCCGTCGTGCCCGACCAGCTCTCCGGCAGGCAGGTGCGGCTGACCGTCCGGGTGGGGGAGCTCGTCGCGGAGGCCGTCGTGCGCGCCCCGGACCGGCGCGGCGCCACCGTGTCGGCCACACCGGCCTGGGTGTTCGGCACGGTGCTCGGTGTGGTCTTCACCGTCTTCTCCGGACTCGGCTGGCTCTGGTTCGGACGCCCCGTCGTCCGGCGTGCGCGGCGCAGCCGGCTGGCCGAGGTGCGGCGCTACCGCGTGCGCGACGGTGCGGAGCCGGAGACGGGTGCCGTGCGGGAGCCGTCGCCGCCGTTGCGCCTGCTGCTGGTGCTGAGTGAACGGATCATCGATGGCCGCGGCAGGCGTGAGCGAATCGAGGTCGACCTCGACCTGGCAGGCGTCCGGCTGCGCCCCGCGGAGTGGCTGCTCGTGCGGTTCGGCATCGCCGCCGTGCTCATGGTGGTCCTCGCGGCGGTCACCGGCGCCCCGATGGTGTGCGGACCGCTCGGAGCCCTGCTCGGGTGGTTCGGCGGACGGTCCTTCCTGAAGTTCCGGATCGGCAGGCGGCGCGCGTTGTTCGGCGAACAACTCCCGGACACGCTCCAACTGGTCGCGGGGGCCCTGCGGTCCGGTTTCTCGCTGGCGCAGGCGCTCGACAGCATGGTGCGCGAGGGCACCCAGCCCATCGCGGGCGAGATCGCCCGGTCACTGGCCCGCACCAGGCTCGGCGTCTCCGTGGAGGACGCGCTCGACAAGGCCGCCGACCGGATGCGGTGCCAGGACCTCTCCTGGGTGGTCATGGCGATCCGGATCCAGCGCGAGGTCGGCGGGAACCTCGCCGAACTGCTGCTGACCACCGTCGACACCATGCGTGAGCGGGCGACCGTGCGCAGGCAGGTCAAGGCGCTCACCGCCGAGGGCCGGATGTCGGCGTACGTGCTGATCTCGCTGCCGATCGGGCTCGGCCTCTGGCTGTTCACCAGCCGCCGGGACTACATCGAACCGCTCTACACCCGTCCGGCCGGCTGGATGATGCTCGGCGCGACCGTTGTCTGCCTCTGCGTCGGCTGGTTCTGGATGAAGAAAATGATCAAGGTGGAGGTCTGAGGTGAACGGAACGTTCCTGCTCCTGGCGGGCGTCGGTGCCATCGCCGGTGCGCTGGCGCTCGCGGGTGTCCAGGTCGCCGCGGCCACCACGGGTGCGGCGCGCGTGTCACGCAGGCTCGCCCAGATCGAGACGGTCTACGGCCAGGGTGCCACCGACGTCGCCGAGGCGGACGGCGAGGCGCTGCCTCCCGCGCTGGACCGGCTGCGCGCCCTGGCCGCCCGGCTCTCACCCGGCGCCACCACCGCATCGCTGGAGCACCGGCTCGACCTGGCGGGCAACCCGTCCCGGTGGACCGCCGAACGGGTGATGGCCTTCAAGGGCATCGGTCTGCTGGCGCTGGCGCCGATCGGTGCCCTGTACGGACTCGGGTCCGCGCTGACCCTCGTCGCCTACGCCCTGGTGGGCGCCGCGGTCGGCTTCTTCCTGCCGGACCTGCTGGCGCACAACGCGGCGACCAAGCGCCAGGCGCTCATGGGCAAGGAACTCGCGGACGTGCTGGACATGCTCACGGTGTGCGTCGAGGCCGGGCTGGGCTTCGACGCGGCGGTGTCCCAGGTCGCCCGCAACACCTCCGGTCCGCTGTCGGTGGAGTTCTCCCGCATGTTGCAGGAGATGCAACTGGGCAAGTCCAGGGTCGAGGCGTTGCGGGCACTGTCCGGCCGCACCACCGTCGCCGCGGTGCACACGTTCGCCTCGTCGCTGATCCAGGCGTCCGAACTCGGCATTCCGACCGCACGGGTGCTGCACGAACAAGCCGGCGAGATCCGCGTCAAGCGTCGTCAGGCGGCGGAGGAGAAGGCCCAGAAGGTGCCGGTGAAGATCTTGTTTCCGCTGCTCCTGTGCATCTTCCCGGCGTTGTTCATCATCATCATCGGACCAGCGGGCATCGAGATCTACGACAGCCTGATCGCCGGTTGACCGCAACCGAACGGCAACCGTCCGGCACCCGGCGTGACACCAGAAGTGCCGCTTCATTGAGGCACACGGTTGTCAGCGGGAAGCAGAGGACGTCATGTCGATTCGACTCGTGGTCGTGGACGGTCAGCCCCTCGCCCGGTTCGGGCTCACCCGGCTGCTCGAGGGCGAGACGGACATGGAGATCGTCGGCGAGGCCACCACGGCGGCCGAGGCGATCGGCCTGATCGCCACCATGAAGCCGGACGTGGTGACCGTCGACGTGACACTGCCCGACGGCAACGGGCTGACGCTCGCCCGCGAGCTGCGTGACCGCTGGCAGTCGCTCGGCATCGTCGTGCTCACCTCCAACGGCGAGGACGACGTGCTGTTCCGCGCGATGGAGACCGGTGTGTCGGCGTTCGTGCCGAAGACCTCGACCTTGGTGGAGATCGTCGGCGCGATCAGGCACGCCGCCGTCGCCGCCTCGTCCTTCACCGCCACGGGACTGGCCGACGCGTTCACCCGCCTGCGGGAGTCACGTGCGCGTTCCCCGCTGAGCCCGCGCGAGGCCGAGGTGCTGCGGCTGCTGCAGGACGGACTGTCCGTGCCGGGCGTGGCTCGGGCGCTGCACATGAGCACGTCGACGGCCAAGACCTACGTGGCGCGGCTCTACGAGAAGCTCGGCGCCTCCAGCCGCGCGCAGGCCTTGATGACGGCACTGGACCGCGGACTGATCGGCCTGCGCAGCGCGTGACCACAGTGGACGGTCCCCCGTTTGCGGTATTCGGCGGCCTCTCGCCGCGAACCCTGTGTCAGCATCGGGTTCCCGGGCTGGTCCGGCAGGCGTGAGCAGAGTGACCGGAGGTGTCCGTGGTCTCCAAGGTGCTGGTGATCGAGGACGATCAGGACATCCTCGGTCTGCTCGCGCACCACCTCCGGGACATGGGGCACGAGGTCGTGCTGGCACAGACCGGCGAGCGAGGACTCGACCTGGCGCGCACCGATCCACCGGACGTGGTGGTCGTCGACATCGTGCTGCCCGGCAAGGACGGCCGGTGGGTGATCCGCGAGCTGCGGGCCGACCCGCGAACCCGGCACTGCCAGGTCGTCGTCACGTCGATGCTCGATCCCGCTGACATCCGCGTCGACGACGTCGACGGAATGCTGCTCAAGCCGTTCGACCGCGCCGCCGTGTGGGCGGCGCTTGGGAGGGTGTCATGACCGCCGTGGTCATCGCGGAGGACGACGCCGACATCCGTGATCTGCTGGTGTTCAAGCTGATCCAGGACGGGTTCGACGTCACTGCCGTCGGCGACGGGCCGGCGGCGCTGGACGCCGTCGCGACGGAGTGCCCGGATCTCGTCATCCTCGACGTGATGATGCCCGGCATGTCTGGTCTCGACGTCTGCCAGAGACTGCGATCCGAGCAGGCGACGAAGAACCTGCCGGTGATCCTGCTGACCGCTCGCGCCCAGGAGGCCGACATCGAGTCCGGCTTCGGAGTGGGTGCCGACGACTACGTGACCAAGCCGTTCAGTCCCCGCGAACTGCTCAGCAGGGTGCACGCCGTGCTGGCGAGGGTCGGCCAGTGAACTCGGTGGGCTCCGCCGTCATGCTGGCGGGCGCGGTGTCGAGCCTGGTGCTGGGGGTGCTCATCACGGCGCACCACCTGACGTCGGCGCGCCGGCGTAGTCGCCGTGAGCGGGAGGCACAGCGGTTGCGGCCGCTGGTCTTCCGGCTGCTCAGCGATCCGGGGGTGCTGCCGGAGCTCGTCGCGCTGGACCGCCGGGCGTGGGCCGCGGTGGAGCCGACCGTGATCTCCTTGCTGGGCAACGTGAGCGGCGCGGCGCGTGAGCCGCTGGTCGACCTGCTCACGCACCGAGGGGTCCTCGACTCGGCACGTCGTGGCCTGCGGGCCAGACGAGCGCGCGTGCGGGTCGAGGCCGTCCACGTGGTGGGGTTGTTGCGCAGCAGAGAGGATCTGCCGCGGGTGGTGTCGCTGATGAGGGACTCGCGTCCAGAGGTCCGGGTGGCAGCTGCGAGGACACTGGGCGGCCTCGCGGACGCGCGGGGCGCCCGGCCGCTGCTGGGTGGCCTCAGTTGCTCCCGGCCGGTGCCTCCGCACGTCGTGGCGCACTCGCTGCTGGCGCTGGGCACCGCCGCGCATCCGGTGATCGTCGACGCGCTGCGCCATCCACACGCGACGGTCCGGGCGGTGGCGGCGGAGGTGCTGGGATTCGGGGGCGTGGTGGCCGCGTTCCCCTTGCTCGTCCGTCTCCTGCGCGAGGACGCCGAGCTTCCGGTCCGGCTGGCCGCCCTGCGCGCGCTCGCCCGGACGGGGACACCGGCCACAGCCGCCGTGCTGATCGGATTCGTCGGCAGAGGAAGTCCCGACGAGCTGCGGATCGCGGCCGCGGAGGCACTCGGCGCACTCGGCGACCCGGCCGCCGCGGACACCCTGGGTTTCCTCCTCGCCGAGGAGCCGCATCGGTTGGCGCACAACGCGTCCCGCTCCCTGCTACGGCTCGGCGACCACGGTCGCGACATCCTCGCGCGCGTGGCGGGCGGAAGCCTCGGCCCAGCCGCAGCCGTGCACGCCATCGAGGCGCTGGCGTGGAACCAGATCACCCACGAGCGCCTGGCCGCGGCGGCTCGGGGCCACACGTGACGACCAGGGCCGCCGGCACACCCACGAGGGCGGCGTGATCCTGAACGCCGTCGAGGTGGCCGGCCTCGCGGCGGCGTGCTACTTCCTGCTGATCAACTGCAGCTATCTCGTGTTCCTGTCGGTCGCGGCGGTGGAGTTCGCGCGGGAGGGCAGGCACAAACCGTTCCTGGCGGTGGACGAGCTGTACGCGGGTCCGCTGACCAACGCCGTGTCGGTGCTCATGCCCGCGTACAACGAGGAGGCGGGCATCGTCGAGGCGGTGCGGGCCATGCTCGCTCTGCGCTATCCCGTGTTCGAGGTCGTGGTCATCGACGACGGGTCCACGGACGAGACGTTCGCCCAGCTCGAAGCCGAGTTCCAGCTCGTGAGTCTGCCCGCCGTCGTCTCCGACGAGCTGCCGCGGCGGGGTGTCGTGCGTTCGGTGCACGTTCCCGCCGTCCGTGCGATCCCGCTCGTGGTGGTGCGTCAGGAGAACGGGGGGAAGACCCGTGCGCTGAACACCGGGTTGTGCCTTGCCCGGCATCCGCTGGTGTGCATGGTCGACGCGGACTCCATTTTGGACCCGGACGCGTTGATGAGTGTTGCCAGGCCATTCCTCGACGACCCGTTCCGGGTCGTCGCCGCCGGTGGTGCCGTCCGCGTCGCCAACGGGTGCCGGGTGGTGGCCGGACGGCTGGTCGACGTGCGGATGCCGAGGCGGCTGTTGCCCGCGATCCAGGCCGTGGAGTACCTGAGGGTCTTCCTGCTCGGCCGCACCGCGTGGTCGCGTTTCAACGGCCTGCTGGTGATCTCCGGAGCGTTCGGGCTGTTCCGCCGGGACGTCGTGATGGCCGTGGGCGGACTCGACCCGGACTGCATGAGCGAGGACGCGGAGCTGGTGGTCCGGATCCACCGGAGGATGCGTGACGAGGGCCAGGACTACCGAATCGTGTTCGTGGCCGAACCGGTGTCGTGGACGGAGGTGCCGGACACCGCGCTGGTGCTCGGCCGCCAGCGGAAGCGGTGGAACCGCGGCCTCGCCGAGATCCTGCTGAAGCACCGGCGGATGATCGGCAACCCGAAGTACGGCGTCGTGGGGCTGTTCACGTTGCCGTACCACATGCTGTTCGAACTGATCACCCCGCTGGCGGAGTTCGTGGCGGCGCTCGTGCTGGTGTTCGGCCTCACGACGGGCGCGATCACCCTGTCGTTCGCGGTGTCCCTCTCGGCGACGGCGTACGGCTTCGCGTTCCTGATCTCCGTCTTCGCGCTCACCGTCGAGGAGTACTCGTTCCGCCGGTACCACCGGTGGGCCGACCTCGGGATGGCTCTCCTCGCGGCTCTCGCGGAGAACATCGGCTATCGGCAGCGGACCGCACGCTGGCGGATGTGGGGAGTGTGGGCCGCGCTGCGCCGCTCCGAACGCTTGTGGGGAGTCATGCCCCGGCGAGGATTCGACGTTCCGACACCCCCAGGGGGCAAACGGCCATGAGCTCAGGACAGTCCTTCCGGCGCTTGCTCGTCCTCACGTTCGGGCCGCTCGTGGCCGTCGTCGTCTTGCTGCTCGTGCTCGGCATCGGAGCCGTCTCGGTGGCCGCGAACTCCGTGGAGGAGCTGACGTCCCGCGTTCAGCCGATGCAGCGGCGCGACGCCGAGCTGCGCGGGATCATGCTGGACAGCTCCCGCGGCTTGCGCGGGTACACCTACAACGGCGACACGGCGTTCCGCGACGCTTACGACCGCGGTCTCCAGAGCTACGCCCCGGTCAAGGACGAGCTGGTCGGGCTGGCCGTGGCGAACGAACAGCAGGCGGCGCGCAGGGTGGCCGAGCTGGCGGATCGGTGGTTCGCCGTGACGGCCGCCGTCCGGGAGGCTCAGCCGGGGACGGCGGACACGTCCGCGCGGCTGGCGGCCGGTGCGGCGGTGATGGACGAGTTTCTCGAGACCAGTGCCCAGCTCGGCGATGCACTCGACGCCACGAGCACCTCGTTGAGGCAGAGCAGCGTCGCCACCCGGCATGAGGTGATGCTCGTCCTGATCAGTTGTGGCGCCGTGGCCGTCCTGCTGGCGACCGGCTCGGCGATCGCCACCGCGCAGCGGCTCGGCAAGTCGATCGCCGCGTTGCGGAACACGGTGACGAGATGGGCCGCGGGTGAGGCGGAGGCCCGCATTCCCGAACAGGGGATCGCGGAGCTCCAGGAGGTGACCCGGTCCATCAACGCGCTGGCCGACGAGGCCACCAAGTTGCACGAGGTGGAGCAGGTACGGCAGCGCCACCGCGAGATCGCCGCCGACATCGGTCTGAAGATCAGAGAGCATCTGGACGTCGACGCCGTCGTCGAGCTGGCCACCTCGGAGATCGGGAAGCACTTCGACGCCGAGCGGGTGTGCGTCTGGCTGGCGGAAGGCGCGCCCGAGGACACCTGCGCGGACCTCGTCACGCCGGAGTGGCACCGGCCGGAGGTCGCTCCGCTCGGATCGTCGCTCGCCCCGCAGGAGCGCCTGCTGCCGATGGCGCCGCTGCGCAGGCTGTACGCCGGCCATTGCGGCATGCAGGTGGACGACCCCGAGGAGGCCGCAAGGCTCGGGCTGCCCGCCGTCCTGCGGGACCGCGCCGTGCTGGTCCTGCCGTTCGGCCGAGGGGAGAGCGTGCTCGGTGCGCTGGTCCTCGCCCGTCCGGGCACGGTCTGGCCGGCCGTCGAAGTGGATGCGCTCGAGCACGCCGCGGCCGACCTCGCCCGCGGCGTCGACCAGGCCCGGCTCTACCAGGAACAGCAGTTGCTCGTCCGGGACCTGCGGGCGCTGGATCGAAACAAGGCGGAGTTCGTGTCGAACGTCTCTCACGAGCTGCGCACACCGATGACCAGCATCGCCGGGTACGTGGAGCTGCTGCGCGACGAAGACGGCGGCGCGATCAACGGCAGCCAGCGGAAGATGCTGGACATCGTCCACCGCAACATGGCCAGGCTGCGGGGACTCATCGAGGAGTTGCTCCTGCTCGCCAAGCTCGAGTCGGACACGGCCTCCACGGACGAGAAGCCCGTCGACCTCGGCGAGCTCGTCGACGGTGTCGTCGAGGCGCTGCGGCCCGCCGCGGACGTGGGCGGAGTTCGCCTGGATCACGAGAACGCACGTGGACTGGTGGTGTGCGGCGATGCGGCACAGCTGGACCGGGTGTTGACCAACCTGCTGTCGAACGCGGTCAAATTCACCCCGGCCGGAGGGGACGTGCGGGTGACCTCGCGCCGGTGTGACGGCGGTTGGGTCGAGGTGAAGGTCAGCGACACCGGCATGGGTGTTCCGAAGGCCGAGCAGCGCGCCATGTTCACGCGGTTCTTCCGGGCGAGCAACGCGACGGAGCAGGCGATACCCGGCTCCGGACTGGGGCTCGCGATCGTGCGGCAGATCGTGCACAGACACGGTGGGCAGGTCTCGCTCACCTCCACCGAGGGCGCGGGCACGACGGTGACCGTGCTTCTGCCTGCGGGCGGGACAGGAGGAACGTCGTGAACAGGACGTCGACGACCCGGCCGCCCGCGGTGACGGGGCAGGGGTTCAGCGAAGCGGTGCTGGTGGCCGCCACGCTCGTCCGCGCCCCGATCGCGGGCGTCGCTCTGCTCGAAGGGGACGAGCTGTCCCTGCACGACGTGCGGGGTGTGCCGCTCAGCGAGGAGGAGCTGCTGCTGTTGTGCAGGCAGACTCTGGAAGCCGACGACCTGGTCATGTTCGCCCAGCCGCGACCGACCGACGGCCGGGCGATCCGCTTCTTCACGGGCGTGCCTGTTCGCGGCGACGACCTGCGGGCGATCGGCGTGTTGTTCGTCGCCGCCCGCGACGTCCGGCATCTCGACCACGATGCGCTGGAAGCGTTGCTGGCCTTGGGGTGTCAGGTCGAGAGTGAGCTCGGCACCGGGCGAGCGGCGTGGGCGGTGGAGGTGCGCAGCCGGGTGTTGTCGATGGCGCAGCGGGCGTCCGATCTGGCCGAGCTGCTCCAGTTCTGCCTGGACGAGGTGTGCGTCCACGCAGGGTGGCCGGTCGGGCACGTCTGCGTTCCTGCCGCCGACGGCACCGGCGAGCTGATGTCGGCGAAGCTGTGGCACGGTGCGGACGACGGCCGTTTCGGACGGTTGCGGGAGATCGTGGAGGACATGAGGGTGGCGCCCGGCGTCGGCCTGAGTGGTGAGGCGGCGGCCACCCTCCGTCCGAAGTGGATGGACAACATCGGCCTGACCGAACTCGGAGCGGCGAGCGGGTTCGCGTTCCCCGTGCACTCCGAGGACGGCGTGATCGCCGTGCTGGAGTTCTTCGACACCGATGTTCGCCGTCCCTGCCCGCGCGTGCTCGACCTGGTCACCGAGCTGGGGAAGGACGTGGGTCTCGCCGCCGCGCGGATGTCCGACCGAGTGAACCTGCTGCAAAGCCAGACGATGTTGCAGGAGACCGTGCACCGGCTGCGGACGGTCATCAGCACCGCGCACGACGCGTTCATCGCGTTGGACGAGGACGGTCGTGTCACCGAGTGGAACGCGGCGGCCGAGCGGATGTTCGGCTGGCCGCGCGCCGACATCATGGGCAGGGCGCTCGCGGACACCGTTGTGCCGGAACGGTTCCGTGCCGACCACGTGGCCGGGATCGCGCGTCTCAAGGACACCGGCGAAGCATCCGTGCTCGGCCGGCAGATCGAGCTCGCCGCACTGCGCCGCGACGGCGAGGAGTTCCCGATCGAGCTGTACGTGTGGGAACCGGAGCCGACTGGTCCTTACCGCTTCAACGCCTTCGTCAAGGACATCAGCGAGCGCAAGGAGGCCGAGCGCGCCCTGCGTGAGGCGTACGCAAGGGAGCAGGAGGTGGTCGAGGAGTTGCGCAGGCTCGATCGGGTCAAGACCGACTTCGTCGCCAACGTGTCCCACGAGCTGCGCACGCCCCTGACGAGCATCTCCGGCTACCTGGAGCTGCTGGTGGACGGAGTGGCCGGAGACCTGACCGACGACCAGCGGGAGATGACGTCGATCATCCAGCGCAACACCGGCCGGTTGTTGCGGCTGGTCGAGGACATCCTGACCGTCGGCAAGATCGACTCCGGTCAGTTCCAGCCCTCTGTGGAACAGACGGAGCTCGGTGCTCTCGTGGACGCCGTCGTGGAGAGCGTCGAGCCAGCCGCGATCAGGAAGGCGATCACCGTGGTCTGTCAGATCGGGCCTGGCCCGATCATGGTGCAGGCCGACCCGAACCAGCTCGACCGGGCGCTGCTGAACGTGCTGAGCAACGCGGTCAAGTTCACCCAGGCCGCGGGTTCGGTCGTGATCAGGGCGCGGCGTGTGGGTGCCGAGGCGCGGATCACCGTGGCGGACACCGGGATCGGCATCGCGCAGGACGAGCTGCCGAAGCTGTTCAGCCGGTTCTTCCGATCGTCGCTCGCGATCGAGCACGAGATCCAGGGCACCGGTCTGGGTTTGTCCATCGTCAAGCACATCGTGGAGAGGCACGGCGGCGGTATCTCGGTGGCGTCCCGGCCAGGCGAGGGAACGATGGTGACGATCGTTCTGCCGGTCGATCCGGAGGCTGATTCGCCGCAACCGTAGCGCAACCGAGTGTGACCGGGTCGCGCTACTCGAGACCCTGAACCTTGTGACATCGAAGCGGA
>NZ_JBEXVQ010000053.1:0-62319 GCF_040629405.1 Lentzea sp. NPDC005914 | reverse complement strand
CCATCAACCCGCAAGCGGCGCTGGCTGGTCTTTGATCAGATTGGCGGGGTCCGGGGCGGAGCCCCGCGCCCTAAAACGTGACTCGCCAAACGCAACGCGACCCACCCACAAAGCCGCGGATCGCAAGCCAACCCACACAAAGCCGCACCGCACGCGCCCCCACAACCAGGCCGAACAACCCAAACCCCGTACGCTGGAACACATCCCACGCGCAGCGAGAGAGGACCAGCGGTGCAACCCGGTCAGTTCGACATGCAGGCCCTGCTCCAGCAGGCCCAGAACATGCAGCAGCAGATGGCAACCGCCCAGGAAGAGCTGGCGAACACCCAGGTAACCGGCAACGCGGGCAACAACCTCGTGACCGCGACCGTCACCGGCGGCGGCGAGCTCATCAACCTCACCATCGACCCCAAAATCGTCGACCCGGAGGACGTAGAAACCCTCCAGGACCTGGTGATCGCCGCAATCAAGGACGCCAACCAGAGGGCTCAGCAGCTGGTGGAGCAGAAGCTCGGCCCACTGGCCCAGGGCGGCCTCGGCGGCTTGCTCGGCTGAAAGCCCGGCGACCGGAACCGGCGACCAGACCGGCGAAGACACCGCGAAGACACGGCGAAGAGACGGCATCCCAATGTACGAGGGCCCAGTACAGGACCTGATCGACGAGCTGGGCAGACTCCCGGGCGTAGGCCCGAAGAGCGCCCAGCGAATCGCCTTCCACCTCCTGGCAACGGAACCCGCTGACATCGAGCGGCTCCAAAGCGCACTCCAGAAGGTCAAGGAAGGCGTGGTCTTCTGCGACGTCTGCGGCAACGTGAGCGCGGAGACCAGGTGCCGCATCTGCCGCGATCCCAAGCGCGATCTGGCCCTGGTCTGCGTGGTCGAGGAGCCGAAGGACGTCCAGGCCATCGAGCGCACCAGGGAGTTCAAGGGCCGCTACCACGTCCTGGGCGGCGCGCTCGATCCGCTCAGCGGTGTCGGACCGGACCAGCTCCGCATCCGCCAGCTGCTCAACAGGATCGGCACGGCCACCGACGGCGTGGACATCTCCGAGGTCATCATCGCCACGGACCCGAACACCGAGGGCGAGGCCACGGCCACCTACCTCGTCCGGATGCTCAGGGACTTCCCGGGCCTGACCGTCACCCGGCTGGCCAGCGGCCTGCCGATGGGCGGCGACCTGGAGTTCGCGGACGAGCTCACCCTGGGGCGTGCGCTATCTGGTCGCCGGAGCATGTAGCCAGGACCCCACCGCGACTGGGCGACACCCGCCTGGTCGCGGTGGACGGCCCGTCGGGCGCGGGCAAGTCGACGTTCGCACAGAACCTCGCCCAGGAACTCGGCGCCCAGCTGATCAGCACCGACCACTTCGCCACGTGGGACGACCCGACCACGCGGTGGTGGCCGAGACTCACCAATGCCCTCACCGACGTAGCCAACGGCAAGACCGGCAGCTACCGGAAAACCGACTGGTCCCAAGGCTTTCCGTGCATCGAAGAGGGCGAAGAGGTCACGCTCAGTCCTCAAGGGACGATCATCCTGGAGGGCTTCTCCTCGGCCAGGAAAGCGAACACGAGACTCAGCCTCGCGATCTTCGTCGAGCACGGGGACGAGCAGCAGAGGCTGGAACGCGCGGTGGCCAGGGACGGCGAACCGAGCCGGAAGCACTTCATCCGCTGGCAGCAGTACGAAAGAGGCTGGTTCGCGGTCGACGAGACCAGGGCCAGAGCCGACTACGTCGTGACCTCGAGCTGAGCCTGGACCACGAGAGCCTCGGGCGTTCCGATCTCGCTGAACACCTCCAGCGACGACGCCCAGTACCCGCGAGCCGCGTCCACCTCGCCCAACGCGGCGGACGCGTCGCCGGCCAGTTGCAGAGCGCGCGCGTACACCCAGCGGTGACCGGAATCCGAGCCGACATCTGATGCCCGCAGAGCACACTCCAGCGCACCGGAGGCGTCGGACGTGTCGAGGTGGGTTCGCCCGAGCACGAGCAGCACCTCCATCTCCGCCAGCCGGAACTGCGACCGCCCCGCCTCGACCAGCGCCGAGGTCGCCGTCGTCAGCGCCTCGGCGTAACGGCCCGCGCCGCGGTACGCCGACGCGAGGCCGCGACGTGCGGAGCAGCTGCCCCACGAGTAGCCGGTCTCGACCGCGATCGCGAGCGCCGACGAGAACTGCTCGATCGCCTCGTCGAGCCTGCCCGCGCCTTCCAGGGCACGTCCGAGCAGGTTCATCGCGTCGCAGACGCTCTTGACGTTCTCCAGGTCGTGCGCGATCTGCATCGCCAGGGAAGCCTCGACGGCCGCCTCGTCGTACCGGCCGCGCATGATCAGCGTGATCGCCATGCCCTCGTGCACCGTGTGGCCGAAGTTGCGGGCGGCCGCACGTTCGTACAGCTCGCTCGCGCGCACGAAGTACGACGCGCCCTGGTCCGGACGGCCGCGCCACGCGTGCACCTCGCCCAACGCGCGCATGGAGTTCGCCTGGGTGATCCACGAGTCGATGCGCGTGCCCGCTTCCAGGGCCTCCTCGAACGTCGCCGCGGCGCGGTCGAGCTGGCCCAGCTGCATGTAGACGCCGCCGAGGTTGAACAGCGCGTTGGCCTGCACCTGGAACGCGCCGATCCGGCGGGTGATCACCAGGGCGCGTTCGAGGTGGTCGGCGGCGTGTTCGAGCTCGCCGAGGTCGATGTAGACGCTGCCCGCGTTGGACAGCACGGCGGCCTCGGCCTCGGGCAGGTCGATGTGTTCCTGCAACGCGATGGCCTGCTGGTAGTAGCCGAGAGCGTTGCGGTGCTGCCCGGTCACCCAGTACAGCGTCCCCAACGACGACAGCATCGCCAGCTGGCCGAGCTCTTCACGCGGCGCGCGTGCCCCCAGCAGCCCGGCCTTGGCCGTCTCACGCCACTCCGCGGCCAAGCCTTGCGTGTAGAAGTAGCCGCGCAACGCGTCTGCCAGCTGCCACGGCGAGTTCTCGGGATCGCGCTCGACCGCGTGCGCCACCAGGGCCACCAGGTTGGCGCGCTCGACGTCCAGCCACGTCAACGCCTCGGTCGAGGTGCTGAACGTCCGCGGCAGCACACCGTCCAACGGAGCAGGCCGCGGGAAGCGGAACAACGTCGACTTCATCGCGGACGTCGCGTTGTCGACCGAGCGCACCGCCCAGTCGACCAGCCGCCGCAACGCCAGACGCGAGTCCGCGCGGCCCTCCTCGAACGCCAGGCGCTCGGCCGCGTAGTCGCGCAGCAGGTCGTGGAACTGGTAGCGCGACGGCGCGTGGTTCGCGATCAGGTTCGCGGTGGCCAGCCGGTCGAGCCGACGGCGAGCGTCCTGAGTGGTGAGCCCCGACAACGCGGCCGCCATCTCGGGCGTGAAGTCCGTGCCGGGGGCCAGGGACAGCAGCCGGAACATCTGCGCGAGCTCGGGCTTCAGGGCCGTGTAGGACAGGTCGAACGCCGCGTGCACCGCGACCCGTTCGTCGCCTTCGACCGCCAGCGCCGCGAGCCGGTTGCCCGCCCGCAGCTCCTCCACGTAGTCCGCGATGGACAGCTCCGGACGTGACACGAGGTTCGCCGCGGCGATACGCAAAGCCAATGGCAGGTGCGCGCACAACGCGGCCAGCTCGGCGGCGGCCTCCTCCTGGGACGCCACCTCGTCCGCGCCCAGGATCCCCGCCAGCAGAGCCTTGGTCTCCTTCCAGTCGAGCACGTCGAGCCGCACGTTCGACGCCGCGTGCGACACGGCGAGTCCGCGCAACGTGTCGCGCGAGGTCACCAGCACCGCGCATCCCGGCGACCCCGGCAGCAGAGGCCGGATCTGCTCGGCCGAAGACGCGTTGTCCAGCAACAACAGCACGCGCTGACCGGTCAGGGTCGACCGGAACATCGCCTCCTGCTCGTCCTGGTCCAACGGCACCTGGTCCGGTTCGGTCCCGAGAGCGCGCAGGAACCGCGGCAGCACGTCCACCGCGCTCAACGGCGGTCCGGGAGCGTATCCGCGCAGGTTGACGTACAGCTGACCGTCAGGGAAGTCCGCCCGCATCCGGTGCGCGGCGTGCACGGCCAGCGCCGTCTTGCCCACCCCGGGAGGCCCGGCGAGTGTGACGACCGGCACACCCTGCGCGGTCCGCAGCAGCGCGACGATCAACGACACGGCCTCGTCGCGGCCGACGAAGTCCGGGATGTCCGCGGGCAGCTGCGACGGCACGACCCGTTCCGGCTTGGAAGCCACGACCGGCGCACCGGCCGATGCCGCGGCCACCGCGTCGATCGACCCGGACAGCACCTGGCCGTGCACGCGCCGCAGCTCGTCGCCGGGATCAATGCCCAGCTCGTCCCCCAGAAGACGGGAAACCCGCTGGTAGGCGGCCAGTGCCTCGCTCTGCCGCCCGGACCGGTACAGCGCCACCATCAGCTGCGCCCAGAACCGTTCGCGCAACGGGTGCTCGCTGGTCAGTCGCGAGAGTTCGGCCACCAGCTCGCCGTGGCGACCCAGTTCGAGATCGACCTCGACCCGGCGTTCCAGCACGTGCAGGCGGCGTTCGTTCAGCCGAGGCACCTCGTCGCGGTGCAGGATCTCCGACGGCACGTCGACCAGTGCCGGACCCCTCCAGAGCCCGAGGGCGGCGGTGAACGCGGCAGAGGCGGCCTGCAGGTTCCCGGCGGCGCGCTCCTGCTCGCCCTGGTCGATCAACGGCTCGAAGCGCATCAGGTCGATCGTCTTCTCGTCGACGTCGATCAGATACCCGTCTGGAACGGTTCTGATCGGCACCGACGGCCCGAGCAGCTGTCTGAGGCGCATCACATAGGTCTGCAAAGTAGCTCGAGCACGGGCCGGTGGGTCGTCGCCCCACACGTTCCCGGCGAGCTCGTCCACGGACACCGACGTGCCCGCACGCAGCAACAACGACACCAGCAGCGCCCGCTGACGACCGGCGCGGACCAGCAGTGGTTCGGAGTCGAGGAGGACCTGGAGCGGGCCGAGCACGCGGAACTCGACCTGCCTGCTCATGCGACCTCCTCCGCGTGTCGTAGTTGTTTCTACAGCCTAGGAGAGCGTTCGACGCATCTGCCGTGCTCACGTTGGGTCAGCGGACGTGCGCCGGACGTATCAGAATGCCTGGTCTAGTGGCCGGATCGTGACCTGAGTAGCCCCGGAGGGGGTATCTACAACGGTTATGGTCGGCGACCACACCGTGAGATGTGCGGATTGTCCAAGGGGTGTTTGATGGTCCACTCAGTAACGGCTCGCCGCCGTTGGGTTGCCGCGATCGGCTTCCTCAGCGTCAGCGCGCTGGCCCTGTCCGGTTGCGCGCAATCCCAGCGCGACTCTGGTGGTGGCGGTAAGGAAGGCGGGACGCTGACCTTCGGTGCCGCCGGCGCGCCGAAGCTCTTCGACCCGTTCTACGCGACGGACGGCGAGACCTTCCGGGTCTCTCGCCAGATGTACGAGGGTCTGGTCGGCTTCAAGCCGGGCACCGCCGAGGTCGAGCCCGCGCTGGCCACCAAGTGGGAGTCCAGTTCCGACGCGAAGACGTGGACGTTCACCCTCAAGGAGGGTGTGAAGTTCCACGACGGCACCGCGTTCAACGCCGAGGCCGTGTGCTTCAACTTCGAGCGTTGGTACAACCAGAAGGGCGCGGGACAGAGCGACGCCGTCTCGCAGTACTGGCTGGACAACTTCGGCGGGTTCAAGGACACGCCGGACAAGCCCTCGCTGTACAAGTCCTGCACCGCGAAGGACGCGAAGACAGCTGTCATCGAACTCGCTGAGGTCAACTCGCAGTTCCCCGACGTCCTCGGCTTCACGTCGTTCTCGATGTCGAGCCCGGACGCGCTGAAGAAGTACGACGCGGACAACGTCCAGGCCGCCGGTGACGCGTTCACCTACCCGGCTTACGCGAACGAGCACCCGACTGGCACGGGCCCGTTCAAGTTCAGCAAGTACGACAAGGCCAACAACACCGTGGAACTCGTGCGCAACGAGGACTACTGGGGCACCAAGGCCAAGCTGGACAAGATCGTCTTCAAGATCATCCCGGACGAGACCGCCCGCAAGCAGGCGATCAAGGCCGGCGACATCGACGGTTACGACCTGCCGAACGCGGCTGACTGGGCCGGCCTGAAGTCCGACGGCTTCAACGTCGCGATCCGCCCGGCGTTCAACGTCTTCTACGTGGGCATCAACCAGAAGAACAACCCGAAGCTCGCCGACCTCAAGGTCCGTCAGGCCCTGATGTACGCGATCAACCGGGAGCAGCTGGTCAAGTCGCAGCTGCCTGAGGGTGCCAAGGTCGCGACGCAGTTCATGCCGGACACCGTCGCCGGGTACAACAAGGACCTCAAGGCCGCTCCGTACGACGTGGAGAAGGCCAAGAGCCTGCTCAAGGAAGCCGGCGCCGAGGGCCTGAAGCTGAAGTTCTACTGGCCGTCCGAGGTCACCCGCCCGTACATGCCGTCCCCGAAGGACCTGTTCGGCGCGATCTCCGGCGACCTGCAGAAGGCCGGCATCACGATCGAGACGGTCACGAAGCCGTGGAACGGCGGCTACCTGACCGACGTCGACCAGAGCATCCCTGACCTGTTCCTGCTCGGCTGGACCGGTGACAACGGTCAGCCCGTCAACTGGGTCGGCACGTTCTTCGGCCGCACCGACAACCGCTTCAACACCGGTGTGTCGCCGTGGGGCAAGACGCTCGCCGAGGACCTGGCCAAGGCCAACTCCGAGCCGGACAAGGACAAGCGGAAGTCGCTCTACGAGGGGATCAACAAGCGGATCATGGAGGACTACCTCCCGGCGATCCCGATCTCGCACTCCCCGCCCGCTCTGGTGTTGAAGTCGGACATCAAGGGTGTCGTCCCGAGCCCGTTGACCGACGAGAAGTTCGGCTCGGCCTCCAAGGGCTGAGCTGACCAGCTCCCACCACAAGAGAACAACGGGGTAGCTCAGTGCTCCGCTACACGATTCGACGGCTGATTCAGCTGGTCGGCGTGGTGCTGGTGCTCTCGCTGCTGCTCTTCTCCTGGATGCGACTTCTCCCAGGAGGGCCGGTCTCGGCCCTCCTGGGAGATCGCTCTACTCCGGAGAAGGCAGCCGAACTCACCAAGCAGCTCGGCCTCGACCAGCCGATCTTCGTCCAGTACTTCAAGTTCCTCGGTCGCGCCGCGACCGGCGACTTCGGCGTCTCCACCGGTGTGCAGCCCGGTGACTCGGCGCTCGACATCTTCCTGCAGCGGTTCCCCGCGACGATCGAGCTCAGCTTCTTCGCGATCGTGATCGCGGTCGCGGTCGGTGTTCCGCTCGGCTATCTCGCGGCGAAGCGCCGTGGCGGCCTGTTCGACAACTTCAGCGTGATCGGCTCGCTCATCGGTGTCGCGGTGCCGGTGTTCTTCCTCGCCTACGTGCTCAAGGACGCGGCATCGGTCGGTCTCGGCCTGCCGTCGCAGGGCCGGCAGGGCGACATCAACGCCACCCGCGTCACCGGGTTCTTCACCCTCGACGGCGTGCTCACCGGTGAGTGGGACGCGACGTTCGACGCGCTGGAACACCTGATCCTGCCCTCGATCGCGCTCGCCACGATCCCGTTCGCGGTGATCTTCCGGATCACCCGCGCGGCCGTGCTCGACGTGCTGGACGAGGACTTCGTGCGCACCGCCGAGTCCAAGGGCCTCACCGCACAGGTGATCCGCCGCCGGCACGTGCTGCGCAACGCGATGCTGCCGGTCGTCACGACGATCGGTCTGCAGACCGGTGCGCTGCTCTCCGGCGCCGTGCTCACCGAGAAGGTGTTCTCGATCCCGGGGGTCGGCCAAGCGCTCGCCATCGGGTTCGAAAGACGTGACTACCCGGTGCTGCTGTTGTTGATCATCATGGCCACGATCGTCTACGTCGTGGTCAACCTCCTGGTCGACCTCTCGTACGCGCTCATCGACCCGCGCATCAGGACGAGGTGAGCGCAGTGACACTCGGAGTCTCCAAGAAGGAAAAGATCGACGACCTCGCCGAGAGCGCGGGCGTCTCGCTCGCCGCGAGCGCGTGGAAGAGGCTGCGCCGCAGCCCGGTGTTCCTCACCGGCGCGGTGATCATCGGCATCTTCATCGTGGTCTCGCTGATCTCGCCGTGGCTCGCACCGCACAGCCCGTCCGACCCGATGCTGATCGACCAGGTCGTCAAGGCGCGCAACGAGATCCCGCCCTCCCAGCCGGGCCACCCGCTCGGCGGTGACCTGCAGGGCCGCGACTTCCTGTCCCGGCTGCTGGTCGGCTCGCAGCAGACGTTGATCGTCGGTGTCGGCGCGACGCTGATCGGCCTGACCGGTGGGTTGATCCTCGGCACGCTGGCCGGCGCGATCGGCGGCTGGGTCGACTCGGTCGTCATGCGACTGGTCGACGTCATGCTGTCGCTGCCGTCGCTGTTGCTGGCGTTCTCGATCGCGGCGATGTTCGCGAAGCCCAGCCAGTTCACCGTGATCCTCGCGGTCGCGATCGTGCAGATCCCGGTGTTCGCCCGGTTGCTCAGAGGCTCGATGCTCGCGCAACGGCACAGCGACCACGTGCTGGCGGCGACCGCGCTCGGCGTGAAGAAGGGCGCGATCGTGTTCCGGCACATGCTGCCGAACTCGCTCAGCCCGGTGATCGTGCAGTCCACGCTGGTGCTGGCGACCGCGATCATCGAGGCGGCGGCGCTGTCGTTCCTCGGCCTCGGCAACCCGGACGACCGGATCCCGGAGTGGGGGCAGATGCTCGGTGACGTGCAGAACGTGTTCGACACGCATCCGCACCTCGCCGCGTACCCCGCGATCTGCATCATCATCGTCGCGCTCGGCTTCACGCTCATGGGCGAGACCCTGCGCGAAGCCCTCGACCCGAAGAACAGGCGGTGAGTCGTCGTGGCACTGCTCGAAGTACGTGACCTCTCCGTCGTGTTCCAGCGCCGGGGCGAGGAGCCGTTCATCGCGGTCGACGGCGTCAGCTTCGACGTCGAGCCAGGTCAGACCGTCGGCCTGGTCGGCGAGTCGGGCTGCGGCAAGTCCGTGACATCGTTGGCAATCATGGGTCTGCTGCCCAAGCGCGGTGCCCTGGTCACCGGCAGCGTGACCTACGACGGCACGGATCTGCTGAAGCTGTCGGACCGCCAGATGCGCGACAAGCGCGGCAGCGAGCTCGGCATGGTCTTCCAGGACCCGCTGTCGTCGCTCAACCCCGTCGTCCCGATCGGCCTGCAGGTCACCGAGGTGCTCGAACGGCACCGCGGCATGTCCCGCAAGGAAGCCATGATCGAGGCGAAGAACCTGCTCGACAAGGTCGGCATCCCGGACCCGAACCGGCGGCTCAAGGAGTACCCGCACCAGCTCTCCGGCGGTATGCGGCAGCGCGCGTTGATCGCGATCGCGCTGGCGTGCCGGCCGAAGCTGCTGATCGCGGACGAGCCGACGACGGCGCTGGACGTGACCATCCAGGCCCAGATCCTGTCGTTGATGAAGGAACTGGTGCAGGACCTCGGCACCGCGCTCGTGATGATCACCCACGACCTGGGTGTCGTCGCCGGGCTGTGCGACGAGGTGAACGTGCTGTACGGCGGCAAGGTGGTCGAGAAGGCCATGCGGCACAAGCTCTTCGCCGAGCCGCGCCACCCGTACACGCACGGCCTGCTGGCCTCGATCCCGCGCCTGGACGCGGCGCCCGGCGAGAAGCTGACGCCGATCAGGGGCTCGGTCGCGGACAACATCCCGTGGGCACAGGGCTGCGCGTTCGCACCGAGGTGCCCGAACGCGCTGGACATCTGCCGCACGGAGACGCCGGCCGAGGAAGACCAGCTGGGCCGCCTGCTCCGCTGCCACAACCCGGTGGTTCCGGGAACTCCCGCAGCCGAGGAGGTGCCGGTGTGAGCGAGACCCTGGTGTCCGTCCAGGACATGAAGGTGCACTTCCCGATCAAGCGCGGCGTCTTCATCGACCGCACCGTCGGGTACGTCTACGCGGTCGACGGCGTGGACCTGGAGATCAAGCGCGGAGAGACCTACGGCCTGGTCGGCGAGTCCGGCTGCGGCAAGTCCACCCTCGGGCGGGCGATGCTGCGGCTCAACGAGCCGACCGCGGGCAAGATGGTCTTCGACGGCCAGGACTTCTCCTCGCTCCAGGGCGAAGAACTGCGCAAGATGCGGCGCCGGATCCAGATGGTGTTCCAGGACCCGTTGTCGTCCTTGGACCCGCGCCAGTCCGTCGAGTCGATCCTGGTCGAGGGCCTGCGGGCGCACGACATGGACAAGGGCAAGGAGTCCACGTCGAAGCGGCTGCGCGAGCTGCTCTCGGCCGTGGGCCTGCCGTCCACCGCGTTGCGCAAGTACCCGCACGAGTTCTCGGGCGGTCAGCGGCAGCGCATCGGCATCGCCAGGGCACTGGCGCTCGAGCCGGACCTGATCGTCGCCGACGAGCCGGTGTCCGCGCTGGACGTGTCGGTGCAGGCGCAGGTCGTGAACCTGCTCGAGGAGCTGCAGGAACAGTTCGGCCTGACCTACCTGGTGATCGCGCACGACCTCGCCGTCGTGAAGCACATCTCCGACCGGGTCGGCGTGATGTACCTCGGCGGACTGGTCGAGGAGGCCACCGCGGTGGACCTCTACGCCGAGCCGCTGCACCCGTACACGCGGGCGCTGCTGTCGGCGATCCCGGTGCCCGACCCGGTGATCGAGGACCGGCGCGAACGGATCCTGCTCGCCGGTGACCTCCCGTCGCCGGCCAACCCGCCCACCGGATGCCGGTTCCACACGCGGTGCCCGTGGCGGCAGGCGTCCCGTTGCGACACCGAACGCCCGGTGCTGCGGGAGCTCAAGCCGGGGCACAAGGTGGCGTGCCACTACGCCGAGCAGATCCAGTCCGGCGAGATCCAGCCGCACGAGGTGAAGCCGATCCTGGTCGAGGAGGACGACGGCATCTCGCCCGACGTCCCGCTCGTGGGACCGGCGTCCGTCACCGAGGCGCTGAACCCGTAAGACGATCCGGGGCCACCTTTCGAGGTGGCCCCGTTCGTTTCTCCAGGGTTCGGCGCTTCCCTGGGCGAATGGACAGTCGTGGCTCGATCCTGCTGAGGGCCGCGGAGATCGCGTCGGTGGACGGCCTCGAGGGCGTCACGATCGGGCGGCTCGCGGTCGAGCTCGGCATGAGCAAGAGCGGGGTGTTCTCGCACTTCGGGTCGAAGGAGGAGCTGCAGATCTCCACCGTCCACGTCGCCGCGGAGATCTTCTCGCGCGAGGTGGTGATCGCCGGTGGGACCTTGCTGGACCTGTGCGGGCGCTGGCTCGACTACTCGAAGCGGCGCGTGTTCCCCGGAGGCTGCTTCTTCGTCGTGACGCGCTCGGAGTTCGCTGCCCGCCCCGGCCGCGTGCGCGAGGCGTTGATGCTCTTCAACCTGCGCTGGTTCTCACTGCTGGAACGGCTGTGCGGTGACGCGCAGATGGCGTTCGAA
Organism: Lentzea sp. NPDC005914; assembly: GCF_040629405.1. Classification (NCBI taxonomy): domain Bacteria; kingdom Bacillati; phylum Actinomycetota; class Actinomycetes; order Pseudonocardiales; family Pseudonocardiaceae; genus Lentzea; species Lentzea sp. NPDC005914. The sequence goes on along the minus strand of NZ_JBEXVQ010000053.1, from coordinate 50,858 downwards.
GTGGACGCTCTGCTGACCGCCGCGGACCGGTTCGCGGTGCTCTACGACGACGCTTCGGCGTACGAGAGAGTGCGGTCGGCGTTGCGCGCACGGATCACCATGCCGACCGGGATGGAGATGAGCGTGGCCACCGCGAACGACAGCAGCATCGCGAGCCAGGCCTCGTCGACGATCTGACCGCCGATGTAGCCGACGGCGGCGGGGTAGAGGCTCCACAGCGCCGACCCGACCGCGGCGACCGGCACGAAGCGCCTCAGCGGCCACTTCAGCGCCCCCGCGAGCAACGCGCCCACGATGCCGCCCGCCGGCAGGAACCGCGCCGCGATGAGGATCGTCTCGCCCTTGGACGCGAGCTGGTCGGCGGTCCACACGACCATCGCCCGCGCCTTGGCGTTCTTGTTGACCCGGTCGAGGGCCCTCATGCCCATCCGGCGGCCCATCGTAAAGTTGATCATGTCGCTGGCCAGGCATCCAGCGGCGGCGACGGCGACCACGAGGTACAGCGGGACCTCACCGGACGCGGCCAGGACACCGGCGCCGATGAGCACGGCCTCCGTCGGTGCCAGTGGCACGACGGCGACCAGGAACAGCACGACGAGGCTGGCGGCTGTGGTGCTCATGATCGGTGAACGTACGTGACCCAGATGAACAATCCCGACCTGGGGCTTTCTTCAGCGCACCCACAGGATGGAAGTCGATCTACGCTCCCGTTGTGCCGTTCACGCTCGCGCATCCGGCGGCCGTCCTGCCGCTGCGCCGGTTCCTCTGGTTCCCGGGACTCGTCGCGGGCGCGATGGCACCCGATCTCGGCTACTACATCCCTGTCCTGCCGACACACGACGTGCTCGGCGGATCCCTGGCCGCGGTGGTGTTGTTGCTGGCCGGACGACTGCTGCTGCCGTCGGTGATGGCGTTGGCGCCGGAGTTCGTGCGCACGCGGGTGTCGCATCCCGGAGACGTCCGTCAGCCGTTCGCCCGAGCGTTGTCCATTGTGGTGGGAGTGCTCACACATCTGCTGTGGGACGCCTTCACGCAGACCGACGGCTGGTTCGTGCAACGGTGGGACTGGCTGAACGTCTCGGTAGTCGGGCCGCACAGGCTCTACAACGTGATCGGGTACGTGTCATCGCTCGGCGGCCTCGTCCTGCTCGCCCGGCTCGGTCTGGCTGCCCCCAGGGGCAATGACTGGCCGTCACACGATCGAATTTCCCGGTCCAAGTTCCGGATCTTCGTCGGGCTCGCGGCCGTCGTCGGCGCTGCCTGGTCTTTGTCCGATCCTGTCAGCCAGGCGAGCCTCTATGACTGGGTGCGCTGCCTGCTGCTTGGCGTGATCCAGGGCACATGCGCCGGACTGGCCGTCCACGCCGTCCTGTGGGGCTTCAAACAGTCACGACATGACGGGCGATGACAGCCCGGTTCAGTGAGTCGATTTCGCATCTGTCACGCATTCAAGCGCTCGAACTGCCGTTGACCGGCTTGTTCAGCCGTCGTTAACCTCCGAACTCCAATAGGAAAGCTTGTTTACCAATCCTTCGCCGCCGACCCTTGCCCAGGAGGACGAAGTGATCAGAAAACACACCCGCACGGGTGTCGCCCTAGCGCTGTTAGCGCTGGTGATGCCCCAGATCGCGGGGTCGGGTACGGCCAACGCGGCCGACACGCTGCTCTCCGCCAACAAACCCACCACGACGTCGTCCGTCGAAGCGGAGACCTTCGGGGGCGCGAACGCCGTCGACGGAGATCCGACCACTCGCTGGGCGAGCCTCGAAGGCCACGATCCGGAGTGGATCGCGGTCGACCTCGGCGGCACCGCGACCATCTCCAGGGTCAAGCTCACCTGGGAGGCCGCGTACGCCTCCGAGTACAAGATCCAGACGTCCGCCGACGGCTCGACGTGGAGCACCAAGAAGACCCTCACCGGTCAGAACGGTGGCACCGACGACAACACCCTCAGCGCCAGCGGCCGGTACGTGCGGATCTACGGCACCAAGCGCGGCACGGCGTATGGGTACTCGCTGTTCGGGCTGGAGGTCTACGGCAGCAACCCCAACGGCGACAACACCCCGCCGACCGCGCCCAGCGGCCTCACGAGCACCGGCACCACGTCGAGTTCGGTGAGTCTGCAGTGGACGGCCGCGACCGACAACGTCGGTGTGACCGGATATGACGTCCTGCGGGGCGGCAGCGTCGTCGGCACTCCCACCGGTACGTCGTTCACCGACACCGGCCTCGCGTCCGGCACGCAGTTCACCTACACCGTCCGAGCGAGGGACGCGGCCGGGAACCTCGGGCCCGCGAGCAACGCGGTGCAGGCGACCACCCAGCCCGCCCTGCCCGGCGAGACCATCACGGTCGTCGTCGCCGGTGACATCGCGTCGCTGACGAACTCCGAGCACTACGAGACCGCGAAGCTGGTCGAGCAGATCAAGCCGAACCACATCCTCACCGTCGGCGACAACCAGTACGACAGTGGCACGCTCGCGGAGTTCAAGGCCCACTACGACAAGTCGTGGGGCAAGTTCAAGAGCATCACCCACCCCGCCACGGGCAACCACGAGTGGGAGGACAACCTCAACGGCTACAAGTCGTACTTCGGCGCCCAGGCCTACCCGAACGGCAAGCCGTACTACACCTGGAACGCAGGCCAGTTCCACTTCGTCTCGGTCGACTCGAACCCGATGTACGACAACGGCAGCGACTCGACGCAGCTGAACTGGCTGAAGGCCGACCTGGCCGCGAACACCAAGCCCTGCGTCGTCGGCTACTGGCACCAGCCGCGGTTCAACTCGGGCAAGTACGGCGACCTGTCCCAGGTGGCCCCGTACTGGAACGCGTTCGCCGACGCCAAGGCCGACGTCGTGTTCAACGGTCACGACCACCACTACGAGCGGTTCTCGCCGCTGAGCAAGAGCGGTGCGGTCGACCCGGTCAACGGCATGCGGGCGGCGATCGTCGGCATCGGCGGTGACTACCTCTACGACGAGCGCACCCCGCGTGCCGGTGTCGAGAAGTACTTCGCGGACAGCCACGGCGTCATGAAGCTCACCCTGTCCGGCACCTCCTACTCGTGGGAGGTCATCGACACCGCCGGCAAGGTGCGCGACAAGGCCGGTCCTTACAACTGTCGTTAGGTTCGGAGGCCGTCGTGTACATCGCTACTGCTCGACAAGCTCCAGCCGCGGGTGGCACCGGCAGGATCGCGGCGAACGTGCTCGCGCTGGGCGCGGTCTCCCTGCTCACCGACATCTCGTCGGAGATGGTCACCGCCATCCTGCCGCTCTACCTCGTGCTGGGGCTGGGGTTCTCCCCGCTGCAGTTCGGTGTGCTCGACGGCGTCTACACCGGTGTGACGGCATTGGTTCGCGTTGTCGGCGGTCACGCTGCGGACCGCTGGCAACGGCGCAAGTTCGTTGCCGGGCTCGGGTACGGGATCTCGGCGCTGGGCAAGCTCGGCCTGCTCGCCGCCGGGACCTCGGCAGGCGCGATGGGGCTCGTGCTGGCCGGGGATCGAACCGGCAAGGGCTTGCGCACCGCGCCGAGGGACGCGCTGATCACGTTGAGCAGCGAGCCTTCGGCGCTCGGACGCGCCTTCGGTGTCCACCGTGCCATGGACACCGTCGGCGCGTTCCTCGGCCCACTGGTGGCGTTCTGTCTCTTGTGGACGCTCCCGGCCCGCTACGACGTCGTGTTCGTGGTGAGCTTCTGCTTCGCGGTTGTGGGTTTTCTGGTGCTGGTGCTCTTCGTCCGTGACCACCGGGACGTGCTGCCACGCGTCGCGGTGTCGCTCCGGAGTGCGTTCAGGTTGTTGCGCGACCCACGTTTCCGGCGGGTCTGTGTGGTCGCGTGCGGGCTCGGACTGCTGACGCTGGGGGACGGGTTCGTCTACCTGCTGCTGCAGAAGAAGCTCGACGTCGAGGTCGCCTACATCGCGTTGCTGCCCCTCGGCACGGCCGGCGTGTACCTGCTCGCCGCCGTGCCGATCGGCGCTCTGGCCGACCGCGTGGGGCGCTGGCGGATCTTCCTCGCCGGTCACCTGGCGCTGCTCGGCGCATACGTCCTGTTCGTCGGTGCGTCTGGGATTTCTTTGCTCGTCGGCGTTCTGCTGCTGCACGGGTTGTTCTACGCGTGCACCGACGGCGTGTTGATGGCCGTCGCCGGGCCGATGATTCCCGAGGAGCTGCGCACGTCCGGTCTGGCCCTGCTCCAGACCGGCCAGGTGCTGGCCCGTGCCTGTTCTTCCGTCCTGTTCGGTGCTCTTTGGACGTGGTTCGCTTGGTGAGGATCCTGATCGTCGTCGCGGCCGTGATCGCGTTGGGCGCCGGTGCGACGGCGTATGCGTTGCGGTCACCGGACGAGGTTTCCGTTGCCACGGAAGCAGGGCCGGTCTCGCTTTCGCCGGGCCGGCTGCTGTTCGTCGACGACGTGAGCGGGAAGGTGGCTTCCGTTCCGTTGTCCTCGCCGAGTGGGCCTCGGCGGGTGAGTTCGTTGTCCTGCAAGCGCTTCTACACGGCTGCGGGGCAGGGGTTGTGTCTGGCGGACGTGTCCCGGCCGATGCCCGGCTCGACGGCGGTGTTCGTCGACCAGGCGTTGAACGAGCGCCGGCGCGTGGAGGTGGCGGGGGTGCCGAACCGGGCCAAGCTGTCGGCGGACGGGCGGATGGCGTCGTGGACGACGTTCGTGACCGGTGACTCGTACGCGCAGTCGGGAACGTTCTCGACGCGGACCGGAATCTTCGACACCGAGACCGAGGAGTACGCCAGCAACCTCGAGGGTCTGCGGGTCGAGGGCCGGAAGATGACCAACGACATGAACTACTGGGGTGTCACGTTCACCCCGGATGACCGCCTCTTCTACGCCACGCTCGGCGTCGGCGGGAAGACCTACCTGATCCAGGGCGACGCGGTCGACAAGTCCGCGAAGTCGTTGCGGGAGAACGCCGAATGCCCGTCGCTGTCACCGGACGGCAAGCGCGTGGCGTTCAAGAAGCGCGTGCCGGGCGACGGCGCGCGGCCGTGGCGCGAGCACGTGCTGGACCTGAGCACGATGGTGGAGATACCGCTGGCCGAGACCCGTGGGATCGACGACCAGGTCGTGTGGCTCGACAACGACACCATCGCCTACGGCCTGCCGGGAGAGGGCATCTGGGCCGTGCAGGCGAACGGGGAGGGCGCGCCGCGGCAACTGGTGCCGCACGCGTCCTCCCCGTCGCTCGTCAGCGGTTAGCTCGGTTGACCTAACGCTGCGCTCGGTTGATCGCGGAGACGATCGCGCGGAAGCTCGCGGCGACCGTGGAGCTGTCGATGCCGACACCCCACAGCACCCGGTCGCCCACCGCGCACTCGAGGTAGGCGGCGGCGCGGGCGTCGTCACCGGCGGAGAGCGCGTGCTCGGCGTAGTCCAGGACCCGCACGTCGTAGCCCACCGAGGCGAGCGCGTCGACGAACGCGGCGATCGGTCCGTTGCCCGACCCGGTGATCTCCTGCTGCTCGCCGTCGATCAGCAGCGTCGCGGTGATCTCCTCGTGCCCGCTGCCGTCCGACGACGCGCGGTGCTTGAGCAGGTACAGCGGCACCCTGCCGTGCAGGTACTCCTCCGCGAAGGCGTCCCACATCTCCTTCGGGTTGATCTCGCCGCCCTGCGTGTCGGTGACCTCCTGGATCACCTTCGAGAACTCGATCTGCAGGCGCCGCGGCAGGTCCAGGTGGTGCTCCTGCTTCATCAGGTAGGCGACACCGCCCTTGCCGGACTGCGAGTTGACCCGGATGACGGCCTCGTAGTTGCGGCCGACGTCCTTCGGGTCGATCGGCAGGTACGGGACCTCCCACGGGAAGTCGTCGACGTGCTGGCCCGCGTCCTTGGCGTCGGCCTCCAGCGACTCGAAGCCCTTCTTGATCGCGTCCTGGTGGGAGCCGGAGAACGCGGTGAAGACCAGGTCGCCGCCGTACGGGTGGCGCTCGGGCACGGGCAGCTGGTTGCAGTACTCGACGGTGCGGCGGACCTCGTCGATGTCGCTGAAGTCGATCTGCGGGTCGATGCCCTGGCTGAACATGTTCATGGCCAGCGTGACCAGGCAGACGTTGCCGGTGCGCTCACCGTTGCCGAACAGGCAGCCCTCGATCCGGTCCGCGCCGGCCAGGTACCCCAGCTCTGCGGCGGCCACGCCGGTGCCGCGGTCGTTGTGGGGGTGCAGGCTCAGGATGATGCTGTCGCGGTTGGCCAGGTTCCTGGACATCCACTCGATGCTGTCCGCGTAGACGTTCGGGGTGGCCATCTCGACGGTGGCCGGCAGGTTGATGATCAGCGGCTTCTCGGGCGTGGGCTGGATGACCTCGGTGACCGCGTTGCAGACTTCCAGTGCATACGTGAGCTCAGTGCCCGTGTAGGACTCGGGGGAGTACTCGTAGCGGAAGTCGGTCTCCGGGTAGTCCTTCTCCTGGCTCTTCGCGAACTTCGCGGCGTCGACGGCGATCTTCTTGATGCCGTCGCGGTCGCTGCGGAAGACCACGCGGCGCTGCAGGATCGAGGTCGAGTTGTAGAAGTGGACGATGGCCTTGTTGGCGCCGCGCAGGGACTCGAAGGTCCTGGCGATCAGCTCTTCGCGGCACTGGGTCAGGACCTGGATGGTCACGTCGTCCGGGATGGCGCCGTCTTCGATGATCTCGCGGACGAAGTCGAAGTCGGTCTGGGATGCCGCCGGGAAGCCGACCTCGATCTCCTTGAAGCCCATCCGGACCAGGAGGTCGAACATCTTGCGCTTGCGCGCCGGGGACATCGGGTCGATCAGGGCCTGGTTGCCGTCCCGCAGGTCCACCGCGCACCACTGGGGGGCGGTTTCCGCTCGCTTGGTCGGCCAGGTGCGGTCCGGGACGTCGATGACCTCTACTACCTCGTGGAACGGGCGGTAGCGGTGGAACGGCATGCTGCTGCCGAGTTGGCGGTTCCAGGTGGGCTGGGATTCCGGGGCCTGGCGCGCTGGCTGGCGGATACGGCTGTTGCCGGAGGTGTACGCGTCTGCTGACGAGTAGGCGTCTGACGGGGTCATCCTGGTGCTCCTGCGGGTCGTCTCATGGGAACGACCGGCGGCAACGCTGAGTCCCGCGACGGGGGGCCGGTCTGATCAGACCCCGTCACGGCAGCGAAGCAGGAGGGAACGCCACACGTCGGACAGAGTAGCCACAGATCGGGGTGGGATGGAACTGAGGGACCGGATCGTGGGATGTGGTTACTGAGTGCGACCGGGCGCTTGGGGGTCCGTAGGTGGCTGGGTTGCGTTGGCGGGTTCCGTGCGATCCGCGGCTTTGTGGGTGGTCACCTTGCGTTGAGCGAGTCCCGTTTAGGGCGCGGGGCTCCGCCCCGGACCCCGCCAATCTGATCAAAGACCAGCCAGCGCCGCTTGCGGGTTGATGGCACGCCTGTTGCGTTCGGCGGCGCCCTGGCGCGGCAAACGATCAGGCACGACTCGTGACGGGACCACCCCACCGGAACCACACGGGAAGAACGCCTCGGCTTCGCCTTCGGGTCGCCTCGCCTTCGGCATCGGCTTGAGGTGGCGGCTTCGGATGGTGGTGTTAAGACAAGTTTTGGCAGGCGTGGATCTGGGAAAAGTTCATGTATGTCCAGATTACGTACGACCAGTGGCCGCGGCACGGCTTCACGCGTGATCAGCGGCATCGGTGTGGTCTTCGCCCTGATCGAGATCCTCTACATCCTGATGATCGTGCTCGGTGCGAACCAGGCGAACGCTTTCTTCAGGTTCATCGGGTCCCTCGCCGAGCCCCTCGCACTGTTCTTCCCAGGGTTGTTCGCTACCGGCAACTACAACGTCGATGTGCTGCTCAACTACGGTCTGGCCGCCGTGTTCTGGCTGGTCGTGACCGGCATTCTTGCTCGTGCGGTATCGCGCTACTGAGTAGTAGATTGCCCGGCTATGCGTACGCGCGTGGTCGGGATCGCGGTAGGTGTTGTCAGTTGGGTCGGCCTCGCGCTGGCGGTCGTGCTCGTGGTGCACGTGGTGCTGACCGTCGGCGGGGCCAACCCTGACAACCCCATCACCAGCACGATCAAGGCCGTTGCCGAGCCGGTTGCGCTGGCGTTCAAGGACTTGTTCGCGCCTGCCGACGCGAAGCTCAAGGTGCTGGTGAACTTCGGGCTGGCGGCGTTGTTCTGGCTGGCCGTTCGAGCGATTGTCCTTAAGCTCGTTAGGCGTCTGAACTAGGTTCGTGCGCATGGCGCGCGACGACTTCTGCAGCAGCTGCGGTACCCGGTACGCCGAGGTGTCCACCTACCCGCGTTCGTGCGCGAACTGCGGTGCGTCCGTGTGGGCCAATCCGGTGCCGGTTGTCGTGTTGCTCGTGCCGGTCAAGGACGGGGCCCGGACCGGGCTGTTGACTGTGCGGAGGGCGATTCCGCCGGTGGGGCAGCTGGCGTTCGTCAGCGGGTTCATGGAGCGCGGGGAGTCTTGGCAGCAGAGTGCGGCGCGTGAGCTCGAAGAAGAGGCCGGGGTGAGCATCGAGCCTGGTGAGCTGCGGCCGTTGCACTTCGTGTCGACGCCGGATGGTGCGACGGTGTTGTTGTTCGCCACCGCGCCTGCGATCAACGCCGAGGACATGCCGCCGTTCGTGCCGAACGACGAGGCTTCCGAGCGCAGGGTGATCTTCGAGTGCGAGCCGTTGGCGTTTCCGCTGCACAACGAGGTCGCGACCAAGTACTTCTCAACCGAACAGTGACTGGCCCCAGGTGCCGGTGAAGGCTGTTTCGGAGAGCGGGTGGCGGCGGCGTTCGCGCTGTTCGCGGGCTTGAAGGTCGTCTGGGAGGTCCTCCAGGTTGCCGAGGTGGCCCAGGGCCATGACCACCAGCGGGCGCACGTCGTCGGGCATGTTGAACGACTCGTGGGCCGCTGTTTTGTCGAAGCCGCCCATCATGTGCGCGATCAGGCCCAGGTCTACCGCCTGCAGGGCGATGTTCTCCATGGCCAGGCCCAGGCCGAACTCGATGTTCGGGAGGTCGCCGCGGGAGTCCTGGGTGATCACGCAGCCGATCAGGAGCACGGAGGCGAGGTGGGCCCAGGTCTTGTTGCCGGGGCGGAGGGTTTCGTAGATCGCGGCGAACGTCGGGGTGCCGCGTTTGCCGACGATGAAGCGGGCGGGCTGGCTGTTGCCGTGGGACGGGGCCCAGCGGGCGGCTTCCAGCAGGACGCGCAGCTCGTCGTCGGACACCGTTGCGTCAGGGTCGAAAGCGCGTGGGCTCCAGCGCTGGGAGATCAGCTCGTTCATCAGATCGCATACTGCCAAACGGCCAGGGAGTAGGCACCGAACCAGGCGCTGAAGACGATGGCCAGGCCCAGGACGGTCAGAACGGTGGACAGGCGGCGGCGGGCCAGTACCAGGGCCAGGGGGATCAGCAGCGTGAACGCCGGCAGGAGGAGGCGGGCCTTGGAGTTCATGAGGCCGTTCGAGCCGATGTCCATGACCAGCACGCCGATGCCGTAGACGATCAGCGGCCATTCGAGGCGGCGCTGGAAGGCGCAGAAGACGAGCACGATGGCGAGGATCAGGAGCCAGACGGTGCCGGTCTCGAGCTCGGAGCGCGGGTTGCCGAGGTGTTCGAAGGCGAACTTGAGGGTGGCCGCGCCGCCGTCGAACTTGGAGCCCCAGCCGCGTTGCTGCACGCCGAACCAACCCGAGAGGTCGCCGGTGCGGACCGACACCCAGGCGAGGTAGCCGAGCAGGCCCAGCGGGGCGACCAGTGCGCCGGCCCACGCTCGCCAGTCGCGTTTGTCCGAGAACGCCGCGACCAGCGCTGCCAGGACGACGGCCGCGATCAGGGCGCCCGCGGTCGGGCGGACCAGGCCCGCGGCCGCGCAGCAGACGCCGGCGAGGATCCAGCGCTTCTTCACCACGCCCACCAGGGCCCAGATGGCGAACGCGCAGAACGTGGCCTCGGAGTAGGTCATGGACAGGACCACGGCCATGGGCGAGGCGGCGAAGAGCGTGACGAGGACCAGGCCGGACGTCGTGGAGCCGCCGCGGACGGAGCGGCCGAGGACGAAGAGGCCGTAGGCGCAGAACAGGCCGCTGATCACGCTGACCGCGAAGGCCGCGCCTTCGACGCTCACGCCGGGCAGGGCGTCCACCCAGCGGATGAGGGCGGGGTAGCCGGGGAAGAACGCGAGCGGGGTCTCCGCCGTGCGCTTGCCCGCGGCGTCGGCGAGGCGGCCGGGGACGTCGTCGTAGCCGCCCGCGGCGATGCCGAGGAACCACTCGCCGTCCCACGACTTGAGTTCGCCGATGGCGGTGTTGGTCGTGCCGTGGAGCTTGTTCTGGTACTCGACGACCAGCTGCAGGACGTAGAGACCCACCTGTCGGATGAACAGGTAGATCAGCGCCGGGGCCGACCAGAGCGCGGCGGGGTGTCTGAGCGCCTCGGCCAACCGGGAGCGCGCACTGCTCTCATGCACGGCTGCTGGGGCCTCCACGGCATAGGCGGTCGACGACACCCGGACAGAGTAGTCACGCGCATCACGGCTCCAGAGTCTCACCAGGTGGTCCGGGTAGTCTGCCTACGACGTGGGGTTTTAGTCGCGCGAAGGAGGTCAGGTCGGTGGCGCTCGTCGTCCAGAAGTACGGCGGTTCATCGGTTGGAAGTGCCGAGCGGATCAAACGCGTGGCCGAGCGCATCGTCGCGACCAAGAAAGCGGGCAACGACGTCGTGGTCGTGGTGTCCGCCATGGGCGACACGACTGATGAGCTTCTCGACCTCGCCCGCCAGGTCTCCCCGGTGCCTCCCGCACGTGAGCTCGACATGCTGCTCACCTCGGGTGAGCGGATCTCGATGTCGCTGCTCGCGATGGCGATCAACTCCCTCGGTGCCGAGGCCCGGTCCTACACGGGCTCGCAGGCGGGCGTGATCACGACGTCGGTGCACGGCAAAGCCCGCATCATCGACGTGACGCCGAGCCGCATCCAGGACGCGACGTCCGAGGGAGCCATCGCGATCGTCGCCGGCTTCCAGGGCGTCTCCCAGGACTCGAAGGAGATCACCACGCTCGGCCGTGGCGGCAGCGACACCACAGCGGTGGCGCTCGCGGCCGCGACCAAAGCCGACGTGTGCGAGATCTACACCGACGTGGACGGCGTCTACACCGCCGACCCGCGCATCGTGCCGAACGCGAAGAAGCTCGACACGATCAGCTACGAGGAAATGCTCGAAATGGCCGCGTGTGGCGCCAAGGTGCTGATGCTCCGCTGTGTGGAGTACGCCCGCCGCTACAACGTGCCCGTGCACGTCCGCTCTTCGTTCAGCAACAAGACCGGAACCATCGTGTCCGGTTCAGTGGAGGACCTTCACGTGGAACAGGCGATGATCACCGGCGTCGCGCACGACCGGTCTGAAGCCAAGATCACAGTCACGGCGGTGCCCGACCACCCCGGCATCGCGGCCAAGATCTTCCGGGTCGTGGCGCAGGCAGAGCTCGACATCGACATGGTCGTGCAGAACGTCTCGCAGGCCGCGTCCGGCCGCACCGACATCACGTTCACGCTGGCCAAGGTCGACGGCCCGCGCGCGGTGGCGGCGCTGGAGAAGTCCCGCGAGGAGATCGGCTTCGACCAGGTCCTCTACGACGAGCACGTCGGCAAGGTGTCGCTGATCGGCGCGGGCATGCGCTCGCACCCCGGCGTCACGGCGACGTTCTGCGAGGCCCTGGCCACGGCCGGCGTCAACATCGACATCATCTCCACCTCGGAGATCCGCATCTCGGTCATCTGCCGCGACACCCAGCTCGACGACGCCGTCCGTGCCCTGCACGACGCGTTCGACCTGGGCACCGACGAAGAGGCCGTCGTCTACGCGGGGACCGGCCGATGACCGCCCCCGTGATCGCGCTGGTCGGCGCGACCGGTGCCGTGGGCACCGTGATGATCGACATCATGAACACCCGCTCCGACTTCCCGTGGGGCGAGGTCCGGCTGATCGCGTCCGCGCGCTCGGCGGGCAAGAAGATCAGCGTGCGCGGCCAGGAGCTGACGGTCATCGCGCTCTCGCCCGAGGCGTTCGACGGCGTGGACATCGCGATGTTCGACGTGCCGGACGAGATCTCGGCGCAGTGGGCTCCGATCGCCGCCGAACGCGGCGCGATCGCGATCGACAACTCCGGCGCGTTCCGGATGGACTCGGACGTGCCGCTGGTCGTGCCCGAGGTCAACGCGGACCAGATCGACAACCGCCCGCGCGGCATCATCGCGAACCCGAACTGCACGACGCTGTCGATGATGGCGGCGCTCGGTGCCCTGCACCGCGAGTTCGAGCTGAAGGAACTGGTCGTCGCCTCGTACCAGGCCGCGTCCGGTGCGGGTCAGTCCGGCATCGACCGCCTCTACGCCGAGATCAGCGCGCTGGCCGGCAAGGAGGCGGGTGTGCACGCGGGCGACGTGGCCGAGGCTCTGGCCGCCGCCGGTCTGTCCGCGCAGGACTCGCCGTTCCCGGCCCCGCTGGTGCTGAACGTGGTGCCGTGGGCGGGTTCGGTGAAGGACGACGGCTGGTCGTCCGAGGAGCTGAAGGTCCGCAACGAGGCTCGCAAGATCCTCGGCATCCCGGACCTGAAGGTCTCCGCGACCTGTGTCCGCGTCCCGGTCGTCACGACCCACTCGCTGTCCGTCCACGCGACGTTCGCCCGCGAGGTCACGGTCGAGGCGGCGCACAAGATCTTCGAAGAGCAGCCGACGATCGTGCTGATCGACGACCCGGCCGCCCAGAAGTTCCCGACGCCCGCCGACGTGGTGGGCGGCGACCCCACGTACGTGGGCCGCGTGCGCCAGGCGCTGGACTTCCCGAACACGCTGGACTTCTTCGTGTGCGGTGACAACCTGCGCAAGGGTGCGGCGCTGAACACCTACGAGGTCGCGGAAGAGCTCGCGAAGCGCCTGTAGATCCGTCCTTCCACCGCTGCCCGGCCAGGTATGGTCGGGCAGCGATGGGGGAGATCGAATGGATTCGGCCGCCTCGACTGTCTCAGGTCGTGGCCGCCTATCAAGGGTTTGCAAGCGGTGCGGGTGTCCGAACAGGACTCGTCGACCAGTTGGTCGCGTGTTCGGCTGACGATCCCGCGACGGCGCTGCGGGAGTGGGCTGGGAGGCCCGCCGTTCAGCCGGATCTGGTGTCACGCCAGTCCGTTCGCGTGCACGGCAAGGTCAGATCGCAGGGGCCCGGCGCGTTGATCTGGGCGCTGCCCGCTGCCGTGCGGCGACTTGAAGCTGATCAGATTCGCGGGCTGGTCGAGCTCACCCATGGCCCCGATTCGCCGGCTGCCGATGCTGTGATCATGCTGGCCGAACACCTCTTCACAGGCACTGAGCTCGATCCACCGGACGCCGACCCGTTCACCGCCGCCGGTGCGCTGGCGCAGGCCGTTCGTGGTGAAGGACGTGGTGTCGCGCGGGCGATCGCAGGTGCGTTGAAAGGCGGGCCTGAACACGAGATCGCGCACGTCGCCGAAGAGCTGTACCGGAGGTCGTGGTGAACCGCGAAGAGGCGATTTCCCAGGCTCAGCGGTGGGTCGCCGAGCACCGCGGCGAGGAGTTCCGCGTCGATCCGGACAGCGTGTTCCAGACGCGGGACGGCTGGAGCGCCGGATACGCCGTGCCCAGCGAGGACGGCCGGGTCCGCGGCGGCGGCAAGTGGCCGAAGACCGGGGTCGAGGTGCACGTGCTGGGCACGTTCGCGGAGATCGACGACGGCAACGTCGTGGACCGGCCGTGGGAGGCCGTGTTCGACCCCGAGTTCATCCTGATGCCGGGCATGCGCACCGACCCGTACTTCACCGCCGTCGCGGGCTGGCGCTCGAAGGAGAACGGCGACTTCCACCCCAACCCGGCGCACGTGCCGGGGCCGGTCGCGTCGGGCGAGCCGTGGCCGACGACGCCGATGGAGCGCTTCCTCAGCTATTTCGAGCGCGGCTGGTACGACCGCCCCGGTCTGGCGCACAACGGGGTGCACGGCGAGGTGCTGATCGCGGGCGACGCGTCGCTCGAGCGGTTCGACTACCCGGAGACGCTCGAGGTCCACACGACGTCCGAGCTGCTGCCGGAAGGCACCACCCGCTGGTACCGGGTCGCGCTCAGCACGATCCTCGCCAGGATCTACGGGCCGCGGTTCCAGGGCACGAGGCCGGCGAAGCTGCACATCAACCCAGGTCAGCGGTACGACACCGTGTTGCCGTTGAGCGCGTTCGCCGACGAGGCGTCGCAACACCTGCGGATGTGCGGGTGCTACGAGCACGACAGGTGGGGAAGCGAGGTGGGTCCTTGGATCTCTCCCGCCGACCTGGCCGTGCTGGGGAGGATCATGCGGGCCGCACCCGTCGACGCGGTGCCGGTGGTCGCCACGAAGTTCTCGTTCACCCTCGCCCGTGACGCCCACGACCGCTACTTCCTCATCAAGGACGAGCTCGTGGACACCGGGCGCCTGCGCGGCTGCCTGATCGGTGGAGCGATCGGTGACGCGTTGGGCGCGAACACCGAGAACCTGCCGATGGAGGTCGTCTACGAGCGGCACGGGCCGGACGGCATCACCGACCTGCCCGACGATCCGGCGATCACCGACGACACCCAGATGACGCTGTTCACGTTCGAAGCGGCCATCAGGTCGCACGTGCGCAAGCGGATCACCGGCAACGCGGGCTTCTCCGAGGTCGTCCAGCACGCCTACCAGCGCTGGCTGCACACCCAGAAGACGCCGTGGGAGAAGGCACGCGGTCCACTGTCCACTCTGGACGAACCGGACGGCTGGCTCATCGGTCACCGCGACCTGTTCCGCCTGCGCGCGCCCGGACTCACCGTCACGTCGGCGTTGCAGCAGTACGGCCGCACCGGCGTGATGGCCACGAGCGAGAACCCCGCCAACGACTCCAAGGGCTGCGGTGGGGCCATGCGCGTCGCTCCGATCGCCTTCTACGCGGAGGATGCGCTGGAAGCCTTTTCGTTGGCGAAGTATGCCGCCGAGCTCACCCACGGCCACCCGAGCGGGTACCTGTCCGCGGGCTTCTTCGCCGTGCTGATCCATGAAGCGTTGCAGGGCAATGGTTTGCTCGAAGGTGTCGACTCCGCGATGAAGGAGATCATTCGGTACGAGCACCACGAGGAGGTCGTCGCCGCGGTCGAGCACGCCATCGAACTGGCCGCTCTGGGAGAACCGAGTGTGGCCCGCGTGGAGGAGCTGGGACGTGGTGGCGTCGGAGACACGGCGCTGGCGATCGCGTTGTACTCGGCGTTGGTGACTCAAGACCCCAACGAGGCGTTGCTGATCTCGGTCAACCACGGCGGCGACAACGACTCGACGGCGTCGATGTGCGGCAACCTCGTCGGCGCGCTGCACGGCGTCGACAAGATCCGTCCGGACTGGGTCGAGCGCGTGCAGTTCCGCGAGGTCATCGACGCGATGGTCGCCGACTGGGCCACCGAGACCGGGCCGAACCCGCCGACGACGCAGGAGTGGTTGACCCGCTACCCGCCCACATAGGGTTGAGGTCATGGCGGTTGTTCTGGCGGTAGATCTCGGCACCACGGCCACGAAGGTCGTCGCGGTCGACGCCCAGGCGCGAGTCGTGGCCTCGACCGAGCGCGGCTACCCGATGCGCACGAGTGGTCTGGAAGCCACGCACGATCCGTTCCAGGTTCTGAACGCCGCTCTCGACGCACTCGCGGAGCTGGCGTCGGAGGACGTCCGGGCCATCGCGTTGACCGGCGCCATGCACTCGATCATGGGCCTGGACGCCTCGCTGGCTCCTGTCACCGAGTCGCTGAGCTGGGCCGACAACCGTGCGATCGAACAGACCGAACGTCTGCGCGGGACGGCCGAGGGGCGCGCCCTGCACCAGGCGACCGGTGCTCCGATCCACTCGTTCACGCCGCTGATGAAACTCGCGTGGTTCCACGAGAACGGCGTGCGGGCCGCGAAGTGGTGCGAGATCAAGGACTTCGTGCATCTGCACCTGACCGGCGAGCTGCTCAACGAGCACTCGTGCGGTTCGGGCACGGGCTTGATGAACGTCCACACCCTCCAGTGGCACGAGCCGTCCCTGGAGTTCGCGGGCGTCACCGCCGACCAACTCCCGCCGCTCGTCGAACCCACCCACTCGACGCCCCTGAAGGCCGCGATTCCCGGTCTGCGCCAAGGCATCCCGGTCATCATCGGCGGCGGCGACGGCCCGCTCGGCAACCTCGGCGTCGGTGCGGCGACCCCAGGAGCCGGAGCGGTTTCGCTCGGCACGTCAGGCGCACTCCGCGTGGCACAACAGGGTCCGGGCGTCGACGAGGAAGGCCGCACCTTCAGCTACGCCATCGCCGAGGGCCTCTGGGTCCGGGGCGGCGCGATCAGCAACGGCGGTGTCGTCGCGCAGTGGGCGTCGGAAACGTTCGGCATCCCGGTCGGCGAACTGCTCGCACAGGCCAACGAGGTCGACTCCGACGGTGTGGTCGCACTGCCGTACCTGCTGGGCGAACGAGCGCCGTGGTGGGACCCGACGGCCCACGCGGCACTGCTGGGCCTGCGTCGCGAACACACCCCGCAGCAGATCACGAAAGCCCTGGTGGAAGGCGTCTGCCAGCAACTGGCCCTGGTTCTCGACGCCGTCCCGAACGTGGAGTCGCTGCGGATCACCGGCGGAGCGTTCCGCGCCCCGATCTGGGCCCAGACGCTGGCCAACACGCTCGGCATGCCGCTGCACCTGACCGAGGACAGCGGCGGCTCGGCCGTGGGCGCCGCCCTGCTCGCCTGGCGCGCCCTCGGCGAGATCCCGAGCCTGACCGTCGACCTCGTCCAGCCGACTCAGACGATCACACCGGACGAGAACGCGATCACGAGGTATGCGACGGCACGGCCGTTCGTGGCAAAGGCGTACCGGGCGCTCGAAGAGCTGTACAGCGAGGGCATCGCCCCCAGAACGTGACTTCGGCCCGCTCGACGTGGAACCCGGCGAGTTCGACCGCCGGCTCGAAGACGCAGTCGACGTCCTCGACCCGCCCGCATTCGCGACACACGAGGTGGTCCAGTGCTGGCACGGCCCTCACCCTAGTCCTGCGATCTTGAACACATCAAGAAAACGAAAGGTTAAACATCTTGCCATCCGAGTGAGGATGACGATGTGGACCTCGCCCCCTTCAAACACGTCCTCATGCTGCCCAGGGTTCGCCCGCTAGCGCTGTTGATGTTCTTCGCGAGGATGCCACCCGCCGCGACCGGCGTGATCCTGACGCTGCACGTCGCGGTCACCCTGGACAAGGGGTATGGCGCCGCGGGACTGGTGGGAGCGGCGGGCACGGTCGGCATGGGCCTGGGAGCCCCGCTGATGGGCAGGCTGGTCGACGAACGCGGGCTGCGGGCGATGCTCGCGCTCAGCGTCACGGCGTCGGCCGCGTTCTGGCTCACCGCGCCGTTGATGAGCTACTGGACCCTGCTGGTCTGCTCGTTCGTCGTCGGCCTGCTCGGCGTGCCGATGATGTCGCTCGGCAGGCAGATGATCACCGCGCTCGTACCGGAACACCAGCGCCGAGTCGCGCTGTCCGTCGACTCGATCTCGGTCGAGCTGTCGTTCATGGGAGGACCGGCGCTCTGCGTGGCGGTCGCGACCAAGTTCTCCACCGACACGGCGTTGATGTTCATCGGCGTCTCGACCCTGCTCGCCGGAGCGCTGCTGTACTGGGCGAACCCGCCGATGGTGCACGAGGACGAGATCGTCGACGGGCCCAAGCCGAAGGTGTCCGAGTGGCTGCGCGGCCGGATCGTCGCCGTGCTGGTCGTCTGCATCGCGGAGACCGTCTGCCTCGCGGGCATGGAGGTGTCCGCGATCGCGTCGATGGAGCACATCGGCAAGTCGGGCTGGCTCGGCATCGTGTTCTTTGCGATGTGCGGGGCGTCCATCGCGGGCGGGCTGGTCTACGGCGGTGTGAAGCGGGTGCCGAACGTCCTGGTGCTGCTCGTGGTGATGGCGGTGTGCGAGATTCCGGTGGGACTGGGCGACGGCAGCGTTCTCTGGCTCTGCGTCCTGCTCATCCCGATGAACCTGGTGTGTGCACCGCTGATCGCCGCGTGCGGGGAGCAGATCAGCAGGCTCGCGCCACCCACCGCGCGCGGGCTGGCGATGGGGCTGCAGGGCTCGGCGTTCACCATCGGCGGCGCGATCGGCGCACCGCTCGCGGGCGTGGCGATCGACCGCGGCGGCGCCCCGCTCGGGTTCGCCGTCGTCGGCGTGGCCGGACTGCTCGTGGCGGGAGTTGCCTGGATGCTCGCCCGGCAACGTGAGCGGGTAATCCCATTGCCAACCGGGTGACGATGGGGGGCGTGAACCTCGCCCCCTTCCGACATGTCCTGGCGCTGCCGGGGGTCCGTCCCCTGATGCTGCTGATGCTGTTCGCGAGGATTCCTCCGACGGCGGCGGGCGTCACGGTGACCCTCCACGTCGTGACGACGCTCGACAAGGGCTACGCGGCGGCCGGCACGGTGGGCTTCGCGACGATGATCGGCCTGGGCCTCGGGTCGCCGCTGATGGGCAAGCTGGTCGACAGCAAAGGCCTGCGGGTCACGCTCGCGCTGAGCCTGCTCGAAGGCGTTTTCTGGGTGACGGCGCCGCTGATGGACTACTACCTGCTGTTGGTGCTCGCGTTCGCCAACGGGCTGGTGGCGGTGCCGATGATGTCGATCGGCAGGCAGGCGTTGACCGCGCTCGTACCGGAAGCGCAACGACGTCCGGCCTTCTCGCTGGACTCGATCTCGGTCGAGCTGTCGTTCATGGTCGGACCCGCCGCCGGTGTGCTGATCGCGACGAAGTTCTCGACCGGCACCGCGCTCGTCGCGATCGGCGTGGCGATCCTGGTGGCCAGCGCGGTGCTGTTCGTGGTGAACCCGGTGCTGGTGCACGAGGACGAGGTCGTCGACGGTCCGCAACCCCGGCTGAAGGAGTGGTTGCGCGGGCCGGTGCTCGCGGCGTTGATCATCCCGTTCGGCGCCACGATGGTGCTGTCGGGCATGGAGATCGCCTCGATCGCGTCGCTGGAACGCGTTGGTGAGCAGAGTTGGCTGGGCCTGGTCTTCGTGGTGATGTGCGCGGCGTCGGCCCTGGGCGGGCTCGTCTACGGCAGCCTGAAACGGGTGCCGAGCGGGGTCGTCCTGCTCGCGGTCATGGCGTTGCTGGAGATCCCGGTCGGACTGGGTGACGGCAACGTGGCGCTGCTGGCGATCGCACTCATCCCGATGAACTTCGCGTGCGCGCCGACCATCGCGGCCTCGACCGAACTGATCAGCAGGTACGCGCCGCCGTCAGCCCGCGGCCTCGCCCTGGGGCTGCAGGGCTCGGCGTTCACGTTCGGCGTCGCTGCAGGTCAGCCGCTCGCGGGGGTCGCGGTGGACCACAGCGGACCCCCGCTCGGCTTCGTCGTCGCAGGCCTGGCCGGACTCGTGATCGCCGGGCTGGGCTTCCTGCTCAGCAGGCAGCGTCAGGCGGTCTCGGCCACGTCCTGAGCGGAGTTGGCCAGCGCGAGGCCGGTTCGCAGCGCGCCCACGGCCTCGGACACGGCCTCGCGGAAGATCCCGCCGACGCCGAGCACGTTCGCGAAGCCGTGGAACAGGCCCTCGTGCCTGCGCAGCACGACCGGCACGCCCTCGGCGGCCAGCCGTTCCGCGAAGGCCTCGCCCTCGTCGCGCAACGGGTCGTAGCCCGCGGTCGCGATGTAGGTGGGCGGGAGGTTCGAGAGGTCCTCGGCGAGCATGATCGACAGGCGCGGGTCGTGGCGGTCCTGGCCACCGGCGCTGTACTGGTCGAGGAACCAGTCCATCTTCTCGTCGGTCAGGAAGAACCCGTTGCCGAAGATCTCCCGCGACCGGCGGCGCACCGAGGCGTCCACGCCGGGGTAGAAGAGCAGCAGGAACGCGATGTCGACCTCGGCGTTGTGCGCGGTGACCGCGGCCAGGTTGCCGCCCGCGCTGTCGCCGCCCAGGGCGATCCGGTTCGCGTCGATGCCCAGGTCCTCGGCCTTCGCGATGGCGTAGCGCAGCACCTCGGCCGCGTCCTCGACCGCCGCCGGGAACGGGTGCTCGGGCGCGAGCCGGTAGTCGGCCGCCAGCACGCGCACGCCGGCTTCCTTCGCGAGGAACCGGCACAGGTTGTCGTGGGTCTCCAGGCCACCGGTGACCCAGCCGCCACCGTGGTAGAAGATCAACAACGGCGACCCGGTCGGGAGCAGACGCGGCGTGTAGAGCCGGCCCGCGAACTCGCCGATCGTGAGGTCCCGCGACCCGACCCCGGTGATCTTCGGGCCGGACACGAGTTTCGAACTCAACTCCAGATCTAGGCGGCTCTCGGATGCTGTCTTCGTGCGCCAGTCAGTGCCGGACAGGTGCGCGAGCTTCAGCAGCAGCTGTGCTTCCGGGTGCAGGTACTGGCCGTCCAGGTAGATCGGGTTACCGGCGATGAGGCGGCGCAACGGGCCGGGAAGACCGAACGCGAAGCGCAGAGCACCGGCCAGTACGCCGGCCTGGAAGTTCGACATGTGTTGCACGTTACTAGCGAGTAGTGCTGGATCTCCAGGTATCTGGAGGTGGAAGGATCGGCGTCATGACGGTGACGGTGGTGGGCATCGGGGGCTCGATCAGGTCCGACTCGCAGTCCGAACGGGCGCTGCGGGTGGCTCTGGCGGGCGCGCGCGAACTCGGAGCGGAGACGATCCAGTACAGCGGCCCCGAGTTGGTGCTCCCGTTCTACGACCCGTCTGTGCCGGAACGGACGGACGTCGCTCTGCGGATGGTCGAGGACCTGCGTCGCGCGGACGGCGTGATCCTCGTGTCGCCCGGCTACCACGGCACCGTGTCCGGCCTGGTCAAGAACGCCCTCGACTACATCGAGGACCTGCGTGACGACGAGCGGCCTTATTTGGACGGCCGTGCTGTCGGCACGATCACCGCCGCGTACGGCTGGCAGGCCGCCGTGAACACTTTGTCTGCGGTCCGCTCGATCGTGCACGCGTTGCGCGGCTGGCCGACTCCTCTCGGCGCTGCGATCAACTCCGCGCAGGTCAAGTTCGACGGCGACGGTGCCTGCTCGGACGCCGACGTGGACCGGAACCTGCGCGTGATCGGCCGCCAGGTCGCCGAGTTCGCGCTGCGCCAGGCGTCTCATATCGACGTGAACTGACTCACGATCGGGCAGATAAGTCGTGTGCGATCCGTTGTGACTGGTGGGTAACAAAACCACTGACTCAAGGGAGAGCGGAATGGACACGCTGTACACGGCCGAGGCGACTGCTTACGGCGAAGGCCGCAACGGCGAGGTGCGCTCCTCCGACGGCGTGATCGACGAGGTGCTGTCGGTGCCGAAGGAGATGGGCGGCCCCGGCGGTGACGCGACCAACCCCGAGCAGCTCTTCGCGGCCGGCTACGCGGCGTGCTTCAACTCCGCCCTCTCGGCAGTCGCGCGCGCCGGCAAGATTCAGCTCGCTTCTTCTGAGGTAACCGCCAAGGTGGGGATCGGCCCGAACGGCGCCGGCGGCTTCCAGCTGGCCGTCGAGCTCGCGGTGAACATCCCCGGATTCGACCAGGCGGTCGCGGAGAAGCTCGTCGAGCAGGCCCACCAGGTCTGCCCGTACTCCAACGCGACGCGCGGCAACATCGAGGTGGCGCTCACCGTCACCGTCTGAGGAGGCGCGTTCAACAATGGCCAAGAACCCGATCACCAGCCCGCTGCCCGACGCCGACCGTGACGCGGTCGGATCCGTTCTGCAGGCGACCCTCGTCGACCTCGTCGACCTGTCCCTGATCGGGAAGCAGGCGCACTGGAACGTGATCGGCAAGAACTTCCGCAGCGTCCACCTCCAGCTCGACGAACTGGTCGTGCTGGCGCGCAATGCCGCCGACCAGGTCGCCGAACGCGCGGCCGCTCTCGGCGTCACGCCGAACGGCACGGCGAAGACCATCGCCGCGTCGTCCGGCGTGCCCGAGATCGCCGCCGGGTGGCTGCAGGAGGACCAGGTCGTTTCGTCGATCACCTCGTCGCTGGCGTCGCTGATCTCTCGCATGCGTTCGCGGATCGACGAGACCGACAAGCCCGACCTCGTCACGCAGGATCTGCTCATCGGCATCACACAGGAGCTGGAGCAGGCGCACTGGATGTGGCAGGCCCAGGCGGCCTAGCCGCGCCCAGGCTGGCTAGCTGCCCAGGCTGGCTAGCTGACCAAGTCGTGCCTAGATCATGAGTTGACGGATGGCCCGTTCCTCGATGGAGCGGGCCTCGTCGACTTTCTGGGCCAGCTCGTCGTAGTCGCCACCTCGTGCGATCTCCGACCACAACTTCCCGGACCGCCGGAACTCTTGCGCACCGGGAAGTCCGGCTTCGGCAAGGAAGTCCGCGTACAGCGGACGGGTCGCACCCGGCCCGGTGTACTCGACCTCGAGACAGTCGTGCAGCCGCTGGGCGACGAATCCGGGGTCGTCGGCCCAGCGCTGGGCCCACCCCTTCTTCCCCTTGTCGCGCAACTGTTCCGCGAGCTTGCGCATGCCGGAAAACCCGAAGTTCACGTCGAAGTTGTTGCCCAGCACCGGCCCGGTGAGGTGCTCGCACGTCATCCGCACGGCTGCCGCGACATCCGGCTCGCCGACCCGCTCGCCAATGCTGATCATCTCGTGCTTCCCGTTGCCCCACCGCAACATGAACTCGTCGATCGGCTCGTGCGTGGTGCCGTGGTTGAGCATCGTGACGGTGTCGCCATCGACGCCGAGCACGCCGACCGGGTGCTTGTACTGCCCCAGCATGCAGACCACAGGGCCATCGGCCTCCCGCAGCTGCTTCTCCGCCTTGCGCGCGGACGACGTCGTCGTCACGTCGTGCGCGATACCCGCGTGCGTGAGCGCCGCCTGGATGAACGGCGGCGCCGGGTGGTGGCGCGCGATGATCGTCATGGTCGGCGCGTGGCCCTTGTACTCGAAGACGAAGTACATGAACCCGATGCCCCCGGCCAGCCCGGCCAGCATCGCCTCGGACCACTCGTCGTCGAGGATCTCCCGCAACAGCCAGGAGTCGTGCATCTGACCGGTGGGCCGGGCATCCTTGAGCACGTGCCTGCGCGCGGTGGTGTACGACTCGCCGGTGCGCTCCATCCGGGCGCGAACCAGGCGCTTGAACGACTTCTGCTCGGTCATGGCGTGCCTCTCGCGGACGCGCACGAGCCGTTCCCCACGCCTAGCTCAGCTCGTCCGGGCTGCGTTCCTGCACACGACCGACCGGCGCCGGGAGGACACGAATCCCCTTTGCCTCCGCGACGCCGGTCAGCGTGGGTGACCGATCAGGAGGTGAGGCGCTCCGGCAGCGCCGCCGCCATCCTACGGTGCCACGAGCTGGATTTGGCAGTGTCCGATCCGCCGTGCACGCCGCCCCCCGCGCCTTTCCTTGTGACGCAACGCGCCACCCACTGATTTGGTTCCCGCTCTATCCACAGGCTAGCCGAATCCGGATAACCGCAGGTCAGAAAACCGCCAGCCTGTGGATAACTCGCGATCAAGCCTCGCGCCCCACCTAGCCTGCCGTGACGTCACGGCGCCACGAGCTGAATCTCCCGGTGCAACTGCCCGTCAACATCGGGATAAAAGGTGAGCTCCCCATCGCTCCAGCGAACCAGAACCCCGTTACCCCGCCCAGCCGTAACCGAAGCGTGCGTCCAAAGACTGTTAGGCGCCTGAACCTGACGCTCCTGACCAAGCCCCGCGGCAGCAACGTCACCGTAGATCGTGAACTCCCCGTCACTCCACCGAACGAGCAGGTCAGGCGTACCAGAGCCGGTCCAGTTCCCACCAGAGACGGTCTGAGCGTGCGTCCAGATGCTGCCGGGCGCCGCGAGCTGCCGCTCCGCCCCCAACCCGTTCGAAGCAATCCCCTGGTAGAGCGTGGTCTCGCCGTCGTTCCACACAACTACGAGATCGCCGCCGAGCCCGGCGATGTAGGAGGCGTGGTCCTTCCACAGGGCGTTGGGCGCGGCGAGCTGGCGCTCGTTGTGGAAGCCACCCTCGTCGACGGATCCGTAGTAGGTGACCTCCCCGTCGTCCCACGTGACGACGAGCCCGCTACCCACCGTGGCGATGCCCTTGGCGTGCGTCCAGATGCTCTGCGCCGCCGCGAGCCTGGTCTCGCCGGCGAACGGCTTCTGCGGGTCGGTGCTCGAACCGCCCTTGTAGAGCGTGACCTCGCCGTCGCTCCACCGGACGATCATGTCCAGCTGCGTGCTGCCCGTGAACCGGCCGGAGGTGATCAGCTGGGCGTGCTTCCACGTCGACCCGCTGCCGAGCGGGTAGCCGAGGTTGCCGTTGCCGGGCGGTACCGGCGCCGCGACTGCCTTGTCGTACAACGCCTTGACGCGGCCGTCGAACCGGACGCTGTAGTTGCGCGGGTCGGTGGCGGGAAGGTCCTGGCCCTTGCCGCCGATGACGCCCATCAGCTCCTTGGTGCCGCGCAGCACCCACGGGCCGCCGCTGAACCCGCCGGGGATGCCCAGGCACTGCAGCGTCTCCCAGTACTGGCCGTCGCGACTCGCATTGCTGTCGCACAGGTAGGGCTTGTCCTTGGCGGACGGGTACCCGTAGACGGTCATGTCCGCGGGCAGTCCCGCGTCGACGTGCAGGTTGAGCGAGCCGGTCACCTCGGCGATGTTCTTGCCGCTGCGGGGCTGCAGCACGACGAACGCGTAGTCGTACGGCGACCCGGCGCCGTAGATGTCCTGGTTGGTCTTCCAGCCGTCGTCGACGTAGATCGCCGCGGACTGCCACGTCCCGTACGGCGCCTGGCCGTCGTGGTAGCCGGGCGTGAAGAAGACGTTGCGCTTGCCGTAGACGCAGTGGGCGGCCGTCACGATCACGTTGCCACGCGGGCTGGTGACGACGCTGCCGGAGCAGTGGTGGTCGTTGGGATCGCTGGTGTCGGACAGCGAACCGATCTCGGCCCGCGGTGTGGCGACCTTGCTCTGCGGTGTTGCGGCTTCTGCGGCGTGCACCGGCAGCATCAACGCCACCAGCGCGAACGCCGCTCCCCAGTGAGCTTTCCTCATGGTCGCGACCCTATGGCCGAGCCGGTGACGTTTCACTGACTCGGCCACAGGGGTGGGATCTACTTCGGCAGGTGACGCCGCGCGAAGTCGACCTCGGCCGCGGTCTGCCGCATCGTCTCGGCGACCACCAGCGAGCCGTGTCCCGCGTCGTAGCGGTACATCTCGTAGGCGTGATCGCGAGCCGCCAGCGCGTCGAGGTAGTTGTCGATCTGCCGGATCGGGCAGCGCGGGTCGTTCTCGCCCGCCAGCACCAGCACCGGCGCGGTCACCTGCTCGACGTAGGTGAGCGGCGAGCACTCCTTGTACAGCTCCGGCAGGTCCTCCGGCGAGCCGCCGAACAACGCCCGGTCGAACGCCCGCAGCGGCTCCATCTCGTCCTCGTACGCGGCGAAGTAGTCCGCCACCGGGACGCCCGCGATGCCGACGGTCCAGCGTTGCGGCTGCACGCCGATGCCGAGCAACGTGAGGTAGCCGCCCCAGGAAGCGCCGCTCAGGACCGAGCGAGACGGGTCGGTGAGCCCGGACTCGACCGCCCAGTCGTGGACGGCGGCGATGTCCTCGAGCTCGGTCAGGCCGGGCCTGCCCTCGATGGCGTCACGCCACTTCGAGCCGTAGCCGCTGGAACCGCGGTAGTTCACGTGGACGGTGGCGAACCCTGCGTCCAGCCACACCGCGCGGTAGGCGGAGAAGCGGTCCTCGTCGGAGGAGTGCGGGCCGCCGTGGATCAGGAAGACGGTCGGGAACGGGCCCTCGCCCGCGGGCTTCGAGACCAGCGCGTGCACGTCGCCGACGAAGACGTCCTCCAACGGGGCGGACGTCGCGGGCTTGGCACCCTGCGGCTCGACCAGCACGCGTTCGGTGCCGTCGGTGGCGAGCGCACGGATCACCGTGGACTTCTCGGCGGACGACCACGAGTACTCGACGGTGCCGTCCGGACGCACTCCCGCGGAGCCGATCACGCCCGGCGCGGTGTCCAGAGTGGACAGCGAGCCGGTCGCCAGGTCGTAGCGGTGCACGGTGTTGCGGGCGTGGTGGGTGTGCACGATCAGCAACGCGGACGCGTCCGGGTACCAGTCGGCGGCGACCTCGCCCGGCAGGTCGAGGACGATCTCGGTCTCGGTGTCGGCGGCGACGTCCCAGATCAGCAGCTCCTCGCGGCCGCGGCGCTCGTGCAGCACCAGCAGCCGCTGGTCGCCGCGGACCGGGCTGAACGAGATGGCGTCGAGGCCCTTGCCCTTGCCGTCCCACTTCTCCGACCTGGTCTCACCAGTGGAGGCGTCGAGCGCGCGCAGGGCCATGTGCCGGTTGTCGCCGTGCTCGGAGTGCGCGATCACGACCAGCGACTCGTCCTTCGACAGCGCGGTCACGCCGGCGTCGTTGACGTGCTGGTAGATGACCTCGGTGTGCCCGTCGCGCGACAGCCAGACCGTGGTGCCGTCGTCGGTCGAGGCCGCCACCGCGACCACGGTGCGGCCGAGCTCCAGCCCGGCGGGGTAACCGGCGTGGATGTCGGCGACCGCGGGCTCGGCCTTGCTGCCGTCAGCGATGAACGGCTCGCGCACCCAGACGCCGAACTCGTCGCCGTCGTGGTCGTCGAACCACCAGATCTCGGTGCCGTCCGGGTTCAGCGTCGCGTGGGACGTGCCGTTCGGGCGGTCCGTGACCTTGCGGTGCTCGTCGGTCGCGCGGTCCCACGCGTAGATCTCCCAGACGCCACTGGCGTTGGAGACGTACAGCGTGCGGTCCGGTGCGTCGTCGGCCCAGCCGGGCAGGCTCATCCGGGGAGCGGTGAACCGCTCGCGCCACCGGGTCTCGGCGGCCGGATCGTCGAAAAGCTGGTCCGGAACGTTGGGAGCAGGGTGCGTCGTCACGTCTCAACACTAGAGTCACGGGTGGTTCTAGGGGGATTCGAAATGACACAACCACCACAGTGGGGACCGCCGCCACCTGCGCGGCCGCCGTTCCAGCAGCCTCACCCGCAGCCCGGCCACCCGCAGAGCTACCCGCCCCAGGGTCGTCCGCAGCAGGGCTATCCGCAGCAGGCACCTCCGATGTATCAGCAGCAGCACCAGCCGCCGCCCGGCTGGCTGCCGCCGAAGCCGTCCCAGCTGACCGTCCTGGCCCTGCTGAACTGGGTGCTCGCGGTGGGGATCTTCGGCATCGCGGCGTTCGTGATCATGAGCTTCCTGATGTCGGGCGGCACCCTGATCGTCGGTGTCATCATGGCGGTCCTGATCGCCCTGTTCGGTGCGTTCAACGCGCTGGGGGCGCTGTCGATCAACCACCCGCACTTCCCGAACACCACGGCGTCGCAGATGTCCGGGACCATCACCCTCGTCTTCCTCGGCGTCATGCTGGTCCGCTCGCTGCGCCGAGGAGCAGCCGAGCTCGTCCCTTCGCTGGGCGTGGCCGCGTTGATGTGCGTCTGCGCGTTCAGCCTGTTCCTGGCGTCGCGCCCGGCCGTGAAGCAGTGGATCGTGGCGAAGCATCAGCTGTCCTTGGCACAGGGTCACGTGCCGAGGAACCGCCGATGACCTCCGAGCTGGCCCAGGTCAACATCTCGCGGCTGCTGGCGCCGTTGGACAGCCCGCAGCTCAAGGAGTTCGTCGACGCCCTCGACGAGGTGAACGCGGTCGCGGACGCCGCACCCGGCTTCCGCTGGCGGCTGCAGAGCGAGGCGGGCGACGCGACCGCGATCCGGGTCTTCGACGACGACTGGTTGATCGTGAACATGTCCGTGTGGGAGTCGCCGGAGACGTTGCTGGCCTACGTCTACGGCGACGCCCACCGGTCCGTGCTGCGCGGCCGGCGCAAGTGGTTCCATCACCCGGCCGAGGCGATGACGGCGTTGTGGTGGGTGCCCGCGGGACACCGCCCGTCTGTCGCGGAGGCCGAGGAACGGCTGGTGCACCTGCGTTCGCACGGCCCGTCTTCGCACGTGTTCACGCTTCAGCAGACCTACGGCGCGACGTCCGCGTAGCTGGTGCCGAGCTTGGCGCTGTTGAGCCAGGCCGTGGCGCGCCCGCTGTTGGGGCCCGATCGGTAGACACCCCACTTGGTGTTGACGTGCGTGCCCCACAGCGTCGCGCCGGCGTACCGCTTCTGCCCGTTGTCGAACGTCTGCTGCACGCCGTTGCGGTAGAGCTCGACCCAGCCGTCGTTGCCGCGGCTGAGCTTGAAGCCGATCACCCAGTCGTTCCACTGCCCGGTCGGGAACGGCACGGTCCAGATGTGCTTGCTGCCACCACTCGGCGCGGTGAGCTGGAAGCTCAGCTTGCCGTCACCGAGCGTCCGCAGCACGAACGGCCCGGACTTGGGCTGCGACCCGCTCGCCCCCGAGATGTGCAGCTGGTAGACCGAGATCCAGTGGCCGCCGTTGGGGTTGACGTCCCACTTCGCCCGCCAGCCGAAGTAGAAGACCTTCCCGACGTCCGCTGAGCCGATCCGGTACGGCGACCCGTTCTTGCGCATGCCCCGGCTCTCGCAGCGCTCCTTGCCGTTGCTCCAGTCCCAGGTCTCGTATTTGATCGACGCCCCGTACTTCGCGTCGTTGGCGACGGTGATGCTGCCGGGATCCTGCTCCAGCCCGTCGAACACGGCCGCCGGACCCTTCGCGGGATCGGCCTCCCAGAGGATGTTCGCGGCCTGCGCCTGGCCCGGCGTGATCAACGCGGCGGTGATGATGATGGCGAGCGCCCAATGTGCGCGCATCAGATCTCCTTCTGTGCAACGCCCGCGGCGAAGGCATAGATCGGATGTCTGCGGCGTGATTCGCACAGTATCGACCTTCAATTGATCGCGCCAGCTTTCCGCGGCCCCCGGAATATCTAGGTCTGCGGCACGGCGCGAGTTAATGTTGATACATGTCCGAAACGATGGAACGCCTCGCCGGGGCAGCCACGTTGGAGGAAGTGCAACGGATCGTCCGCACCACGGCCCGTTCCTCGCTGGCAGCCCACGGAGCCACGTTGGTGCTGCTAGACGGCGATCTTTGCTACTACGCGGACGAGGACTCGATGAGCCCGCTGTGGAAGGGCCAGCGTTTCCCGGCGGTGAACTGCATCAGCGGCTGGGCGATGTTGAACCGCCAGACGGTGGCGATCAGGGACATCCGCTTCGATGCGAGAATTCCTCAGGAAGCGTATCGCCCGACATTCGTGCGAAGCCTGCTGATGGCCCCGATCCTGCGCCCCGAACCCCTCGGCGCGATCGGTTGCTACTGGGCGATTCCACATGCCGCCACGCCTACCGAGATCGAGACGCTGGAGACGCTGGCCCTGGACGCGGGCGCCGCACTCGAACGCTTCCCCGAGGGCCTGCCCGCGCGAGGCTTCTTCAGCTAGACGGGCTCACTGACGGCCGAGCTCTTCGTCGAAGATCTCGTCGACCTGCCGCGAGGCCCGCGACAGCGCCTTGATCGCGACGACAACGGTCATGAAACCGGCGGCGACGGCAACCGTCACCCACACCGAGCTGAGCATGTACACGATCGCCAGCGCCTGCAGCACCACGATCGACTTGGCGGCTATGACGATCCATGACCTGTGAACAGGATTGGCGGCAGCGGAGTCCATCACAGTGCATCTCCCGACTTCTTCAACGAGTGCCGAACCACTGCCTTCGTCGTTTGGATCAAGACAGCTGTTACGCACCGTGAGTTGAACCGTCAACCTTCACTCGTAAGGGTTAACACTACGTGCACGTTCCGTATAGTTTGGTGCGGAACGATGGCGCTCAGTCATATCAACACGGTGACCCTCGCGGCCGCTCGTGTCGAGCTACACCACACGTTCGGGTGGCTTATTGGGCTGCGGAAACACTGTGGTGGAGGAGGCCTGGCGATCTTGGCCGCACCGAGCTCGTGGTGCTGGGACGCGCCCTGGTCGCGCAGGGTGGGCACCACCAGGTGGCCGGCCGCTACCGCTGCCGGAAAGCTGATGTACGGCGGCCGGCGACATTCGCGAAGTTCGGCCTTTTTCGATTTCTCCCACAACGGGCCGGAAACACAAATCAGCCCCTATCCACATCTACTGTGAACAGGGGCTGACCTGTGTTATTCAATCGGGGTGACAGGATTTGAACCTGCGACCTCTTCGTCCCGAACTAAGTCCAACGGCGGCGGTGAGCTGCGCTGATCTTCATCGCTGCTGGTCAAGGCGTTGGTTGCCGTTGGTCTGCTTTGGCCGCCAAGGGTGACTGTCGGAGGTTCTTCTCCCAAATTTCTCCCAAGCTCTCCCAGGCGTAAGCCTCAAGTCGGCCGCGACGGGCCGCCCAGCGGAGTACCAGTCATGGTTGGCGGGCGACCTGCTGGTGTTGGCCTCCTGACAGGAACGGGCTACGGCATGAACGAGGGACACACTCGACGCTGCCTGACGAGCGATCGGTCAGACAGCCTCCTCAGCCACTGGGTAGCTCAAGAGCGTTCAACTCGATGTGTGCCGCTCTGCGGAATTGGCGGTTCGCCTCGTGGAGATACTCCCCGGCCTGCTGGCCATCAGGAGTGCCGTGCCAGTAAGTCCTGTTCAACGCGTCGGCCAGGCTTCCCAGTGGCCCCAACAAGTCGGTCGAAGCGATCAGCGCCAAACGGTTGTGCATGAACCACATGCGGTGGGAAAGCTCGGACGAGCGCTTGTGATCATCGGAAACCGCACGCTCCATCTCCTGGTAGACCTCTAGGAATCCCTCGATGGCTGTCCGAAGCTCAGTGCGTCGTTCAGCCAACCGCACACGCCGTTCACTACGTTCCGTCGCCCTTCCGGCCACATGTTGGCTGAGGATTGTTCCTACGGCGCCAACCACCGTGCCGAGCAAAGTCGCCACAACTGGGTCCATGCCGACATCATCGAAACCAGCGCACGACTCGCTACGCTGGTAGCTGACATCCTCGCCGGATGCGCGCCCCCGGTTTGGCCACCGGGGGCATCGGCGAGGACACATCCGGCGATGAGGTGGACCTATGGTGACCTCGGGTTTTCCCGACCCTGCGCACACCACGATCGGGCAGCGCATCAAGTGGGCGCGAGAACGTGCCGGCATGTCGCGCCCCGTCCTCGGTGGCCTGGTCGACAGGGGCGCCGAGTGGGTGAAAGCGGTCGAGAACGGTCGGCTGCAAGCGCCTCGCCTGCCGATGCTGCTCCGCATCGCACACGCCCTTGGCGTGCAGGACCTCGCTGACCTCACGGGCAACGGACTTGCCGTCCCCGTCTCTGTGTTCGCGGGCGAACGGCACATGGCGCTAACCGCGGTTCAAGCCGCGCTCACCGACTACCACCTACTTGGCGATGCTTCGCCGCCGAACGTTGCGCACCTCGCCGTGCGCCTGGAGCAGGCGTGGCAGGTTCGGCATGCGAGCCCCGACCACCGGACCCAACTCGGCTTGCTCCTCCCCGATCTCATCCGGGACGCTCAGCGCGCCGTCCGTGTGATCCGTGGCGAGCAACGCCGCGACGCGCGACGCGTGCTTGCCGGGGTGTACCGGCTCGCTGACTTCTACTGCGCGTACCAACCTGCGCCAGAACTCGTGTGGCTCGTCGCTGATCGCGCGATGAACGAGGCGATGGAGGCTGACGATCCGCTCGCGATCGCCGGGGGCGCCTGGGCAAAGGTTCAAGTGCTGCGTGATGCCGGTCGTTGGGATGAAGCGCTGGACGTCGCAGCGTTCGGTGCCCGCGAGATCGAGCCCTACCTGGAGAGTGGCGACGACTGGCGCGGCATGTGGGGCGCGCTCAAGGTCGAGGTTGCGTATGTGCACGCTCGCCGCGGTCGACACGGGCAAGCCTGGGAAGCATGGGAGCTCGCGGACCGCGTCGCCCAGGAGCTCCCGATCGGCTACCGGCACACGCAATCGTCGTTCAGCCGTCCCGTGATGTCCGCGCACGCCACCACACTCGGTGTGGAGCTGCGACGTCCCGCAGAGGCGCTGCGTGCGGCCGACCAGTTCGACCCGGACACGATTGCGTCTGTGCCGCGTCGTGCCCGGCACCTGATCGAGGTGGCGCGTGCGCACGACCAGCGCGGCGAGCGGCACGCGGCCTGGGCGCTGCTCAATCACTCGGAGCGCACCGCCTCCGAGACGATCAAGTACAACGGGTTCGCGCGGGAGATGCTGATCGGTCTGCGCAGCAACCCGCCAACTGGACTGCGGCAGGACGTCAACGACTTGTGCGAACGGGTGGGCATCGCGGCTTGACCTGATCAGGTGGGGGTACAGGTTGTACCCCGTGGCATGTCGCGGCAGTCCTACGGTCCCGAACATGCGGCAGATCACTAGTGCGGATGACGTATCGGCGGGTGGGTCATGAATCCGCTCACCGACGCGGAGGCAGTGAAGCTCTTCCCCAGCCTCCAGCACCTGATCCTTCTCCGCGATGCGGGCTGGAAGTTCCTCCCGGTCGAGGACCCCGGCGACCCCAACGCCGAACTCGACGCCGTGAGGATCTGGCCCGCCGGATGGCGGGACTGCATCCGAGTCCGTGATGAGACCGACGCACTTGGCCTACGTATTCGCGTCCCCGCAGACAAGCACACTGCGCCCGCGATTGTGTGGGAGCGAAGCGGCACTCTGCCCGAGGTCGTCCACGAACTGCTGGCACTTCCCTCGCCGGGCTCGCAGCTTGCACCAACGCTGATCATCGGCGCAGCACCGAAGCTATGGACGCCGTAGCTCAGCGCCAGTTCGGGGCAGGAGTCTTCCGGCCGCTTATCCACGTCATCGCCCCGGACGCGCCACAGATCCTCTTCAACGGGATACCTCTGTGGTTCGCCACGTGCGGCGCCGTCTGTGTGCCCGTTCCTCGAATTCTCGTGGACCGCCAACGCTGTCAGAAGTGCTTGGAGCCGTCAGCGGCGGCGGAGCAGCTCGTCCATCGCGTCGGCGGCGACCACACACCTGAAGCCTGTGTCGTCATCCTTCATCGTGGCGTTCGCATCGTTGAAGGACGAGGGAGTGGCCCGGTTGAACGGGCTCGTCCAAGCGCCGCCCTTGAGTTCGTGGCGACCTGGTTTGGTCTCGGTCGAACACCACTCCCAGACGTTCCCGCACAGGTCGTAGACACCGTACGGGCTCACGCCGCTCTGGTAGTTGTCACGCGCTGTTGTCTGCCCGACGCCGTTCTCCCTGACGTTGCACTTGGCTGGCGTCGGCTGGTCGCCCCATGGGTACACCGTGCCGCGCGTTCCTCGCGCGGCCTTCTCCCACTGCTGGCCCGTCGGCAACGACTTCCCTGCCCAAGCCGCATAGGCACTCGCGTCGTTCCACGTCACGTAGACCACCGGGTGGTCCTTGATCTCGGGAGGACACTGCCCATCCGGCCAGTGATCCGGAGCCTGATGTCCAGTTGCGGCAACGAAACGCGCGTAGTCCTCATTGGACACGGGAAACACATCGATGTAGTAGCCAGGTATCCAAGCAGGCGTGTTGCTAGGACCTCCTAGGAAGACGCTTCCCTCCACCATGATCATGGCGCTGCCATCAGTCGGGTGGTGAACCTGGCCGCTCCCGATCGGCTCGACCTGCGTCTCTTGCTCACCAGCGCCAAGCACCGAGTCACCGACGAGGAAAGTAAAGCGCGCATGGGTGTCGGGGTCGCTGCGGTTGAGGCAGGTGTCCAAGGCTGCCTGGTTCACGGGCCGCGGCTGAATGTTCTCGCGGCCTGCCTCCCACTTCGAGACCATGCGCTCGCTCACTCCGAGATGGGCGGCGAACTCGCGGAGGCTCATGCGCATTGCATCGCGTAGGGCGCGAACTTCCACACCGGTCCAGCGCTGCACGGTCGGCATTGAACACGTCCCCTCGGATAGCTTCCGAGTGAGCCTAGCTCGCCGATAGCGCCGCCTATACCGGTTCGGCAGGAATGTCGGCATACAGCTCCCTCAACTCCTTCAGGACAGGGTGCGCCTCTGACGGCCACTCAGTCGCATCGATCGAGGACACAGCTCGAACGCCGGTCGCTGCGTTGGTTGCGAACGCCGCATCCATGCGCGGAAGGTCCGACAGTGTCAGAGCTTCCGTCTCGATCTGCTCGTCCAGTTCCTGATGGAGCAGGGTCATTGTGATGCCCGCGAGGTATGCCGATCGTGGCCAGACGATTCGCCCCTCACGAACGAATCCGATGTTCGAGGTGGCGACCTCAGAAATTGTGCCGTCAGGGTTGAGGAAAAGAACATCGTCGTAGCCCTCACGCTGTGCGGCTCGACGGCGCTGCATAGAGCCGAAAAGCCCGACGTGCTTCACGGCCGGCATGTCGCGTTGGTACGCGGCAGCCTGAAGCCGCCAAGGTGCCGGAGTACCGCTTGCCGCCTCGCGATGTGTGACCAGCACGTAGGGGCGCGCGTCGCGTCCGATGGTCCCCAGGTCCAAGGCAGGATCAAAGACCGAAACTCGGACGACCACACGCCCGCCCGCGTATTCACCGAGGGCCTTGCGGACGTAGCCGCGGACCTGGTCCGTGTCGAGGTCGTGGTCAAAAAGCAGTCGGCAATCACGGGCAAGTCGTGCCATGTGCAACGAAAGACCTCGAACCGCGCCGCTTTCCACGAGCATCGACGTGAAGTGGCCGTAGTTCGTGAGGGCTAGCACCTTCATCTGATCAATCGTGGCGGGGGTGCCATTCAGGTCCATGCGCTCAGGCTCCCACTCAAGCGCCGGATTCTGAAGGTGGGGCGCACCGAAGTTCGGTGAAAGTTCAGTGATCGAAGTTCAGTGCAAGTTCGGCGTTGAGGTACTACTCGGACAGTTCTCGTGTGGCCCAGGTCGCAGCAAGCTTGGGGCAGAACGGACCACAGACGAGAACGGGGCACCGAGATGGCGAAGAAGCAGACGATGATGCCGCTGCCGACCGGCGGCGGAACTGGCCGACGCTTCCTGGGGCTGGTGGTGTGCGGGGTCCTGTTGGCCCTGGTGATCCGCGACCCCGCCGGGTCGGCGACGGCGGCCCGGCAGTTGCTCGGATGGGGAGGGACGGCGCTGGACGCCCTGGCCACGTTCGCAGGGGCCTTCGGATCGTGACCGGGTCACCGGTCCTGTTCGAGCGTCGCAACGCGCTCGGCTAGGGCTGCGAGTTGACCGCGCATCTCGCGCACCTGTTCGGCTAGATCAGGTTCTTCCTGGTCTTGGCGATCGAGGACGAAGCTTCCACGACCAGGGATCGCCTTGATCCATCCCTCTTCTTCGAGCTTGGCCAATGCCCGTTGCACCGTGGCGGCTGGCCGGCCTTCCTCCTCCATGAGCTGCCGTTGGGTCGGCATCTTGTCGCCCGGCTGAAGCTCACCTCTTCTGATCTTGTCCCTGTACTTGCTCGCAAGTACCTCGTACGGGTGTCCCTCGACCTCTGAGAGCGCCATCCCGTCAGCTTACAGCGCGCACTAGCGCGCACTAGATCACTCATTCGGAGTATCGACGCAGCGGAACCCGTCTGCGTAGTTTTGAACTAGAGCGCACTAGCGCACACTAGAGCGAAAGAGAACGACGATGACGAACTACAGCCCGGACGGCCTCACCTACAAGAACGTGACCGCCCTGGTCAGCGAGGTCTCGAAGGAAATCGGGTCGCTCTACGCCCCGACGTCGGCGCTGTCGGACGGCTCAGCACGTGCGGCACGAAACGCTCGGATGTTGGCGCGGGCCGCGAAGGGCATCACGCCCAAGTACGGCGTGACGCTGACTCAGGCCGTGGGGGAGGAGTTGGCGCCGGTTCGGCCCGTCGCGGTCACGACCGCTCTCCCCACCCCGGTCCACGGCAGGACGAAGGCCAAGGGCCGCCGGGCTCGTCGCAACGCCGTGCGGGCACAGGTCGTCGCTCGCCACGCGGCCTGATGAGCAAGTCCTTTACTTCCAACAACTTTGAGAAGACCAGGAGCGAGAACGTGCCGAACTTCCTTCAGCTACACAGCCACTTCGTCCAGCGCCACCCCGGCGGCATCGGCGTGAACACGCTGCGCAGCACGCTCGCTCTGGGCGACGGCACCACGGTGTCGTGGGAGCTGCCGAGCCTGCCGATCGATAGCGGCCTGGTCCTCGTTCCGGCGGTCTACACCGAAGGCGACACCAGCCTTCGAGTGGACTTCAGCCGCTGGACGCCTGGGTTCTGCGGCAACGGGTTCGGCGCGCTGCTGCCGTTCACGACCACCGACCAGGCGCAGGCGGTTCGTCTGGCCCGAGCCTTTCACGCCGCGCCGGACACCTCGTGGCGCGACTCCGCCGAGAAGGTTGCGGCCTGGGTGCGCTCGTGGCGCGAGGCCGACGAGGCATTTCGTGCCGACTCGTGAAGCCCCGGGCCTGTGGGCGGTTCTTGGCGGGACTCAGCCACAGGCCCGGGGTGCCCATCTCTCGATCAATCTCATGACCGAAAGGGCTCAGCCAGTGTCCTCCCCGACACCCGACGGCGGCACAGTGGATCGGTTGCCACAGCTCGCGGAAGTCCTCGCGGTCTGGACCGAGCGCACGCCGCGCGCCACCGCGACCGATGCCGAGCTTGCCGAGTGGTTCGCGCTGAAGGCCGAGTTGCTGGCCGTCATCACCTGCAACCCCGACCACCCCGAGTTCGACCAGGCGCGGCACTTCGCCCGCAAAGCCGAGCAGTCCGCCAACCACCTGCGCAGTAAGGAGAACGAGTCATGACCGCCGTCCCGACGCACCCGCAGTACGCGGAGGCATGCGAGCTGGCGCGGGAGCACTCCTACGACGCGCTTGCGCTGTGTCAGTCCGCGCGCTCGATGGGAGTGACGCGGTGATGGACGAGCCGATGTTGTTGCTGCTGCTGGGTTCTGGCCTCGTGTTCGTGTTCGCCGTACTGCTGTGGAAGCTGCTGATCACCACGGTCGGCATCGTCGCCTCGCAGTGGGCCGTGATCACGGGCCTGCCGGACGAGCCCATCGCACAGGTTCTGGCGCTCGGGGTTCCCGCGCTGCTGGCCGCGTTCGCTCTTCTCTACCTCCCGAGCATCGCCGCCCGTGGTGCCGCTCGTACCGCTGTCCGTTCAACCCGCGTTCTCGCGAAGGGAGCACACCGATGACCAGCGCCTACCCCACATCGATGGACAAGCTGACCGCGCAGGTGCGCGCCCTGGCCGAGGAGATTGGCGAGACGCCGTCCGCGAACCAGGTCATGACGAAGTTCCGAGTCGGCCGGCCGAAAGCCCGCGAGGCCCTGGCCGCGCTTGCCGACGACACCGTGAACGCACTCAACTCCGACACCGCGCCTGCGTCCGAGCCTGCGCACGACAAACTGAGTGCTCGTCTGCTGCACGCCGTCCCACCGATCACCGCCGAGACGAGCGCGCTCACCGGTGACGCTTTCTCGGAAGCAGTCGAGGAAGTGCCTGCCGCACCAGTCGCGACGGACACGACAACGCCGGGCGCGCTCGTCTCGCCGATCGACATTGTGGGCGGTCCGGAGACGGCGACGCAGGCAAGCCCCGTCGTGGGCGCACCTGTGCCCACCGTGAGCACGTCGGGCCGCGCGGGATGGCTGCGAGCGCGGTCGAGGGTTCGGCGATGGCCGATTGCGCTCATTGCGCTTGGTGCGTTCGTGGCGATCTGGGGTGGCTGGGTCGAGTTGGGCAAGCTCACCGGGTTCGGTGAGATCACCCCGCTTCCAGGCATCGCGGACAGCTGGACGATCAACTCCGCGATCACTCTCCCGCTCGGGATGGAGGCCTACGCGGCATTGGCGTTGCAGGTGTGGCTGTCCGGTCACACCCGCTCGGACAAGGCGCGCTCGTTCGCCAAGTGGTCCGCGCTCGGTGCGCTCGTACTCGGTGCGGGCGGCCAGGTCGCCTACCACCTGATGAAAGCCGCGGGCATGACCGTTGCCCCGTGGCAGATCACCACCGTCGTGTCCTGTCTGCCCGTGATCGTGCTCGGGTTCGGCGCCGCGCTGGTGCACCTGATGACCGACGACAACACCCACGACACAGAACCGGAGGAGGTGCGCTGACATGAGCACCCTGGACAACACCCAGCCCGACAACGACGACACCGCTGACGCGGGCGCGACCGTGTACGACCTGAGTGCTCACCGCGCCGCACCTGCCGTTGAGCCCGGTACGGCGGTCGAGCCGAAGGTCTTCGACGGCGAGATCGTCAGCGACAAGGCAAACGCCGCACTGGACGCCCGCGTGGAGCGTGGCGAGTTGGTGTTGTCGCGGGCCGCGAGGACGACCGCGGTTGTAGTGCGTACGAGCCGCACCGTCGCGGTTGGCACCGTGCGCGTGGTGCGTGACGAGCGCACTCATCGCGTGGCAAAAGCGCTGGGCCGCAACATGTTCGTCTACATCCCGGCAGGCGCGGCCAAGGTAGCGCAACGGCTGTGGGAGTCGCAGACTTCCGCCCGCTACGAGCGGATGATGCGACAGGCCGAACTGGCCGGCGATTTGGACAAGGTCGCGGACTGGGAGGCCCGGCGCGAACAGGAACGGGAACGCCGTCACCGCCGCCGCCAGGCGCTGCTGAACGCACCGGCTGCAATCGCGAGGGCCACCGCAGTCAGCATCGTCACGGTCACGGTGCTGCTGCTCCTGCTCGGGATCATCCTGGCCGTGTCGTCAGGCGAGTTCGCGCAGGTACTGGAGCCGATTGCGGCAGTGATCGACGCGATTGCGTGGCTGGTGTGGCTGGCGTCGGTGCTTGCGCTGCCGCTGGCCGTGGCCGTGCCCACGGTTGGACTGGGCGTGCTGTGGAACATCGGCCGCAAGGTCGACGTCCCGACCTGGCTCGCCCCCGCCCGCCAGGCCCGTGACGACGCTCCGCCGATCACGCCGTCCATTGTGGTCAAGGCTCTGCGTGACCTCGGGGTCCGGGAGTTGCGCAAGGCCATTGACGACATGGGAGACGCGGGCGCCGGAATGCTCTCGCCGATCGTGCTCGCCGGGTGCGGTGTCGAGCTGGAAGTGTCGCTGCCGTCCGGTGTGTCCACGAAGGACATCACCGACCGGCATCGCCGCCTGGCGGAGAACCTCAACCGGCACGAGCACGAGGTGTTCATCACCATCCCGACTGCTGCGCGCACGGTGCGGCTGTGGATCGCCGACCCCGGCGCGCTGGACGAGCCGATCGGCCCGTCGCCGCTCGTGCTGGACGACACGATGACCGCCGATCTCTACACCGGCCGCGCCCCGTGGGGTCAGGACCTGCGCGGTGACGCGGTAGCGATTGCGTTGCTGCAAAGGCACTTGCTCGTCACTGGTCTGTCCAACCAGGGCAAGACCGCTGCCTTGCGAGCGCTGGCCTTGTGGCTCGCGCTGGACCCCACGGTCGAGCTGCGCATTGCTGATCTGAAGGGCATTGGTGACTGGCACATGTTCACCGGCCTGGCCACGACCATGATCGCCGGACCGACCGACGAGCACGTCATCTCGGCCACGCACATGCTGGAGGGAGGTGTGGAGGAGATGGAACGTCGCCTGGCCGCCGTCGACCCCGAGGTGCACAAGAACGGCGTTACGCGTGACCTGGCTCGTTCCGGCGAGGGCTTCCACCCGCTCGTCCTGATCGTGGACGAAGCACAGCAGGCGTTCATGTGTCCGGCGGTGGGCGATGACAAGCGACCGTATGGAGGAAGCAAGAGCACGTCGCGGTACTTCATGGCCGCACGCAAGATCCACAACCAGGGCCGCGCGGTGAACGTGATTCTCTGGCAGGGCACGCAGAATCCCACCGATCAGAACCTCCCGAAGCTCGTCCGCGAGGGCGCCCACATCCGAGGATCACTGGTGCTCGGTACCGAGGCCGAATCTCGGATGGCGTTGGGGGACAAGGCGGTCAACGCCGGAGCAGCACCACACAAGCTCCGGCAGGGCCTGGACAAGGGCACGCTCGTGGTCGCTGGTGACGGCGTGCCTCTGGCCCCTGGTCAGTCCAGCCTGACGGTTCGCACCCACTTCGTGGACGGGGAGGAAGCCACCGAGGTCGCCGAGCGAGCGAAGGCGATGCGCGCTCCGGTCACGACCGACGCCGGCAGTGTCGGCCCGGCTCGGGACTTTCTCGCCGATCTTGCGGCGGTGATGGGCGGCGAGACCCGTGTACGAACCGAGGTCATCCGCCAGCGGCTGCGCGAGCTCCACCCAGCGACCTACGAGGGCATGGCGGCGGGCGACCTCGCCGCCAGGCTCGGCGCCGCCGGGATCGAGCCTTACAAGGCACATGGCGGAGTCATGGCCGTCCGCACTGCCGCTGTGCACGCGGCGATCGCGGAGCGTGACGAAATCGATGGCGAGTAAGCGGGGACCCGACGCGGAGGAACACGGGGAGGCGCGCCTTGTGCGGGGAGTAGTCCCCGCACGCCTCCCCGTACCGAACTCCCCACGCTGAGCAGCGACAACGCTTCGACGGGGAGCCGGGGAGGTGCCCGCCTCCGACCTGCAATAACCCCGAGAAACAGGACCTGTGACGGCCAGGCTGTGCCTCCCCGTCGCGGTTCCGCATACCCGATCACTGTCACTGAAGGTAGTCACCTTGGAGCAAGGCATGACGAACCGCCGCACGTTCCTCACTGACCCTGACGACATCCAAGCCTTCAACCGTCGGCCGCTTCGAGACCCCGCCGTCGTACGTGCCTGGTGCGAGCCCTTGCTCAAGCAGGCATGGGCCGCCATGAGCCCCGGCGACTCCATGCCGATGGCAGGCAGCACGCGGTGGGAGGCCCTCAACGACGACGACCCGCGCAAGCTCGCCGCGGTTCTGCATGCCGCGCTCGCACATCTTGAGGAGTCCACGCCGCGCGCCATCGCGACGCGCTTCGCGCACGAACTGGCAGCGGAGCACCGCGACGAGCTGACCGCACAGAAGGAGACCGCCGCCGCAGTGTCGGCAGCGATGTCCACCGCAGGCGCACTGAACCGCTACCTGCCGTTCTGCACGCTCGCTGCTCGCCGCACCACCTACGCCACACCGCCGCTCACCGCCGACGAGATCCGCCGTCGCGCTCACCAGTCGTGGGGGCTGATCGACACCACCGCCACACCACGGAAGGCCGCCGCTTGAACGACCCGTTTGTCTTGCTTGCCCACAACTTCACACCCGACAAAGCACACGGCCACTCCGGCCGCGATGCCGAGAGGAGGACAGCCGCATGACCACACCGACCGGTGCCGAGCTGCTGGACGCCCTGCACGCCGCGCTCACCCGCTACGTCATCTTGCCCAGTGCACACGCCGTTGACGCCGTCACGCTGTGGATCGCGGCCACTCACGCCCAACCCGCGTGGGCACACGCGCCCCGGCTCGTCATCCGCGCTCCGGAGAAGCGCTGTGGCAAGTCGCGATTGCTCGACGTCGTGGAAGCCACGTGCCACCAACCGTTCATCACGGTCAACTCGTCGTCCGCCGCTGTCTACCGATCGATCAGCGAGGACCCGCCGACCATGCTCGTCGACGAGGCCGACACGATCTTCGGCCCCAAGGCCGATGGCAACGAAGACCTACGGGGCCTGCTCAATGCCGGTCACCAGCGCAACCGCCCTGCCAAGCGCTACGACGCAGCCACCGGACGCGTGGAATCCATCCCCACGTTCGCAATGGCCGCGCTGGCGGGCATCGGCGCGATGCCCGACACCATCGAAGACCGTGCTGTGGTGGTGCGTATGCGTCGCCGTGCACCCGGCGAAACCGTCTCGCCGTTCCGGCACCGTCGCGACCGGACCGCCCTGCGTGAACTCGCCGGCCAACTGGCTGAGTGGCTGCGAACTGACCTTGAGGACCTGGAAGCCGCGGAGCCAGCCATGCCGGTGGAGGACCGGGCCGCCGACACCTGGGAACCGTTGTTCATCGTCGCCAACCACGCAGGAGGTCACTGGCCCGAACGTGCTCGTGCCGCTGTACTCGCTCTTACCGCTGAAGCTGAAGACAGCGACAAAGGTTCGCTCGGTGTGCGCTTGCTGAAGGACTGTCGGACGGCGTTCTCCGGGGCAACCGCCCTGCCGTCCGCGACGCTGCTCGAACGGCTCAACTCCGACCTTGAAGCACCGTGGAGGGAGTACGGAACGAGTGGCCTCACTGCGGCGAAGCTCGGTCGGATGCTCGGTGAGTTCGATATTCGCTCGTCCAACATCCGATTTGCTGAAGGCGGCCAGGCAAAAGGCTACGAGAAAGCCGACTTCGTTGACGCTTGGGAACGCTACTGCCCGTTGCCGGTTGCGCTCGTTTCCGACACCGACACGGGGACACCCGTCCCGTCCGTCCCAAGCGTCCCAACGCAGGTCAGGCCTGGGACGGCTCGACTGTCTGGGACGGCTTGAGGCGTCCCGAAGGCCGTAGCTCGCAGAACTACCCCGTAACCGTCCCTGGGACGCCTCAAAGCGTCCCGGCTGTCCCAAGCGTCCCAGCTCTGACCTGCACTGGGACGCTTGGGACGCTTGGGACGGCTACCCGACCAATCCCGGCGTGATCGCGCCACCGCAGTCACCACTCGAACCTGAGGCGATGGCGCACGCCCAAATCTGGGCGGCCCGCCTCCTGCCCAATGGGGGAGATGCCGCGATGTCCCAGAACAAGAACGTCTCGACGTTGCACAAGCCGAGCGAAGTAGCGAAGAGGCTCGGATGCTCGGAATGGTGGGTGAAAGAGCAGGCACGGCGCCGGAGGATCCCGTTTAGCTGGATCGGTGGCCGTTACCTGTTCACGGACGCCCACATTGACGAAATCGTGTCGATCTGCGAGAAGCGGCCAATCTCGGGTCCTGTTCCGGTCGTGGTTGCGGAGGCAGCTCCGCGCGGAAACCCCGCACGTACCAACGGTCCTGTCGTCAAGCTTCGCTCGCGTTCACCACGGCGTGCTCGCCAGAACGAAACGCGCTCGACCGCCGCTTGAATGACCAACTGCCGTGTCCCGCCGTGAGATCCATCGCGGCGGGACACGCTTTCTCTCGGGAGCACGCACGATGGGATACGCGGAGAAGCGCGGCGACTACTACCGCGCGAGGTACAAGATTGCGCCGGGCAACTACGGCACGGTGCGGGACGAGTTCGGCGAGCTAATCAAGTTCGCGAAGAAGCGTGATGCTGAAAAGGCGGCGGACGAGGCCGAGGCTGATATCCGCAACGGCCGTGTTACTGCGGTCATGAAGGCCGACATGAGCTTCGGCGAGTACGTGAACAAGTGGTACTCGGTGCAGGACCTCGCGGCATCCACGATGCAGAACTACCGCAGGCATCTTGAGGAACACATCCTGCCGAAGTTCGAGGATGAGGTGATCCGCCGGATACGCCCGATGGACGTCAACGAGTGGGAGAAGGAACAGCGCGCGGCAGGCTACGCCGAGTCGAGCATCAAGACCTGGCGCGGAACCCTGCACCTGGTCCTCGCGGACGCGTTCGACGAGGGGCTGGCCGACTCGAACCCAGCAGCAAGGCGACGGGGGAGAGGGAAGCGCGCTGGGCGGTCCAGTAAGCGAGGACCGGAGAAGGTCATCACGACCATGCTCGGAGTGTTGCTGATCGCCGAACGTGCGGCCCTGCTGTCCGGGCGTGATGACGAGTTCGTAGCGATCACCACGAAGGGCTACACCGGGATGCGCTGGGGCGAACTGGTCGGACTGGAAACCGAGTACGTGAAGGAGGACGGGATTCGCGTTGAGTGGCAGCTCTACGAGCTGGATACGGGCGAGTTCCATCGATGCCCACCGAAAGACGACTCATACCGGACGATTGACGTCCCGAAGTGGCACTCAGAACTCCTCATCGAGCACCTGGCGTACAAGACGGCTGCACCGTGCTCGTGTCACGAGCGCGATTACGTGTTCACGGGTCACCGGCCAAGCAACACGTCCGTTCGCCGGGTCGGTGCCAAGCTCGTCGACGTCGCTCGACTGGCCGGCGTTTCAACGGGAACGGTGTCGAACTTCCTCAACCGTCCGGACCTGGTGGCGGCGGGAACCCGGCCTGCGATCGAGGCCGCGATTGCCGACCTCGGGTACGTCCGTGGCGGTGTCCCGACACAGCTCGCTTCGCACTGGCGTCGGAACGGGTTCGCGACGTGGCTCTTCAAGCCTGCCGCGACTGGTTGGTATCCGGCGAAAGCGCCGCGTGCCGCACAACCGGTGCCCATCCTTGGCAACCCGTTTCCTGGAGTGCCAGCACGGGGGAGAGGCGCCGCGGCTCGGGCGGACGCGAGTTGGCTTCCTGTGGCGGCCGGCCTCACACCGCATGGCCTCCGGCACACACATAAGACGCTGCTTGTCGAGTTGGGGGTGGCGAGGCCGCTTCAGGATGAGCGGTTGGGGCACCTGGACGGCACAGTGCAA
Source organism: Lentzea sp. NPDC005914 (assembly GCF_040629405.1). Taxonomy (NCBI): domain Bacteria; kingdom Bacillati; phylum Actinomycetota; class Actinomycetes; order Pseudonocardiales; family Pseudonocardiaceae; genus Lentzea; species Lentzea sp. NPDC005914. The sequence continues at coordinate 6,552 of NZ_JBEXVQ010000053.1, read as the reverse complement.
GGGCGCTACTCGCACGTGACGCAGACGATGAGGGATCGGCTCATGGCCGACCTGACGGAGGTCTGGGAGCAAGCATTGGAGCTACGGCGAGCGATGAGCCCAGGGTCGCTGGTCGTCGCGCTCGACAGGCTGCTCAGGGCCACCTAAGGCAGCTCACGCTTCCATGGAGTCGACAAGATTTTCGAGGAGACCAAGCAAGGCTGAAGTAGAGCCTTGCGGACGACGCTGACCTGCGAATCCTTCTTCGTGGGTCAGCGTCGTCTTTCGTCCTCTGGTCGAGCGCCGCGCTCAGCTTGTCCGAGGTGACCATGTTGGCGTTTTTGAGAGTCGGGGCCGACTTCGCTTCGGATCGTTGCCGATCAGCCGACATTCGCGGTACGGCGCGCTGCGCCGCCTGGCCGACCGGCGCAGCGCATTGGATGGAGCCGGGATGGACGGACGTTGAGCCAACTGGCCCTCCATGCCACCAGCAGCGGCGCCGTTGATCTAGTCGAGTCAAATATGGCAAGTGCAGGTGTCGTGAGTCAGAGCTGGTACTCACCAGCGGTAACACGCCCACACGTCTAATCGATGCAGACTGCGGTAACCGTTGCTACGCTGCGGCATCGGTGAGGCGACAGGAGGGCCAATGGCGAAGAGTCGGCGACGTCGGAATCTTGAAACAACCGCTTCGCAGCCAATGCCGCAGGCCACTTCCGGACCACGCCTTCCCAAAGGCGGTATAGATCGCATAAACATCGGCCAGGCGTTTGCCGAGTATGACCCAGCGCTGGAAGACGAGCGTACATATGTTCAGACACCTGCGTACAGAACCGTGCAGGACTTTAGATCTGGCAAGTACTTCTATGTTGGAAGGCGCGGTACCGGTAAGACAGCACTTCGCCGATTCTGTGACAGGTCTTCAGATCACACGACCGTTATTGTCCCAGAGATTTTTTCGCCGTCGTACTCTCTCATCGATGTCGACCTGTTCAAAGATACAAATAAGAAGCCCTTCCGCTCTCTCGTATCCGCGTTTAGGCGCGCACTGCAGGACGAGATCCTTGCTATGTGGCGCAAGGATCATCCATTCTATGCGAATATCCCGCCTGTAATCGCCCAAGAGTTGGATCAGTTCCGGGATTACGATTTCGATCTTCGGACTTTGCAGTTCATTAGCCGAATCAGTCGACCTTTGGCCAACCACGATGATCAGGCGTGGCTACGCGAAAACAAAATGGCCAAGCTGATCGGTGATGCTATGAACACTTTAGATCCTGGTGGTGGCGCCAAGTACACTTTGTTGATCGACAGCATCGACGACTTCTGGGATGGTTCTGAGCAGGCCTTGGCCTACCTTACCGCCTTCATGCACGCGTGCCTCGAAATGTCTAGTCAAATTCCATGGGCGCGCGCAATGATGTTCCTGCGAGAGAATATCTTCGAACGAGTTCGCGAGCGAGACTCCGAGTCATCAAGGATTGAAACCGCTGTAGTCGGCCTTGACTGGACCGAACCTCAGCTGGTCGAGCTGGTTGAGCGGCGACTGAACCGCCCATTCAACACGAAGTTCGCTCTCGACGGAACTACTTGGAACGCCTTCTTCGAGGACGGCGATACGGCACGCCAGGAGATATTGCAGTTTTGTCAGTACCGTCCTCGCGATGTCCTGATCTACGTGAGTTACGCTGTAGAGGCTGCGCAGAGTCAAAAGCATAGCCGCATTCTTACAGTGGACGTCCTGGGTGCTCGTAGACGTTTCTCTGACAACCGCCTTAAGGACCTCGGTGATGAGTATGCCGAGAACTACCCCCAAGTTATCCTTGTCCTCACACGGTTCTATGGCCTCGGGCGACGATTCACGGTTGGCGGAATGGAATCCGTCCTGTCGAGATTGCTCGACGACCAAGAAGTTAAAAAGGCCTGTGCGGCGTGGATTTTCCGCCACGCTACGGTAGAGTCATTCGTACGGTTGCTCTACAACATTGGGTTTATTGGACTCCGTGCTCCACATAAGTCCACGCAGTTCCGTGCGCTTGGTTCTCAAGATACCTCGCCTCCGCCTGTTTCCTATCAAACCGAGGTTGAAGTTCATCGGGCATATTGGTCTGCGCTCGACCTTCAAGACGTACTCGTCCGTGAGATGCCCCAGGCGGCGGAGTTTGGACGTGTTGGTCTCTTGACCGAACTGCCAGACGGCGCAACGGCAGCAGAGTACGTCGAACGTGTCGATGAAGTGATGACCCAATTGCGCGGACTCCCCAAGGGAACGGAAGGCGCTTCTCAGTTCGAAGATATTGTAGGTGACATTTTGCGCCTATGCTTCTATCGATCTCTCAACAACATTGAGGCCCGTGTCCGAGATGTCAACGGATCCGTAATTCGAGATTGGGTATGCGCCAATCGGGCAAGTGATGGCTTCTGGGAGATGGTGCGAAGCAGCTACAAAGCTAAACAGGTAATTTGGGAGTGCAAGAACTACGAGGACCTAAAGTCCGACGACTTTCACCAGTTGTCATACTACATGAACGACATCATCGGTAAGTTCATCGTAGTTGCTTACCGCGGAGATGCCATCAGTCCCGCGTACTACAGTCACATTCGGAGAATCGCGCAGGATCGGGGCGCTTTTGTCCTTCCCCTTACGGAGCGCGATCTCTTGACGTTCCTTAGGCAGGCCAAAGCTGGCAAGGCGAAAGAGGACCACATCCAGGATCGATACGACTCGGTCATCCGCAAGATCTCCTAACGCCGTACAGCATGTAGGGGCATTACGGGATTTTCACCTAAGGACGTTGACGCGTGTGGTTGCCTCTGATGGGTTGGCGGGGACGGCGCGCGCCCCGTCGCCCGCTGGCACAGAACACGCCGGCGGTTTCGGTCATCCTGTCGGTTTGTCCGTGTAGGGACGGGCCGGAAAGACCTTGCGCGCCAGCGACCAGTATGGGGCCGCCCTGACGATCTGAACACGAGTTCAGCGCTCATACGTGGCAGCATCCGGCAGGGCTGAGCCACCGCGTGCTGCCCGTTGCTGTGTGCCCACGCTGGTCGAGTTGCTCTTTGGTTGCCTCACAAGCGTCCGGGCCCTCAGTCGAGCAGCCGCCGCGCACTGCCGGGACGTAGTGACTTCGATGGGTTGCATGCCAGTGCGTTCGCCTCGTGGGCACAACGCCCGTTGATGGGCTACCTGCCGGTTCGCGCTAACTCGCCGACCTTGCTGCTCGCTCGTGCGCGCTGGAGGACTCTGGGGCGCTTCAACGCCCAGCCAGGGGAGACGAGTCGGAGAGTTGTTCTCCCAAATTTCTCCCAAAACGGCCCGGAATGAGCCTCGAACACAAATCAGCCCCTGTCCACGTCTACTGTGGACAGGGGCTGACCTGCATCTATTTCAATCGGGGTGACAGGATTTGAACCTGCGACCTCTTCGTCCCGAACGAAGCGCGCTACCAAGCTGCGCCACACCCCGGCTGGGAACGAGTAGAACTCTACATCATGTCCGCCCCAGCTCCGAATCGGACCCCCTCATTCCGGCCCTGACCAGGCGTAACGGGCCGAGGAACGAGGGTGAGCAGCGAAGCCTCTGGAGGGCAGCAGAACCGCACCGGCGCATACGGCGAAGTGCCCATCCCTGCGGACACGTTCATCCACATGTGCGATCCCCACCGCGAAACCCCGCGCGCACGACCACGATCCAGTTCGCAGTTGGTCACGAGAGCGCCGTAGAACGGCACGCGCAACTGTCCGCCGTGTGTGTGCCCGGCCATCACGAAGTCGTAGCCGTCGGCGGCGAACGGGTCCAGCACGCGCGGCTCTGGCGAGTGCGTGACGCCGAGCCTCAACGCCGCGGACTGGTCCGGCTCGCCCGCGATGTCGGCGTAGCGGTCGCGCTTCAGGTGCGGGTCGTCCAGGCCTGCCGCGAAGATCGTCTGGCCGGCGACCTCGATCTTGCGGCGCACGTGGGTCAGGTCGAGCCAGCCGCGCTCGATCATGCCCGCGCGGAGGTCGCGCCACGGCAGCGTCACGCCGTGGATTCGCTTGGTCTTGGAGGACGGCAGCAGGTAGCGCACCGGGTTCTTCAGTCGGGGCGCGTAGTAGTCGTTGCTGCCGAACACGAACACGCCCGGCTTGTCGAGCAACGGGCCGAGCGCGCGCAGCACGCCTGGGACCGCGTCCTTGTGCGCGAGGTTGTCGCCCGTGTTGACGACGAAGTCCGGGTTCAGGTCGGCCAGGGAGGCGACCCAGCGCTGCTTCGACACCTGGTTCGGCGTCATGTGCAGGTCTGAGATGTGCAGCACACGGATCGGGCGAGCACCGGGGGCCAGCACCGGCACGGTCGCCGTGCGCAGGGTCCAGTGCCTTCTCTCGATTCCCGCCGCGTACGCGACGGTTGCGGCGCCCAGTGCGGTCGTGGCGAGGAGGGCTCGGCCGAGCTTGTTCACGCGTCAAGGGTACGGAAGGTGGGTAACTCGATCGGCGCGGCATCCTGCGGGCGGTACCGTTCTGCGCCATGGCGGAGTTGAAGGCGCGGCTGCAGAACGACCTGACTGTGGCGATGAAGGCCCGGGAGACGGTCACGGCTGGTGCGCTGCGGATGGCGCTCACGGCTGTCACGAACGAAGAGGTCTCGGGCAAGCAGGCCCGCGAGCTGAGTGACGACGAGGTCGTGAAGGTCCTCACGCGCGAGGCGAAGAAGCGCAAGGAGGCCGCGGAGGCCTTCGACGGTGCCGGTCGGGCCGAGAAGGCCGACCTGGAGCGTCAGGAGCTCGCCGTGCTCGAGATCTACCTGCCCGCCCAGCTCGACGACGCCGAGCTGGCGTCCATTGTGGACAAGGCGGTCGAGGCCGTGACGGCGCAGCTCGGTGAGGCGCCGGGACCCAAGCAGATGGGCCAGGTCATGAAGGCAGTCAACGCCGAGGTCGCCGGCCGCGCCGAGGGTGGCCGGGTGGCCGCCGCGGTGAAGTCCAGGCTCACGAGCTGACGAAGTGCCGCAGCGGCCCAAACCGCTGCGGCACCCCCATCTAGAACGCCTTCTCGACCGCGTCCGCGAACTCGCCCATCGACCCGAACTCCAGGTCGTAGCTGAACTCGCCGGACGGCTGAGGCGTCGCGCCCCAGCCCGGCCTGTCGTGCCGCCGGTTGATCCACACGGACGGCAGCCCCTCGCGACGTGCGGGAACGTGGTCGTGGAACAGGCTCTGCGCCACGTGCAGCAGCCCGGAACGCTCGATGCCCAACGAGTCGAGCGTCGAGTCCAGCGCCCGGAAGTGGTTCTCCGAGGGCTTGTAACCGCCGACGTCCTCCGCCGTGATGATCGCCGCGAAGTCGCCGCGCAACCACCGGTTGCTGCCCGCGAACCCGGCACGGTGCACATTGGACAGAATGATCAGCTTGTAACGGGAAGCCAGGCGCGCCAACGCATCTGCGGAATCGGGGAACGCGGGCCAGTCCGGTACGGACGCACCGAGCCGCGCAGCCCATTCGTCGCTCACCGAGCGCCCCAGCTCCGCACCCGTCCGCCGGAACGCCTCGGCCAGCACGTCCGGATACAGCCGGAACGGTGTCTCCGCCGCCACTTCCGCCTCGTGCGAGCTGTACGCGAGCAGCAACTCCTCCTCGGATAGCGAGAGTCCCTCGGAGCCTGCCCACGGTGAGAGCACCGCGGCGAGCCCGCTCTCCCAGTCGATGAGCGTGCCGTAGCAGTCGAAGCTGAGCGCCTTGAACGCAGTCAGGTCCATGACCCAAACTGTAGTACAGTTCAACTGTAGGGCAACCGAGTTAAACTCGGCACATGTCCGCCCTCGACGGCCTCGAAGTACGCCGCACCACCACGGCCCAGCAGCTCGCCGACGGCCTCTCCGAACGGATCATGGCCGGCGCTTTCGGCCCTGGTGACAGGCTCAGGGAGAGCGCGATCGCGGCCGAGCTGGGCGTCGCGCGCAACACCATCCGCGAGGCCGTCCGCATCCTGGAGCTGACCGGCCTCGTGCGCTACGAGGTCAACCGCGGCGCCGTCGTCATCGCCCCGACGCCCGAAAACGTCGAGGCCCTCTACACCGCCCGCGAGCGCCTCGAAACGGCTGCGGCGGCCCGCACGCCGAGCCCCGAGCAGCTCGACGCGATCACCAGGGCGTTCGACGAGCTGAAAGAGGCCACGAAGACCGGCGACACGAGCCAGATCGTCGACCGCGACCTCGTCTTCCACCAGAAGATCGTCGCGCTGCTCGACAGCACCAGGCTCGACGAGTTCTTCGCCGCCATGACCAAGGAGCTGCGCTTCTACCTCACGGTGCTCACCAGGCAGGAGAAGCCGGAGGAGGTCGTGGCCGAGCACCAGGTGATCCTCGACGCGATCAGATCCGGCGACCGCGACAGGGCGGTCGCCGAGATCCGCACACACATCGACGCCAGCGTGCAGCGTCTCAAGGCAATGCTCTAGTGCTGCGACCGCCAACCTTCGCCGTGTCTTCGGCGCTCAGCAGGGCGCCTCGCGGCACCGGCCCCACGCCCACAGCCAACCAGGATGAGGACGCGGGGCCGGCGCCACGATGCACCCGTCTGACCACCGAACACGGG
>NZ_JBEXVQ010000052.1:0-67773 GCF_040629405.1 Lentzea sp. NPDC005914 | reverse complement strand
AGGCGACCACCCACAAAGCCGCGGATCGCACGCAACGCGACACGCCCAAAGCAAGGCGACCACCCACCCAACCCGCGTCAGGAACCCGACCCGCCAACGGCAAGCCGACCACCTACGCACCCGCCGCGCACCCCACGGATCCACCGCGCAAGCTAACGCAGGGGTACCCCCAACCTGGGAACCCCTACATCACAACGTACTCACAGGGTCCGACAAGATCATCCAAGCAACGTCGCAGCCGTCGGATCAGTGATCAACGCGGCAAACGTGTGCCGATCCTCCCACCGCCCAGCCACCCAAGCCAACGCCCGACTCAACCCCTCAGGCGTGTCAGCAGCATGCGGCACCCCATCAACCATCCACCACTCAACCCGTTGCCCATCAACAAGAAGCTGCTCATGCACAACGACAACCCCATCAGGCAAAGCCACCTCGAGCAGCTCACAAGCCATCCGAACAGCCCCAAGATCCTGCCACTGCACCACTTCACCCACATGGTCAGGCAACCCGCCGAACTCCTCAGATGCCAACGCCAGATCCAACAGGTCCGCCAGTTCCTCAGACCCATCAGCCAGCAACACCCGAGACGCAGGCACCACCCCGAGCAACCAAGGATGATCCAGCACCACCACGTCGTCCGCGGCAACTACCTCGCCCGACAACACCCGAACCCGCTCAGGCGGCGCGAAATCCCCCTCCGGCAACGCGGAATGGGCACGCAACACCACAGCATCGGCAATGGCGCGATCCGGATCCCCCAACCGCTCCAGGACGAACTCGGCGTCATCGTCGTCCCAGATCTCCAACCGCGACCGAACCCCGGCAGCCCGCAACACGTGCTCCGGCAGCCCGAAATCCGGCACAGCGTCGAAAAGCCCGTCCAGCGACGCGGCTTCAGCCAGCCGGTACTCGCGCGGAGCCTTGCCGCCCAGCGAAGCGTGCCGGGCGATCCACCAGCCCGTGTACCCGTCGGGTTCGGTGACCGCGCGCCACGTCACGGGATCGGACGCCAGCAACCGCAGCGCGGCCGGCCAGTCGGCCACCAGATCCAGGTCCCGGACGGCCACCACCCGCGCAGGCTCGTCCGGCATGGACGACCACCAGGCGGACTCGTCGGGCAGATCGTGGTCGGCCCCGGCGGGCTCGTCGTCGATCACCAGCGAGAAGCCGTCGACCACCCCGACCGCCACCAGTGCGGCGCGCGGGTACGTCTCCGCGATCTCCTTGGACAGCACGGGAAAAGCGTCGGACTCGACGACGCCCACGAGCGGGGAGTCGGGCAGCAGCAGCTCGTCGGCCCGGTGCCACTCGCCGGTTGCGTCGGGCAGGGCCAGAGCGCCCAGCCATGGTTCTTCGCCCGCGCGCAGAGCAGCCCGGTCCACCAGCCGCAGCACGGTCTCGATCAGGTCGTCGCCGAAGAGGCCGGCCTCGGCGTCCTCCAGCGACCGCGCCACGTTCTCGCGCAGCGAAGGATCAGCGAGCAGCTCGGCTGCCCCGGCCTCGACCGCGCCCAGCCGCACCAGCAACGGGTGCACGGCGTCCGGGTGCACGACTCGCAGGCCGGGCAACGGCTCGTCGGCTATGAGCGTCGTGCGCGGGCCGGTGACCGTGCGGCCATCGGCCAGCGGCACCGGCAGCGACTGCAACGCCTCGCGAACGTCCGCGTCGACCTCGGCCAGCGGCGCGAAAGCCGCGTAGACGTCCCGCCACCATCCGGGATCCCCGGAGACACCCGCCAGCGCGGCGACCACCTCGGCGGTCGACACGCGCGGAACTTCCAGAGCTGCCAAGGCCTTCGCGTGCACCGGCGCGGACAGCTCGGCGTCCAGCAGGCCCGGCAGCGCGTCCTCGACCAGCTCGACGAGTTCCTCGGAGCCGACGTCCAGCACACGGGCGCGGGAAGGAGCGATCCACTCACCGGAAGCCAGCGGCAGCCAGGCGGCGGCACGCAGCGAACGCAGGACCGCCGTGCGCAACCGATCGTCCACTTCGGACAGCGGGAAGCCCGGCAGCGGCACCAGAGAGGTCCGCTCGACGGCCGGCACCCTGGCGACCAGCTTCGGGTAGACGGCAGCGGCGGCGTCCAGCACCGACCACGCGGCCGCGCCGGGCAGGATCCGGCGGCGCGAGGGCTCGACCGGCAGCGTCGCGATCAGCCTGGCGGGCAACGACAGGCGCTCATCGGTCGGGGTGGGCGCGTGCAGCACGTCCTCGCCGAGCGACGAGTCCAGCGGGTACGCCCACGTGACCGTCCACTCGGGACGGTGCTCGACGCCCTGCACGAACTCGGCGGCCAGCTCACCTGACGCCTGCTCGACCAGCCACCGGGTCGAGCCGATGGTCACCACCCCGTCGGCGGTGACGAAGCGTTCCCACGACTGAGAGCCGACCTCGATGCGACGCAGGCCGGGCAGCGCCAGCAGCAGGTCCGGCACCTCGGCGGCGAGGTCGTCCAAGGTCAGGTCGACCTTCAGCGGCAGTCGCACCTCGGTCGTGAAACCGTCCGGCACGTCCTCCACGACAGGCCACACCAGGCGCAGCACCGGCACGTCGCCGCCCCGCTCGGAAGCGAGTTCCGGTACCTCGGCACGAGTCCGGGCAGCGGAGAACTCCACGCCACCTGAAGTAGACACAACGCGCGGCGAGTCCGACACGGTCAGCACGGCCGCGAAGCCGACACCGAACTGCCCGACGCCGGACTCCTTGGCCGAAGCGCGCAGGGAGGCCAGCGCAGCGACACCGGCGGCGGTCAGCGGCGCACCCGTGTTGGCGGCACGCAGTTCGCCGTCGACGAGAGTGATCCGCAACACACCCGGTGTAGCGCCGGCCGCGTCGGACGCGTTCTGGGCGAGCTCGACGAGCAGGCGGTCCCGGTAGCCACCGAGACGGAGGTCTTCCTCGGCGTTCGCGTCTTCGCGGAAGCGGGTGGGCGAACCACGCCATGCGGCGAGGACCGAGGTGCGCAGGGCCTCGGTCCCGAACGGGTCGGTCACTCCGAGACGTCCAGAACGTCCAGCTGCGCGTCGTCGTAGACCAGGTCGGCGACCGGGACCATCGGGCTGATGTCGACCTCGGCCTGCGAGTGCGCGCCGCAGCCGTACTCGACGTGCACGACGTGGCCGTCGGCGGGCGCGATCTCGTTCGCGCAGACGCCGAACGCGGCACCGAACGCGCCGGCCACGCGGGTGTAGAAGCCGCATGTGCCGCAGTGCGCGGGGGCGCTGCGGGCCATGTCGGAGCGCGGGCCGAAGTCGGAGGAGACCCAGCGGTCCGCGGCCTCCAGGCGGCCCTCGCGGGAGAGGACGCGCGCGCGGCCGAAGCCGATCTCCATCGCGACCTCCTCGACGGCAGGGTCGTCGGACTGCACGTAGGCCTCGACCAGGCGCGGGTCGTCCTCGCGGGGCGGCATCAGGTCGCCGACGCCGAGGTCGCCGGCACGGACCCGCTCGCTCCACGGCACCCACTCCGGGGCGACCAGGGCGTCCTGGCCCGGCAGCAGCACCACCTCGCTGACCGACACCGGGGAGTCGTCGCCCGCGTAGGCGACGGTCACCGCCCAGTTCCAGCCGCGGTAGCCCGCGTGCTCGGCCTCGAAGAGGTGCGTGACGGAGTACTCGTCCTCGCCGTGCACCCCGACGTGAGCGCCGACGCGTTCCACACCCGCCTCCTCCTCGGCGGCGGCGCGGGCGAGATCAACGGCGTCGGTGAGCATCTCAGTCGCGGTCACGTGGTGAATTGTGCCGCAGGTCTTCGCCGGGACGAAAACTCGTGCCACCCTCCGTGGGGTGCGCTCACCCGTCTGGCTGGTCCTCGCGGTGGCTCTGGCCGCCTGCTCGACGCAGCAACCAGAGAAACCGCAGGTAGAAATCCTGCAAAAGATCCCTCACGACACGTCGGCGTTCACCCAGGGGTTGGAACTGGTCGACGGCGTCCTCTACGAGGGCACGGGTCTGGAGGGTCAGTCGACGATGCGCGCGCTCGACCCGTCGAGCGGCAACGTCCAGAAGAAGGTCGATCTCCCCGAGGACTTCTTCGGCGAGGGCATCACCGTCGTCGGCGACACCATCTGGCAGATCACGTGGCGCAACGGCGTCGCCATCGAACGCGACCGCAAGACGCTGAACGAGGTCCGCCGGGTGAACTACGACGGCGAGGGCTGGGGCATCTGCGACGACGGTCAGCGTCTGATCATGAGCGACGGCAGCGCGAAACTGACCTTCCGCGACCCGAAGTCGTTCAAGGAGACCGGCAGCGTGCAGGTCACCCGCGACGACAAGCCGCTGACCCAGCTCAACGAACTGGAGTGCGTCGGCGGCAAGGTCTGGTCGAACGTGTGGAAAACGGACGAGATCGTCCGCATCGACCCCGCGAACGGTCAGGTCACCAACACCTACGACCTGGCCTCGCTCAAACCCTCCGGTGACGTGGACGTGCTGAACGGAATCGCCCACATCCCCGCGACCAACGAGTTCTTGGTCACGGGCAAGAACTGGCCGACCATCTTCCGAGTGAGGTTCAACGGAATGGGGCAGGATTGAGCATGTGACCGGCGACCGCGGGTGGAGTGACGAACCGACTCCGAAGCGCTACCCGTGGCAGGACGACGAATACCAGCCGCGGCAACGTCGCGAGCCTCCGTCCGAACACGGTTTCCAAGCTCCTCCGGAACGTCCCCGGGAAAAGCCGCAGAACACCCGCCCGCTGCCGAACGAGGATCAGCAGACCACCCCGACGCCCAAGCCGCCACGCAAGCTCACGGTCACGCGCGTCGCCTGGTTCCGGACCAGGCAGATCTCGCAGCAGGCGGTCGCGGCGTTCCGGCGCGCAGCCCACGCCGACGGCGCCAAGAAGTCCGGCATGTCGTCGGTCACCTACGCGGTGATGATGAACTACGCCGCCGACGCCGCGATGGCCGTCGCGCTGGCGAACACGTTGTTCTTCTCCGCGGCGTCCGCGGAGTCGAAGACCAAGGTCGCGCTGTACCTGCTGATCACGGTCGCGCCGTTCGCGTTGATCGCGCCGGTGATCGGGCCGCTGCTGGACAAGATCCAACGTGGCCGGCGGCTCGCGCTGGCCGCGTCCTGCGCGCTGCGGATCGTGCTGTCGATCGTGATGGCGCTGAACTTCGACAACTGGCTGCTGTACCCGGCGGCGCTGGGCAGCATGGTCCTGTCGAAGTCGTTCACCGTGCTCAAGTCCGCGATCACACCACGGGTGCTGCCACCGGAGATCACGCTGTCGAAGACCAACGCGCGCATGACCGTCTTCGGTCTCGCCGCGGGTGCGGTGTTCGGTGCGTTCGCGGCCGGGTTCGCGAAGCTGTTCGGCTCGCCGGGCGCGTTGTGGTTCACCGCGGTGCTGTGCCTGGTGAACGCGGTGTTCTGCATGAAGATCCCGGCCTGGGTCGAGGTGACCGAGGGCGAGGTCCCGGCCACTCTCACGCCGAAGCCCGCCAAGCAACGGGTGTCCCGGCACATCGTGGTCGCGTTGTGGGGCAACGGTTCCATCCGCATGCTGACCGGGTTCCTGACCCTGTTCGCCGCGTTCGTCGTGCGCGCGCAGACCGAGGGCGACCCGGTCGAGCAGCTGTTGCTCCTGGGCGTGATCGCGGGTGCGGCCGGAGTGGGCAGCTTCCTCGGCAACGCGATCGGCGCGCGCCAGCAGTTCGGCAAACCGGACGAGGTGATCCTCGCCTGCGTGGCCACCGCTCTCGGCGCGACGATCGTGGCCGCCGCGCTGCCGGGCCTGCTGACCGCGGCGATCGTCGGCCTGCTGGGCGCCACGGCGTCGGCGCTGGCCAAGGTCAGCCTGGACGCGGTGATCCAGGACGACCTGCCGGAGGAGTCGCGCGCGTCGGCGTTCGGCCGCTCCGAGACGATCCTGCAGCTCGCCTGGGTCTTCGGCGGTGCGCTGGGCGTGCTGCTGCCCGCGACGTTCTGGATCGGCTTCCTGGTGCTGGCCGTGCTGCTGGCCCTGGGCCTCACGCAGACCTGGTTGTACCGCAACGGCACGTCGTTGCACCGGCTGTTGCACAGGCTCGTCCGCAGGCCGGCCCACGCGACCCCGTAGGCTGCCTGACGTGCGTCGACTTGCTTCTGTACTGGCCGCCAGCGTTCTCGTGCTGACCGGCTGCGGTCTCCCGCAGCACGATCCCGAGGTCACGTTCTACGCGAACGGCAAGGCCATCCGCGTCGAGCCGGCGGTCTACTGCGACATCGAGGGCGAGAACTGCGCGGAGAGGACCAAGCCGGCGAAGCTCAAGGTCCCCGCGGGCAAGGTCGTGCAGATCTCGGTGGACGGCCGGCTCGCCGACGGGATCTGGGAGGCCGTGTTCCTCTACCGGGACGCGGCGGGCAACGAGCAGACCACGGGCACCGGCCTGCTCGGCAAGGGCGAGGACTTCACCTACACCGTCTCCCTGCCGAACAAGACCGACCAACTGCTGGGCATCGAGATCCACGAGGCGGCCGCGGCGGTCCTCGAGACCGGCCAGCCGCTGCTGCGGGGCTACTGGGCGGTCGAGGTCTCCGCCTAACGCTTGCCGAACGCTTCCCACCACTCGCTGGGAACGATCCGCAGCGCTGAGTCCATCAAGGCCTTGCCGGTGTCGGTGACCACCGACGCCTGCATGGTCTGGATGAAGCGCTCCATCTTCGTGACCCCCGCGGCCTGGTACTCCCGCGCCTGCAGCAGGAGCTCCAGCTTGTCCGCGTCACGCGAGCAGCGCGCTTCCGGCGTGTGGTCGATGTCCTTGGCGGCCTCGTGCTCGGCCACCAACGCCTCGATGTGCGCGGCCAGCGGCGCCGGCAGGTGCTGAACCTGCTCCCGTGCCACGGCTTGCGGCGGCATCTTCACGTCGAGGTAGAGCTTGCCGACGTACGGGATGTCGCCGATCCGCGTCTCGGGCACGTCGTGGAACAGGCCCAGCGTCGCCGCCCGATCCGGGTTCGCGCCCTCCTGGACGGCGATCGCGTACGCCAGAACGCCCACCCGGAACGAGTGGGCGGCCACCGACTCGGGGTTCTGCACCCCGGCGAAGAGCCATCCCGCTCTGGGCAGGCGTTTGAGCTGGCCGACCTCGTAGACGAACTCGACGATCCTGTCAGCGTCAGACATGCGGCCCAGCTTGCCGGAGATCGACAAGCTTCGGGCACCTCGACCGCCGAGGCGTTGAGGGAGTCGTCGTGTCTGACGAAGACAGGCATGTCGTGCCCAGCGAGAACGGTGGATGGGACGTGCGTGCGCCAGGCGCACAACGCGCGAGCGCTCACACTGCGACGCAACGAGAAGCAATCGCGAGAGCCCGCCAGATCATGGCCAACACCGGCGGCGAGACCGTGATCCACGGCCGCGACGGCCAGATCCGCGCCAAGGACACGTCACCGAGCGGAAACGACCCAATCCGCCGAAGGACCAGCGGTAGGGCACACCTGCAGCTGACACGGAAACTGGACTTTCCCAGGTGCTGAAGCCGGGAAAGTCCGGTCTCTCACGTTCAGCGTGCCACGAGAAGTTTACGGATCGAGGTCCCGCGCCACCGCCCGGACGACCTCGGCGACGAGTTTCATCGTCTTCTTGTCGGACGGGTAGCGGCCGCGGCGCAGGTCGGGCTGCACCTTGTTCTCGAGGAGCTTGATCATGTCCTCGATCAGGCCGTGCATCTCCTCCGCGGGACGGCGGCGCGCCTCGGCGACGGACGGCGCCGGGTCGACCAGGCGCACGGACAGCGCCTGCGGCCCGCGGCGGCCTTCCGCCATGCCGAACTCGATGCGCTGGCCGGCTTTCAGGCCGTCGACGCCGGGAGGCAACGCCGCTTTGCGGACGTAGACGTCCTCGCCACCGTCCTGCGTGACGAATCCGAAGCCCTTCTCCGTGTCGTACCACTTGACCTTGCCGGTCGGCACCGCGCTCACCATTCCCTTACCTCTGCACAACGAACGCGCCCCAGGCGTACCCGAGACGCGTCTCACCAGAGTAGCCAGAAGACCTCGGGTAAGGCACCTCCGTTAGCGCGACTACCCTGCTCTTATGACCGTTCCGAAGATGTTGCCGCTGGCTGTCGGCCTGTTCGCCGTTGGCGTGCTGGCGATCATCACGGTCTTCGTGCTCTTCGCCACCGGCCACAGCGACCTGCCGGTGTGGCTGAACGTCGCCGCAACCTACCTGCCGGCCGTCGGGCTGGGGCTCGGGATCATCGCGGTGATCAGGAAAGCACGCCAGAAGAGGTCCTGAGCCAGTCCGGGAACTCGCGCAGGTCCTCCAGCACGACCGCGGCACCCGCCTCGGCCAGCTCAGCACGTGAACAAGGCCCGGTCACAACGCCGACTCCCAGCGCATCGGCGGCCAGAGCGCCCTTGATGTCGCCGACGTGATCACCCACGTAGACCGCCGCGCCGTGCAGCTTCAACGACTCCGACTTGCCCGTCGCCCACAGCTCGCCGTAGAGGTGGTCGACCTCCCAGCCGAGGGCTTCCAGGTGCAGCGCCGCGTTCTTGCGGTACTTGCCGGTGACGACGATCGTCTGGCCGCCCAGGTCCCGCACGCACTGCAACGCCTCCGCGGCTCCGGGCAGCGCAACGGTCGAGGGGATCACGACGTCCGGGTAGAGCGCGCGGAACAGCGTGATCATCTCCGGGATCTCCTGCTCGGGCACGCCCATCTCGCGGTAGGTCATGTCGAGGGGCGGGCCGAGGTTCGAGGCGAAGTGGTCGCCGTCCAGGTCGTGTCCGGTGCGGGCGCCCACCTCGTTCAGCACGGCTGCCATGCCCGGTCGCGGGTCGATGAGGGTCATGTCGAGGTCGAAGCCCACGGTGAACGGCACAAAATCCAACTCTACGTCTATACAAAAACGGTATCTGTGTAAAGCTGACAGCGTGAGCGACATCACCGAGCTCTTGTTGGACGCTGCCGCCGACCTGCTCGCCGTGCACGGGTTCCACGGTCTGCGCATGATCGAGGTCGCGAGTCGCGCCGGCGTGAGCAGACAGACCGTCTACAACGAGTTCGGCAACAAGGAGGGGCTCGTCCAGGCCGTCGCGGCCCATCAGACGGAGGAGTACCTCGCCGGGATCGTGACCCGGCTCAAGGAGAACCCCGATCCGTGGCAGGCCATGCGGTCGGCGTTCAGGTACACCTTCGAACGCACCGAGAAGGACCGGCTGGTCTCCGCGGTGCTGACCGGACAGGACGCGGAAGACCTGTTGCCGTTCCTCACGATTCGCGGGCATCCCGTGCTGTTCCACGCGACCGAGGTCGTCGAGCGGCACCTCACCGAGCACTTCCCCGGCAGGCACGTGCGGCTCACCGCGGAGACGACCGTGCGGCTCGCGCTGAGCCACCTGCTCATGCCGAGCGGCGATCTCGACGGCGCGATCGACGCCGTCGTCACAGTGGCTCGCGCCACGTTGGAGGCCTGACTCTCTTGTTGCAATAATATTGCAACAAGGGGGTGTGCGGTGGTCGCTGTCTCGGGACGCTTGCGCGCGGGCGCGGCGTTGCTCGGTCCGGCGTTCGTCGCCGCGATCGCGTACGTCGATCCCGGCAACGTGGCCACCAACACCGCGGCGGGCGCCCGCTACGGGTACCTGCTCGTGTGGGTGCTCGTCGGCGCGAACGTCATGGCGGGGCTCGTGCAGTACCTGTCGGCGAAGCTCGGCCTGGTCACCGGGAAGTCGTTGCCCGAGGCGGTGCGGGACCACCTGCCCCGCCCGGCGCGGCTCGCGTACTGGGGCCAGGCCGAGGTCGTGGCGATGGCGACGAACCTGGCCGAGGTGCTCGGCGGGGCGATCGCGCTGGCGTTGTTGTTCGACCTGCCGCTGCTGCTCGGCGGCGTGATCACCGGTGTCGTGTCGACGGTCTTGTTGCTGGTGCAGGACAAGCGCGGGCAGAAGCCGTTCGAGCGGGTGATCACGACGATGCTGGTCGTGATCGCGGTCGGGTTCGTGGCGGGGCTTTTCGTGTCGCCGCCGTCGGTTCCGGGGACGCTGAACGGCCTGGTGCCGCGGTTCGACGGTGCGGACAGCGTGTTGCTCGCGGCGGGCATGCTCGGCGCGACCGTCATGCCGCACGCGGTGTACCTGCACTCGGCGCTGGCGCGCGACCGGCACGGCAGGAACCCGTCGTTGCTCGGCACGACCAAGCTCGACGTGGTGCTCGCGATGGTGCTGGCCGGTGCGGTGAACATGGCGATGCTGCTGCTCGCGGCTTCTGCTCTGCAGGGTGCCGATGGCGTCGACACGCTCGAAGGAGCGCACGCGGCCGTGGCGGCGCAACTGGGTAGCGGGATCGCGCTGCTGTTCGCTTTGGGTTTGCTGGCTTCGGGTTTCGCGTCCACGGCCGTCGGTTGTTACGCGGGCGCCGTGGTGATGGACGGGCTGCTGCGCGTGCGGATTCCCTTGCTGGCACGACGAATCGTCACGTTGGTGCCGGCGTTGGTGATCTTGGCGTTCGGCGTCGACCCGACGTTCGCGTTGGTGCTGTCGCAGGTCGTGCTGTCGTTCGGCATCCCGTTCGCACTGATCCCGCTGGTGTGGCTGACCGCGCGCCGGTCCGTCATGGGTTCCTTCGTGAACCGGCGCTCGGTCACCGCTTCCGCCTGCATGGTGGCGTTCGCGGTGGTCGTGCTGAACGTGGCGTTGATCTACCTGACGGTGTCGTAGGAGACGCCGAGCTGGCGCAGGGCCTCCTCCATGATCCGCATGATCTCGAGCGTCGCCGACCACGGGATGTCGGGGTGCTGGACCGCGCGCTGACCGATCGTGATCTCGACCTCGTGGATCTGGTGCCGGTAGCCCATGTCCTCGGTCTCGTGCTCGATCCCGTTGATGATCACCTTGGTGGGGTTGTACATGGGGTCGACGATCTGGATCCTGCCCTCGGTGCCGACGATCTCCGCCGCACAGCCGAGGTCGGCGACGAGCGAGCAGCTCAGCAGAGCCTGCGCGCCGTTCTCGTAGCCGAGCAGGACCGAGGCGTCCGCGTCCACTTCGGACGGAGCGAGGCTGCCGTGCGCGTGGATCCGCGCCGGCACGCCCAGGAGCCGGTGCGCGAGTGAGATCGGGTAGACGCCGAGGTCGAGGATCGAGCCACCGCCCGCCTGCTTCGCCCACAGCCGGTCGTCGTCGTTGAACTCGTGCCGGAAGCCGAAGTCCGCGGTGATCGTCCGCACCTCACCGATCTCGCCGGCGGCGACGGCGTCGGCGACCTTGCGGATCAACGGGTTGACGCGCGTCCACATGGCCTCCATGAGGAAGAGGTTCGCGGACCGTGCCTTTTCGATCATCTCCTCGGCGTCGGCGACCGACAGCGCGAAGGCCTTCTCGCACAGCACGTGCTTGCCGGCGTCGAGCGCGGCGAGCGTGACCTCGTGGTGCTGGCCGTGCGGCGTGGCGACGTAGACGACCTCGACGTCCGGATCTTTCAGCAGTTCGCGGTAGTCGCCGTACGCGCGCTTGATGCCGAAACGCTCGGCAAACGCTTGCGCACGCGTGACGTCGCGCGAGGACACCGCGAGCACCTCGACGTCCGGCACCTTCAGCATGTCGGCGGTCACAGCTTGCGCGATTCCGCCGGTAGCGATCACACCCCACTTCATGAGGTGAGCCTAGATTGGATGTATGCGCCTCATCCTGAACGTGATCTGGCTGGTGCTCGCCGGGTTCTGGATGGCCGTCGGCTACGCGGTCGCCGGTCTCATCTGCTGCATCCTGATCATCACGATTCCGTGGGGCATCGCGTCGTTCCGCATCGCGAACTACGCGCTGTGGCCGTTCGGGCGCGAGGTGGTCGACAAGCCAGGCGCGGGCACGGGTTCGTTGCTCGGCAACGTCATCTGGATCATCGTCGCCGGCCTGTGGCTCGCGATCGGCCACGTCCTCACCGGCATCGCGCTGTGCGTGACGATCATCGGCATCCCGCTCGGCGTCGCCAACTTCAAGCTGGTGAAGGTCTCGCTGGTGCCGCTGGGCAAGGAGATCGTCGACGTCCCGTGAGGGTCCCCCGCTCCTCGTCGGGGGCGGGGAGCGGGAGACCTCTCATCGAGCACGCGCGGTCAGGCGTCGTCGCCCAACAGCTCGTGCAGGCACAGGATGTTGCCCTCGGTGTCGTGGAACCAGGCCGCGCGCTCGGTGCCCATCACCGCGATGTGGTTGACGGTCTTGAAGTCGGGCAGGTCGTAGTCCTCGAAGCGCACGCCCTTGCCCTCGAGCTCGCTGATCTCGTCCTCGAGGTTCGGCACCTCGAAGCTGAGCACCGTGTGACCCGTCTGCGCGCCCTTCTCCGCAGGCATCAGGCCCAGCGCGTCGCCCTGGCCGAGCTCGAAGATCCGCGTGCCGTCCGGGGCCGTGGTGACGGGCTTGAGGCCGAGCATGTCCGCGTAGAAGCGGCCGGCGCGCTCGGAGTCTTCGACGGGCAGCATCGTCGTGGTCTTGATGGCGGTGAGCATGGGCGCCTCCTTCGGCGGAATCCACCGATGTTGCGCGCGTCACACTCAGTTGGCAAGAGGACATTCACCCCTTCGTGACCTGCGACGATTGTTGATCCGCGAGACGATTTCGCTCCGTGAACGCACGACCTCTAGGCGTGCTCGGTGCTGTCGTCGAGGCTCAGCAGCTCCACGGCCCTGGCCCGCATCTCGACCTTGCGGATCTTGCCCGTGACCGTCATCGGGAACTCGTCCACCACGTGCACGTACCGCGGGATCTTGTAGTGGGCGAGCTTGCCGGTGCAGAACTCGCGCACGTCCGAGGCGGTCAACGGCTCTGCGCCCTCGCGCATGCGGACCCAGGCCATGAGCTCCTCGCCGTAGCGAGCGTCGGGCACGCCGATCACCTGGGCGTCGAGCACGTCGGGGTGCGTGTAGAGGAACTCCTCGATCTCGCGCGGATAGATGTTCTCGCCGCCGCGGATGACCATGTCCTTGATGCGCCCGGTGATGTTCACGTAGTCGTCGTCATCCATCACAGCGAGGTCGCCGGTATGCATCCAGCCCGCCTGGTCCACCGCCTCGGCCGTTTTCTCGGGCTCGTTCCAGTAGCCGAGCATGACGGAGTAGCCCCGCGTGCACAGCTCCCCCGGCATCCCACGCGCAACCGTGAGGCCCGTTTCCGGGTCTACGATCTTGACCTCGAGATGGGGACCGACCCGCCCGACCGTCCCAACACGACGGTCGAGTGAGTCGTCGACGCGGGTTTGCGTTGACACAGGGGAGGTTTCGGTCATGCCGTAGCAGATGGAGACCTCGCGCATGCCCATGCGTTCGACGACCTGCTTCATGACCTCGACCGGGCACGGCGAGCCCGCCATGATGCCCGTCCTCAGACTGCTCAGGTCGTAGCCGTCGATCAGGTCGAGCATGGCGATGAACATCGTGGGCACGCCGTACAACGACGTGCAGCGCTCTTCCTGAACCGCCGCAAGGGTTGCGGCCGGGTCGAACGCCGGTGCGGGGATCACGACGCACGCGCCGTGGCTGGTGGCGGCGAGGTTGCCCATCACCATGCCGAAGCAGTGGTAGAACGGCGGGACCACGCAGATGCGGTCCTCCTCGGTGTAGCTGATCAGCTCACCGACGAAGTACCCGTTGTTGAGGATGTTGTGGTGCGAAAGCGTTGCGCCCTTGGGAAACCCGGTCGTGCCGGACGTGTACTGGATGTTGATCGGGTCGTCGCGGCCCAGCTCGACGTCGGGGATCTCGGTTCCGGTCCACTGTGGATCGTCGACGAACACCACGTTCCGAAGAGCAGCACACCGCGGTTGGACCTCGGCGATCATCGCGGCGTAGTCGGAGGTCTTGAACGTCCGCGCGGCGACCAGCGTGTGGATGCCCGCCTGGTTCAGCACGTACTCCAGCTCGTGCACCCGGTACGCCGGGTTGACGTTGACCAGGATCGCGCCGATCCGGGCGGTGGCGTACTGCACGAAGACCCACTCCGCGCAGTTCGGCGCCCAGATGCCGACCCGGTCTCCCTTGCGCACACCGAGCGAGTGCAGCCCGGCGGCGGCCCGGTCGACCTCGGCCGACAGCTCCGCGTACGTCCACCGTCGATCTGTGGCCTTGTCGACAAGTGCCTCGCGGTCACCGAAGCGCGCGACGGTCGCGGCGAAGTTCGCGTGGATCGTGTCGCCCAGCAGCGGGGCGGCGGACGTGCCCGAGGAGTAGCTGGCGGTCATCCACCAGACGGTAGTCAGGCTTGCGCGTATGGCAAGGGGACGACCAGGCACGGACCGCCGCTGTACAGGCCCGCGTCGATCGCCAGGACCTTGTCGTCGGCGTAGACCAGAGGCCCGTCGATCTGCTCCGGCGGCACCCCGAGTTGATCGGCGATGACGCTGTGGCCGTGCACGATCGTGGTGCCGCCGAGGGTCGCGAGCAGCTCGTCCGCGATTTCCGGGCCCTGCGGACCGCGGAACGCGTACCGGGTCGTCATCTTGCGCCAGCACTCCCACCAGTCGACGAGATCGTCGCCCTTGAGCACCTGGCGGACGGCCTCGTTGACTTCTTCGATCGAGGCCCCCCATTCGAGGTAGGCCACGGTGTCGGAGTGCATCAGCAGGTGGTCGTCGCGCAGCTTCAGCACCGGACGAGAGGTCAGCCACTCGACGTGCTCGTCGGTCAGCCGGTCCTGGTCGCTGCGCAGCCCGCCGTTGAGCAGCCAGCTGCGCGCGAACGACCGCGGCCCCGCGCTGTCGGGCACCTGCTCGTCGCCGAAGCGGTGCATGCCGAGCAGCAGCACCTCGTGGTTGCCGATCAACGAGTTGACCGACCCACCGGCCTCGGCCGCCTCGTCGCCGAGGCGCATGACCAGGTCGATCACGCCGACACCGTCGGGGCCGCGGTCCACGAAGTCGCCGAGGAACCACAGCTCGGACTCGCCGCCGGTCCAGTGCCCCTCCTCGTCGCACAGTTCGGCGACGTGCAGGGCTCTGGTCAGCTCAGCGAGGTGCCCGTGCACGTCGCCCACGACGTACATCGAGCGTCGATCCGTGTCCACGACCGCGACGATAGGTGATTTGTCCTCGTGCGTCAGTGGTCAGGTGCGGTTCATGCCGTCGCCGGGTGCCGAAGGACGCGGTCCCAGTCGATCGTCCGGGCCCAGTCGGCATAGCTGTGCCAGGCGACATCGGGGTGCTCGGCGTGCAGGGTCTCGATGTCGAGGAAGTCGGTGTTGTCCTCGAACCGCCCGAACATGTCGGCGATCTCGTCCCCTGCCCACTGGCGGACCTGGTCCAACGGCATCTGCCGGTAGGGGATCTCGCGGCCGAGCACGTCGCCGAGGATCCGGGCCGCCTGCTCGCCGGTGACCCGGTCGGAGGCGAGGTCGATCCGCTTGCCGGCGAACCGGTCCGGCTGTTCGACGGCGAGCACGGCGAGGCCCGCGATGTCGAGGACGGTGACCTGGTCCAGCGGCTTGCCCGCGGAGAGCGGGTTGGCCAGGACGCCGTCGGTGAGACGGCTGAAGCCGACGTTGAGCACGTTCTCCATGAAGTACACCGGCCCGAGCACGGTCGCCCGGACCTGCTGATCACGCAGATGGGCCTCCACGAGCTGCTTGCTGTCGGCGTGGTCGATGTCGGTCGCGGCCATCCGGTCGGCACCGCGCACCGAGGAGTAGACGAGGTGCGCGCCGGTCTTCGCGGCGACGTCGACCAGGAGTCGGCCCTGGGCGACCTCCTCGTCCTTCCCGCCGGACCCGAACGGCACCGACAGCCCGAAGATCGCGTCGACGCCTCTGGCTGCGCCGGCGAGCGCCTCGGAGTCGGCCAGGTCGCCGGTGACCAGTCGTGCGCCGGCGGTGGACAGTGCGAGCGCGGACGGCGACTCGGGCGAGCGCACGTAGGCGGTGACGTCGTGGCCGTGGTCGAGCAGCAGCTCGGCGACGGCGCCGCCCTGCCTGCCGGTGGCGCCGATGACGAGAACGGAGGTCACGGATGCTCCTTGATCGCGTTGGGTGAACGAACGCGATCCTCTGGCCTCAACTTTGGTTGAGGTCAAGTGCTACGTTCCCGCCCATGCCGAGGGCCCGCACGACGTTCCACGAGCTCACCGTCGGACAGGTCGCCGAACGCAGCGGTGTCGCCATCTCCGCACTGCACTTCTACGAGTGAAAAGGCCTCATCCGCAGCACCCGCACGACCAGCAACCAGCGCCGCTACAGCCGGGACACCCTGCGCCGGGTCGCCTTCATCCGGACGTCCCAGAACGTCGGCATCCCGCTGGCGACGATCCGGGAAGCCCTGGACCAGCTGCCCAGCGAACGCACCCCGACCCGCGAGGACTGGACGCACCTGTCCACCGGGTGGCGCGTCATCCTCGACGCACGCATCGCCCAGTTGCACGCGCTGCGGGACACCCTCGACGACTGCATCGGCTGCGGCTGCCTCTCACTGCGGACGTGCCACCTGAGGAACCCGCGCGACGTGCTGGGCCGCGAAGGCCCCGGTGCACGCCGCCTGCCGCCGTCCGAACGTCAGCCGTCCCACTCGCCGAACGGGTCCTGGGAGTGACCGACCAGCTCGGCGATCGACTTGAGGACGCGCGTCGGCCGGTACGGGTACATCTCGGCGTGCTCGGCGGTGAAGATCCCGGAGAGCACGAGGATCGTCGACAGGCCCGCCTCCAGGCCCGAACGCACGTCCGTGTCCATCCGATCGCCGATCATGAGAGCGTTCTCCGAGTGCGAGCCCAGCGCGCGCAGGGCCGAACGCATCATCAACGGGTTCGGCTTGCCGACGTAGTAGGGCTCACGTCCGGTGGCGCGCTCGATCAACGCCGCCACGGCGCCGGTCGCGGGCAGTGAGCCCTCGCGGGACGGGCCGGTCGCGTCCGGGTTGGTCGCGATGAACTTCGCGCCCTCCTCGACCAGGCGGATGGCCTTGGTGATCGCGGTGAAGCTGTAGGTGCGGGTCTCGCCGAGCACCACGTAGTCCGGGTCGCGGTCGGTCAGCACGTAGCCGATCTCGTGCAGCGCGGTGGTGAGGCCGGCCTCGCCGATCACGAACGCCGAGCCGTTGGGGCGCTGCGAGTCGAGGAAGCGGGCCGTGGCCAGCGCGGACGTCCAGATCGACTTCTCCGGGATGTCCAGGCCGGTGCGCTGCAGACGCGCGCGCAGGTCCCGTGGCGTGTAGATGGAGTTGTTCGTGAGCACCAGGAACGGGGTCTCGGAAGCGCGCAGCTCCGCGACGAACTCGTCAGCGCCGGGGATCAGGTGCTCTTCGTGAACCAGAACACCGTCCATGTCCATCAAGTAGTGCCACATGGATCTAAGTATCAATGACGCGCTTGCGGAACGTCTCGACCTGGAGCTTGAGATAACGCTCGATCACCTGAAGTTCATCGTCGCGGAAGTGGCTGAGCACCTCCACGAGGCTGTCCCGCGCCGCCTCGAAGAGGTGGCCGTACTTCTGGAACTCGGCAGGCGTGAGCTCGACGAGGACCTTGCGCCGGTCGTGCGGGTCGCGGACGCGGCGGACGAACCCGGCCCGTTCCAAACGGTCGATCACGCCCGTGACCGCACCGGTCGAGAGGCCGGAGAGCTCCGCGAGGCGACCGGCGGTGAGCGGGCCGTTCGCCCTGGACGCGAAGTCGAGGCACTTCTCGTCGGTCGCGGACAGGCCCATCTCGCCCGCCACCCTGGAGTGGAACATCACGGTCATCGCGCTGATCTCGCGCATGTACCAGGTGAACCTCTCGAGCGCCTCGGGTTCCATGTTGAACATCTTAGCCACTAAGACAATTCCTTGTGACAGTGCTCCAAACGGGCGGAACGTGAGAAACCCTATTTGTAGCGTCATCCACAAGAGGATGTTCATTACTCTTGTTGGGGTGACAGCAGTGGACTTGGGACTACCGATCGTGCGCGGCACGCCCGACGCGTCCGCACGACCTGACTCGCCGCTGCTCGTCGACAGGTTCGGCAGGGTCGCGAAGGACCTCCGCGTGAGCCTCACCGACCGCTGCAACCTGCGCTGCACCTACTGCATGCCCGCCGAGGGCCTCGACTGGCTGCAGAAGGACGAGCTGCTCAGCGACGCCGAGCTGATCCGCCTCATGCGGATCGCGGTCGTCGACCTCGGCGTCACGGACATCCGCTTCACGGGCGGCGAGCCGTTGCTGCGACGCGGCCTGGAGCACGTCATCGCCGCGACCGCCGAGCTGGAGCCCCGTCCGCGCATGTCGATGACGTCGAACGGCATCGGGCTGTCCCGGCGCGCCCAGTCGCTGAAGGACGCCGGCCTGAACCGGATCAACGTCTCGCTCGACACCCTCGACCCCGACCGGTTCGCCACGCTGACCAGGCGCGACCGCATCACGGACGTGCTGGACGGCCTGGACGCCGCCCGCGAGGCGGGCCTGGAGCCGGTGAAGGTCAACTCCGTGCTGCTGCGCGGGGTCAACGAGGACGAGGCCGTCCCGCTGCTGCGGTTCTGCGTCGAGAACGGCTACCAGCTGCGGTTCATCGAGCAGATGCCGCTCGACCCGCAGCACGGCTGGACGCGCACGAACATGGTCACGGCCGACGAGATCCTCACGATGCTCTCGTCCGCCTACACGCTCACGCCGGAGGAGACCCCGCGCGGTGGAGCGCCGGCCGAACGCTGGCTCGTCGACGGCGGCCCGTCGGTGGTCGGCGTGATCGCGTCGGTGACCAGGCCGTTCTGCGCCGCCTGCGACCGCACCCGGCTCACCTCGGACGGCCAGATCCGCAACTGCCTGTTCAGCCAGACCGAGACCGACCTGCGGGCGCTGCTGCGCGACGGCAGCCCCGACGAGGCGATCGCCGACGCCTGGCGTGCCACGATGTGGGCCAAGGCGGCAGGCCACGGCATCAACGACGCGGGCTTCCACCAGCCCGACCGTCCCATGAGCGCAATCGGAGGCTGAAGTGACTGCGGTCAAGATCCGCTACTTCGCGGGGGCGAGGGCGGCGGCCGGGATGGCCGATGAGGACCTGCTGCTCGACTCCTCCGAACCCACCGTGGCACTCGTGGTGAGCACTATCGGCGAACGGCACGGTTCGCAGCTCGGCAAGGTCCTCGCCGCGTCCAGCTTCCTGCTGGACGGCGTCGCGGTGCGCGACACGTCCGTGCGTGTGCCGGCGGGCTCTCAGCTGGACGTGCTGCCGCCGTTCGCGGGCGGCTGAGCGAGCTTCCGCTCCCACGCCCGGCGTCCTGTCACGCGGGCCAGCTCCAGCGCGCCCAAGCGGCACCGTTCCGCTTCCCGCACCTCGCCCATGTCCCGGTGGATCTCGGCCAGTTCGGCCAGCACGGGCACCTGCCAGACGCGCAGCTGCCCGCGTTCGGCCGCGGTGACGCCCTCGACGGCGTGCGCGAAGGCGTCGCTGAGGTGCCCGAGCGCGCGGTGAGCCACGGCGAGACCGGTCAGCGCGCCGACCTCACCTCGCAGAAAGCCGACTTTGCGGCACAGTTCGAGCGCCTGCTGGTGGTGCGTCACCGCCTCTTCGAACCGGCCCTGCGCGCACGACGCCCGTCCGATGGTGTTGAGGGCGTCGCACTCCGACTTCGGGTCGCCGCTCTCGATCGCCAGCTCGAGTGAGCGGCGGGCACCTGCCTCCGCCTCGGCGAAACGGCCGCGTTCCAGGTCCAGCGACGCTTGGGTGTCGAACGTGCGGAGGATGAACACGGCTCCCAGCGACCGGTCGTCGAGCATCGGCGTGAGCGCGTCGAGGTGCTCGGCGGCGCGATCTATGTCGCCGACGAGGAGGTTGCCGTCGGCGAGGTGCCCTTCGGCGAACGCGACGCCGCGCGGGATGCCCTGCTCGACCGACAGCCTCGCGACCTTCTCGGCGTAAGAGATGCCGAGGTCGAGCGGCCCGAGGTCCATGTAGATGCCGCTGAGGTTGTAGAGCGCCGGCGGGACCTCCCCCATGATCTGCAACGCCTCGCTCAGTGCGCCGGCAGCGGCGGTGAGGCGGCCGTACTCCCAGTTCACGATGCCGAGGTTGATCAGCAACGCACCCAGCACCTGCTCGTCGCCGAGCGCCCTGGCGACCTCCACGGCCGCCTCGAACTCGGTCAGCGCCTCCGCGAACTGGCCACCGCGCCAGTGCGCGAGGCCGAGCGAGCCTCGCATGGTGGCCTCGGCGGTGCGGTCCCGGTGCTGCCTGGCCGCGCGCAGTGCTGTCTGAGCCGTGGCGACCCAGTCGACGAGATGGCTGTGGAAGTAGAAGTAGGCCCGCATGGCGTCGGCGAGCTGCCACGTCACCGGCTGGTCCGCAGCCGCGAAGATCGCCGCCACGACGCCCGCCCGTTCGGAGTCCAGCCAGGCGAGCGCCGCGGACGTGTCCGACAGGTCGTGCCGGGGCACGTCGTCCGCGATCGGCGGCAACGGCAACCTGCTGAACTCCGGGTGCACTGCGCGGCCCGCCGCGTCCGCGTTGACGAGGTAGTAGTCGTGCAGACGGCCGAGCTCGGGCTCCCCGAGCCGCATCGCATATATACGGAGCAGATCATGCAGGGAGTACCTGTCCTCCGCGCGTTGCACGAGGTTCGCGTCGACGAGCTGTCCGAGCGGTTCCGCCACGTCCTCGCCGAGCAACGCGGTCGCACCGCCCGCACCGAAGTCCGGCCCCGGCACATGCCCGAGCAGCCGGAACAACCGTTGTGCCGTCAGGGATTGCGCGCGATAGGAGAGGTCGAAGGTCGCCCACACCGCCGCATCGCCCTCGATCTCCAACGCGCTCAGCCGGTCGTCGCCGCGCAGCTCGGTCAGGTAGTCGGGCAGGTGGCCGTCCGCGACGTTCGCCGCGGCGATCCGCAACGCCAGCGGCAGGTGCCCGCACAGCCGCGCCAGCTCGGCCCGTTCGGTTCGGCTGCCTCCGATGTCCAGGTGTGCCAACAGGTCCTGCGCCTCGCCGTGGTCGAAGACGCCGATCCTGATCTGTTCGTACTCGGGCAGGTCGGTGCGACTGGTGACGATCACCTTCGTGCGCTGGCCGCCCGGCAGGAGCGGGGCGAGCAGCTCGCGGGTGGCGTTGTCGATCACGACCAGGACGGCGCGATCAGCGGTCATCTGTTGGTACAGCTCGGTTTGCGCGGCCAGATCGACCGGGATCTCCTCGGCGCCGAGCGCGCGCAGGAACCGCGACACGGCCTGCTCCGGCGTGACGGGTGGGGTCGGTGAGAACGCGCGGAGGTTCACGTACAGCTGCCCGTCGGCGAACCGCTCGCTCAGCCGGTGGGCGAGGTGGACGGCCAGCGACGTCTTGCCGACACCGGGCGGCCCGGTGATCGCCAGCACCGGTGCCGCCGAGCCGAGGGCCGCGGCGATCTCGCCGGCGCGGCCGACGAAGTCCGGGAGGTCTGCCGGCAACTGGCGGGGGCCGGGCTTGCGGATCACGAGCCGGTAGCCGGACGGCTCGGTGACGACCTGGTCGGTCGCGCGCAGCCGTTGCACGAGGTTGCGCAGCGCACCCTTGGGGTTCGACGGCTTGTCGGCACCCCAGACGGTGTCGATCAGATCGTCGAACGACACCGGCTGACCGGGTGTGGCGGCCAGTGCCGCGCGCAACTCGTCGATCCTCCCCATGGAGTTGATCGTAGGGAGTCCCCCGACCGTGAGCAGCGTGTCTCCGATGGCCGAAACCACGTGAGCCACGCCTCACTTTCCGTAATAGATCTCGGTCGATCTCAGAACGGATACGGACCGATAACGACGGTTCTGAGCTGCGGTTTTGTAGCTTCTGCACAACGTGTCAGAACGTTACTGTGATGCGCATCACAGCTTGATACGTTTGGTGAGGGCTCTGCCGGTTACGTACCGTCGCTCCTCGGCTGGCCCCGACCGGCCACGAGCACGACCGGAGAACCAGCACCGAACCCAGTCCGAGGGTTCTCCGGAACAACCCCGAGCGAGAGATACCGCCGGACTGGGACGCAGGAACGCACCGGGCCCCGAACCCGAGTTCCTGGCCGCAGGTGTGGTGGACCGAGAGGCACATGGCTTTCAACCGAGGCAACAAGGGCAAGCAGAGTTCCGCCGCTCGCACTATCGCCAAGGTCGCGGCTGTCGGCATCATCGCCGGCGCCCCTCTGGGCTTGGCCGTTGGCACCGCCAGCGCCGCCCCTGGAATGGACTGGGACGCACTCGCGCAGTGCGAGGCCAGTGGCAACTGGGCCGCCAACACCGGCAACGGCTTCTACGGCGGCCTGCAGTTCACTCAGCAGACCTGGAATGGCCACGGCGGCGTGGGCAACCCCGCCAACGCCTCCCGTGAGCAGCAGATCGCTGTCGCGGAGCGCGTGCTCGCGGGCCAGGGCCCCGGCGCGTGGCCGTCGTGCAGCAAGCGCATCGGCGCCTACGTGGGCAAGACCGCGCCGGCCCCGAAGCAGCAGGCGCAGCCGCAGCGCAAGGCTGCGCCGCAGCAGCGCACCGCCGCTGCCCCGGTGCAGCAGGCGCCGGTCGTCGCCCTCGCGGGTTCGACGTCGAACCCCAGCGGCAACTACGAGATCAAGGCCGGCGACACGCTGTCCAAGATCGCCGACGAGAACAAGGTCGCCGGCGGCTGGCAGGCCATCGTGGAGAAGAACAAGGACTTCCTCACGAACCCGGACCTGATCTTCCCGGGCGCCAAGATCCTGATCTGAGGATCGGACGAGTGACGGTCGGCCCGCAGAGTTCGGGCTGACGCAGGACCAGGGATCTCACCGTTACCCCCCGACGGTGAGGTCCCTGCCTGCGTTTTCAGGGGCAGTTGACCCATTCGTCCTTGCCGTCTGAGAAGACCTGGCGCTTCCACACCGGCAAGCGTGCTTTGACCTCGTCCACCAGGTCCGTGCACAGGCTGAACGCTTCTTTTCGGTGTTCCGCGGCCACCGCGCAGGCCAAAGCCACGTCGCCGATCTTCAGCGGGCCCACCCGGTGCGAGACCGCGATGCCGTGCACGCCGGAGTACTTCTCGGCCAGCGACTCGACCACCTCGGCCACGATGTCGCTCGCGGTGGGGTGGGAGTGGTACTCGAGCTCGAGGACGGAGCGGCCGCCGTCGTGGTCGCGGACCACGCCGGAGAAGGTGACGATCGCGCCTGCCCGGTCCGAGGTGACCAGGGCTTCGTGTTCGGCTACCGAGAGGGGTTCCTCGGTTACGACTGCCCTCAGGACGACACTCATTTGTGGTCACCTCCGCGCAACTGGTCCAGGGCATGTTCTACGACGGTGGAGAGCAC
Source organism: Lentzea sp. NPDC005914 (assembly GCF_040629405.1). Taxonomy (NCBI): domain Bacteria; kingdom Bacillati; phylum Actinomycetota; class Actinomycetes; order Pseudonocardiales; family Pseudonocardiaceae; genus Lentzea; species Lentzea sp. NPDC005914. The sequence continues at coordinate 44,592 of NZ_JBEXVQ010000052.1, read as the reverse complement.
GTCCAGGCCGTCCCGGACTCCGCCGGTCGAGCCCGGCAGGTTGACGATCAGGGTTCGGCCCGCGACACCGGCGACGCCGCGGGACAGCACGGAGCCGGGCACTCGGGGCCAGCCGGACATGCGGATGGCGTCGGCCAGGCCCGGGACCTCGTAGTCCAGGACCGCGCGGGTCGCCTCCGGGGTGCGGTCGGTCGGGTTGATGCCGGTGCCGCCGGTGGTCAGGACGAGATCCGCGCCCTCGGACACCGCCGAGCTCAAAGCCTCGCGGACGGGCTCGCCGTCCGGGACGACGACCGGGTCGGACACCGTGAAGCCGCGTTCGGTGAGCCAGGTGACGATGATCGGGCCGCTGCGGTCGGAGTACACGCCCGCCGCCGCTCGGTTGGAGGCGGTGACGACCACTGCCTTCACGGACGCTCCCACAGGCCCGACTTGCCGCCTTCCTTGCGTTCCACCCGGACCGCGTCCAGGGTGGCGGCCGGGTCCACGGACTTGACCATGTCGTGCAGGGTCAGGCCCGCGACGGAGACCGCGGTCAGGGCTTCCATCTCGACGCCCGTGCGGTCGGTGGTGCGGACCGTGGACGTGATGAGCACGGCCGAGTCGGCCAGTGCCAGGTCCACGACCACCGACGACAACGAGATCGGGTGGCAGAGGGGAACGAGCTCCCAGGTGCGTTTGGCGGCCATGATGCCCGCGATCCGGGCGGTCGCCAGGGCGTCGCCCTTGGGCAGGCCGTCCGAGCCGAGCAGTTCGACCACCTCGGCGGTCGTGTGCAGGATTCCGGTGGCCACGGCCGTCCGGGTGGTCTGCTCCTTGCCTGAGACGTCGACCATGCGGGCCGCGCCTTGTGAGTCCAGGTGGGTGAACTGCTTGGTCATACCGAGATCGTATGCCTGGTCCAAGGCGACGGCCCGTGTCCAAATCCTCTAGGAGGTCGCCGCTTTCCGGACTGCTTCGGCCACGGCCGGAGCAACCGTGTTGTCGAAGACCGACGGGACGATGAACGACGCGTTGAGGCGGTCGCCGTCCACCACGTCGGCGATGGCCTGCGCGGCGGCCAGCAGCATCGCGTCGGTGATGGTCCGGGCGTGCGCGTCCAGCAGACCGCGGAACACGCCGGGGAACGCCAGCACGTTGTTGATCTGGTTCGGGAAGTCCGAGCGGCCAGTGGCCACGACGGCGGCGTGCTGCTGGGCCTCCATCGGGTCGATCTCCGGGTCCGGGTTGGCCAGGGCGAACACGATGGCGTCCTTGGCCATGGTCGCGACCTGCGCGGCGCCGAAGAGGTTCGGGGCCGAGACGCCGATGAAGACGTCTGAGCCGACGAGGGCGTCGTGCAGGCGGCCGGACTGGTTGTCCTTGTTGGTCGTGGCCGCGATGGACTTCAGGTTCGAGTCCAGGCCCGGGCGGTCGCGGTGCACGATGCCGTCGACGTCCACGGCGATGATGTCGCCGGGCTCCTGGGCCTGCAGCAGCCGGATGATCGCGGAGCCGGCGGCGCCGACACCGCAGACCGTGATGCGGCAGTCCTTGATGTCCTTCTTCACGACGCGCAGGGCGTTGCGCAGGGCGGCGACGACGACGATCGCCGTGCCGTGCTGGTCGTCGTGGAAGACCGGGATGTCGAGCTTCTCGCGCAGGCGGGCCTCGATCTCGAAGCAGCGGGGCGCGGAGATGTCCTCGAGGTTGATGCCGCCGTACACGGGAGCGATGAGCTCGACCGCGCGGATGATCTCCTCGGTGTCCTGGGTGTCCAGGCAGACCGGCCAGGCGTCGACGCCCGCGAACTTCTTGAACAGGGCCGCCTTGCCCTCCATCACCGGCAGCGCGGCGGCGGGACCGAGGTTGCCCAGGCCCAGCACGGCCGAACCGTCGGTGACGACGGCGACGGTGTTGCGCTTGATGGTCAGGCGGCGAGCGTCGTCCGGGTTCTTGGCGATCGCCTCGCACACGCGGGCCACACCCGGCGTGTACGCGCGGGAGAGGTCGTCACGGTTGCGGAGCGGCACCTTCGACGCGATCTCGATCTTGCCGCCGAGGTGCACCAGGAACGTGCGGTCCGACACCTTGCGGACGACGATGCCGGGCAACGTCTCCAGCGTGTCGGTGATGTCCTTCGCGTGGTTTGCGGAAAGGGCGTTGCAGGTGAGGTCGATGACGACGCGGTCGTTGTGCGACTCCACGACGTCGAACGCCGTGATCACCCCGCCCGCGCGGCCGACCGCCGTCGTGAGGTCACCCGCGGCGCTCGCTGACGGCGGCGCCTCCAGGCGAACGGTGATCGAGTACCCAGGGCCGGGGACCGGCATCGTCTTCCTCCCACGAAGTGCAGCTCAAGCGGGAAGTGAGCCTATCCCCGGGCCCTTTGCGGTACTCACGCGACTCGACAGTCTTAAGACCTGCCTGACAAACGGAGAGTCAGGACTTGTTGATCTCGGTGACCGGGTGCGTGTAGCCGAGGTCCTCCGCCGACAACGGGAACGTCACCGTGCCGAACGGGGAGAGCGCACCCTGCGTGTCGCTGGTCAGTTCGGTGACGGGGTGGCCGCCGTCCGGGCCCTCCGGCCAGTGCGGGTCGACCCGTCCAGGGCGTCCTTTCGCCACGTTCTCCTCCTCGGTGATGCCCAATGACGCGACAAGTGTGACAGAGCACGATGAGTTCTCCACCGGCCCATATACCGTGGTGAGAATGTCCGGCATCACTCTCGCCGACTGGCTGCGCGCGCAGGACGACGCCGCTCTGGTGGCACTGCTGCGCGCGCGTCCTGACCTGGCAACGCCCCCACCTGCCGATATGTCCGTGCTCGCGACACGGGTCGGCACCAGGGCGTCGATCGCGCGCGCCTGCGAGGACCTCGACACGTTCACGCTGGCCGTGCTCGAAGGCCTGGTCGTGCAGGGTGCGGACGCCGAGCCCGTGGCCTTGGCCACACTCGCGGCGGTGCTCGGACCGGACGTGAAGCCCAAGCCGCTCAAGCTCGCCGTCACGAGGCTGAGGTCCCTCGCGTTGTTGTGGGGCGACGAGGACGCGATGTCGGTCCCTCCGGTCACGCGGGAGGCGTTCGGCACGTATCCCGGCGGGCTGGGCCGGTCGACCGGGCAGTCCTACGACCTTCACGGCATCACCGAGGGCGAGCAGCGGGTCCTGCAGAAGCTCGCCGCCGGGCCTCCCATCGGCGACACCAAGGACGCCTCGCGGGTCGTGCCGCTCGACAAGGCCGAGACGCCGGTGCAACGCCTCCTCGCGCGCGGCCTGCTGCTGCGGCGCGACCCCGGCACCGTCGAGCTGCCCCGGGAGATCGCGCTCCAGTTCCGCGGTGAACGGCCGCTCGGCCCGATCCAGGCCACCGAGCCCAAGCCGAAGACGAGCACGCTCCAGCAGTCCAGCATCGACGCCACGGGCGGCGGTGAGGCGCTCGAGCTCGTCCGGCACGTCGAGAACCTGATCTCGAGCTGGTCGGCCGAACCGCCCGCGGTGCTGCGGACCGGCGGGCTGGGTGTCCGCGAGCTGCGCAAAGTCGCGAAGGACCTCGACGTCGACGAACGCCGCGCCGCGCTGCTGATCGAGCTGGTGGTCGGCGCCGACCTCGCCGCGAACACCGAGGCCGCGGAGCCCGAGTGGGTCCCGACGACCAAGGCCGACGTGTGGCTCGCCGCGACCGCCGAGGTCCGCTGGGCCACGATCGCGCACGCCTGGCTGGAGCTGCCGAGGCTGCCCGCGCTGATCGGCCGCCGCGACGAGAAGGACAGGCTCTTCACCCCGCTCACCGACGAGATCCGCCGCGCGCAGGCACCGCGCGACCGGCGGTGGATCCTCGACGCGCTGGCGGCGTTCCCCAAGGGCACGGCGATCACGAACCCGGCCGACCTGGCCGCACTGCTCGGCTGGCGGGCACCGCGCCGGGGCGGACGGCAGCGCGACGAGCTGGTGCGCTGGACGATCGAGGAGGGCACCGCGGTGGGCGTGCTGGCGCTGGGCGCGATCACCAGCGCGGGCCGCGTGCTGCTCGACGAGGGCCCCGGCCACGCCGCCAAGTCGCTCGGGGACGCGCTGCCGGCCCCGCTCGACCACGTGCTGGTGCAGGCCGACCTCACCGTGATCGCGCCCGGCAGGCTCGAGCCGGAGCTCGCGGACGAGCTGGCGCTCGTGGCGAACGTCGAGTCGGCGGGCAGCGCGACGGTCTACCGGATCAGCGAGACCACGGTCCGCCGGGCGCTCGACGCCGGACGCACCGCCGATGAGCTGCAGGAACTCTTCAAGATCCGCTCACGCACGCCCGTACCGCAGTCGTTGAGCTACCTGATCGACGACGCCGCACGAAGGCACGGCAGGCTGCGGGGTGGCGCCGCCGGCTCGTTCCTGCGGTGCGACGACCCGGTGCTGATCAGCGAGGTGCTCGCGCACCCCGAGGCCGCGCGGCTGGAGCTGCGCCGGATCGCCCCGACCGTGCTGGTCAGCCCGTTGCCGCTGGCGGACGTGCTGGACGGGCTGCGCTCCGCGGGGTTCGCCCCGGCGGCGGAGGGTCCCGACGGCCAGGTCCTCGACCTGCGACCGGGCGGGCGCCGGACCACGCCGCGGCAGCGGACCGCCCGCAAAGTCGCGTCACCCGCTGTGCAGGCCGACGAGCGGTTGGGTGAACTCGTCCGGCTGGTCCGGGCGGGAGATCGTGCCGCCGCGACACCACGGGGTGAACGCATCGCCGTCCCCGGACACCTGGGCGCCGGGCCGTCCGCCACCCTGTCGTTGCTCCAGCAGGCCGCACGGGCGCGACGGAGAGTGCTCGTCGGGTTCGTCGACTCCCACGGCACGGCCGCACAGCGCGTGATCGAGCCGCACGTGGTCGGCGGGGGTGTGCTCGAGGGCTACGACCACAGCTACGGAGAGGTGCTCAGGTTCCCTCTGCATCGCATCACGTCCGCCGCATTGGTCGACGAGGGCTGACGCTCGGTCATCCCCCGTTAGATCCGCACGTCCACCCTTACGTGGCTGGTCAGCGACCTAGCGTCGAGTGGCGTGAGCGTTTCACGACGCTCCCTCGACGAAGGAGGAGCAGCGCAAATGGCCATCACCCGGTGGGCGCGAACAGCAGTCCTCACCGCAACGGCTTTGGCGTTCGCCTTGCCGTTCACAACAGGAACAGCGCAGGCCGACCCGATCATCGAGATCTTGGCGGACAACAACGTCAACGTGACCGTCGGCGCCTACAACAACAACGTGGACTCGATCCCGGTCAGCCTGGGTGCGGGCGCGAGCCTCAACACGGGCAGCGGCATCACGCTCGACCTCGACTCCAACGAGGGCATCCAGCTCGCGATGGACGTCGCCCACGCGTCGGTCTGGGCGGACGCGTCGGTCGGCGTTCCGTTCACGCACATCGGCGTCGACGCCTCCGCCGCAGCAACGGTCGACGCACCCGCGGTGGCTGTCGCCGTCGCGCCACCACCGGCCGCTGAACCCGAGGTGGCCGCGCCGCCCGCACCCGCGGTGGCCGCACCTCCGGCACCTCAGGCAGCGGAGCCTGAGGCGGCACCGGTGCTCGAAGCCGCCGTCACCGTCACCGACGACACGGCGGCGTTGACCGACGACCCCAAGGGCGACGACGAAGACGACGACTGCCCCGACGAGGCCGGCCCGTCGGGCTGCCCCAACATCACCGCTCTGGGAATCCTCAGCGTCTGCCTGCTGCCGAACCTGATCCAGCTGCACATCTGACGAGCTGCGCACCATGCGGAGAGGAGGCCATCAGGACGAGGTGACCCGGATCTGATCAGACCGCAACGACGAGGCGAGCGCCGCACCCGAAGGTGGCGCTCGCCTCGTCTCACGTTGTGCGGTTGTCCCCGGTGAAGGAGATCAGCCGGCGCGGACGGACATCCACTGGCGCATCGCGTGCTCCACCAGTGTGATGAGCGTCTGCTTCGTCGACTGCCGGTTCCGGGCGTCACACGTCACGATCGGCACGGACTCGTCGATCGTCAACGCCTCGCGGACGTCCTCCAGCCTGTGGTGGAGGAGGCCGTCGAAGCAGTTGACACCCACGACGTACGGCAGCTGCCGGTCGTCGAAGAAGTCGATCGACGCGAACGCGTCGGCGAGACGGCGGGTGTCGACCAGCACGATGGCGCCGATGGCACCCCGCACCAGGTCGTCCCACATGAACCAGAACCGGTGCTGACCCGGCGTACCGAAGAGGTACAGGATCAGGTCGCTGTCGAGCGACACGCGGCCGAAGTCCATCGCGACCGTCGTGGTGACCTTGTTCGGCGTGGCGGAGAGGTCGTCCACCCCCGCGCTGGCCTCGGTCATCACCGCCTCGGTGGTCAACGGGACGATCTCGGACACCGAGCCGACGAACGTCGTCTTGCCCACACCGAAGCCACCCGCCACCACGATCTTGGCAGACGTCGTCGGCTTCCGTGCGCCCTCGGCGCCCTGGGGACTAGAGCTTGCGAAGCCCACTGAGCACCCTCTCCAGGAATTCCATGGAAGGCCGGTCCCCCACGACCAGACCGCCCTGGTGAATCAAAACCAATCCCATGCTTGCCATGTCGCCGATCAACACCCGCACGACGCCAAGAGGCAAGCGTAGGAGTGCCGCGACCTCGGCCACCGACCGCGTGTCCACGCACAGCCCGCAGATCGACCTGTGCTCAGGCAGAACCGCGGCATCCCGTTCGAGGCCACGCTCGCTGGTCGAGATCAGCGCCTCGATCGCAAGGTCGTAGTCGGGTCGTGTGCGTCCACCGGTACGCGTGTAAGGCCGCACCAGTGAACCCGAGTCCGCAGAAGAAGTTTCCTCCGGACGCACAGCGAACTGCGCACCGGTGCTGTACACCGGCTGCGGCCCGGTGGTGTACGGCAGCTGTTCCGGCACGGCGTCCGGCATCTCGTGCTGGCCGAAGAGGTCCGCACCGGGGCCACCGAACAACCCGGTGCCGTACCCGTCGATGTCGAACCGGTTCGGCACGTCGTCGTACGGATACGACGACGAGTCATCCACCTCACGCTGAGACATATCGCCTAGCCCTTGCCCTGTAACCCGCTCATCGTGGGGTGCGTCCTCGGCTTCCTCTGGTTCTTGGGGTATCGCGTCAGGCTCGTCGAACTGGAACCCACCAGCGGCCCACTCCTGGTAGTTGAAGTTCCTACCGAAGCCCCGGCCTCTAGCGCCAGATCTGCCAGCCATTTGTTCTCACCCCTGAACTGCCAGTGAGGTCTAGCGACGGACCACACCCTGAAGCTGCGCGCGCAGCTCAGGGGTGAGTTGTTGACCGACTCGCTCCACCAAAAGCGTCATCTCGTAGGCCACAAGGCCGATGTCACAGTTTGGTGCCGCCAGGACGGCGAGACACGAGCCGTCACTGATCGACATGAGGAACAGGTAACCCCGCTCCATCTCGACAACGGTCTGGTTGACCCCGCCTGCCTCGAAGCAGCGGGCCGCGCCCTGTGTAAGGCTGACCAGTCCGGACGCGACGGCGGAGAGCTGCTCTGCACGGTCCCTGGGCAGGCCCTGGGACCCCGCGAGCAACAGCCCGTCCGCGGACACCACGACGGAATGTGCCACTCCGGGCACCCTCCGCACGAAGTCGGTGATAAGCCAACCAAAGCTGCCTGGCTGCGCTGCGGTCGTCACTCCTGCTCCTCGTTCTGCCGGCTCGATTGGTCACCAGCGTATGCCTCGATCAATGCGTGCCGGCCTCGCCGCACACCACTCTGAAGGCTCGACATGCGCCCGCGCACCGCATCAGCGGTACGAGGCGGCAGCGGGGGCCGCTGCGCTGTCTGTGTCGTTCCCTGCGGCTTGGGTGCTGCAGATCCTGGCACGAGCTGAGCCTTCGGTGTCCGTTTCGGCAATCCTGCCGCTGTCTTCGACTCCGGCGTCTTGTTCAACAACGCCTGAGCCGCCTGCCATCCCTCATCGGCAGGCGATTGCCAGGCCGATTCGGAAGTGGGTGCCGCCGCTGGAGTCTCCTCCACAACGGGCTCCGGTTCCACAGCTCGCTCCTGCTCGGCGGGTGCGATCACTTCTTCCTCGACCGCCGGCTGGACCTTCGCGCGCGGCTGGCGCACGGGGAGACCAGCGGCCGACGTGGTGGTGGGTGCCACCGCCGGGACGGGCTTGCGCTGACGAGTCGGCAGTTCCGGTTCGGGCCCGTCCGAGAGCGGAGGGGTCGTCACCGGCTCGTCGATGTACTCGACACCACCCTTGTCGGTGTTGCCGGCCTTGTCGACGCTGCCGAGCCTGGAGTCCACACGTCCGTTGGTCTCCGCGGGTTCAGTGCTCTCCGCTGCGGGAGGAACCGGGGCGGCCGAGGACGCGGACGTCTCGCTGCCGACCGACTGGAACCACTGCGACAGAACCGCCTCGTAGATCGGCAGGCGCTCGGTCGGTGCGTCCAGGTCGTGCTCGACCTGCTTGCGGGAGGTCTCCGACGTGCCGTTGCGGTGTGCCAGCCCGGAATCGGTGAGGCCGTTGTCCACCTGGGCCCGCGAAACGCCGTTGCTCGAGGTCGGTTCCGCGCCCGTCGGAGGGATGGGCACGAACTGCGTGGTCTCGTAGCCGGGCTCGAAGGAGATCTCGCCGGAGTCCTCCTGACGGTCCTCGTAGGCCGTGAAGAGGGTCGGTTCGCCGAAGGAGCCCTCGGGCTCCACCGCCGCCAGCTGGTCGCGCCGCCACCGCTCGGACGGCGTCGAGTCCTCGATCGGCGTCTCGCTGTAGACCGGCACCGCCGTCGCGCCCGCACCGGTGTCGGTGAGCGCGCTCGGGACGAAGCTGACCGGGATGCTCGGGTTGCTCGGGCTCGACTCGTCGATCTTCGGCATCGAGCCGGTGACTCCGCCGAACGCGCCCGCGATGCCGCTGGCCCTGCTGGCCGTCGTGCCGATCTCGGTCGTGAGCTCGGTCGAGGCCAGGCCGGGGGCCGGGGTCGGCATGCCGAACGCCGAGGCCAGCGAACCGGAACCGGACGGAGGCGTCGAGGGCATCGCCTGGCCGGGGAACGCGATGAGCGTCTCCGGCACGATGACGAGTGCGGTCGTACCGCCCTCGATGTCCTCGTTGCCGCGCAGGCGGACCTTGATGTCGTGGCGCTTGGCGAGCCGCGCGACCACGTACAGGCCCATTCGGCGGGAGACGGCGACGTCGACGTCCGGCGGGTCGGCCAGACGCTCGTTGGCGTCGAGGATCTCCTGGTCGCCCATGCCCACGCCGCGGTCCTGGATCTCGATCGCCAGCTCGCCCTTGCGGGTCTTCGCCGTGCGAACGGTGACCTTGGTGACCGGGTCGGAGAACGCCGTGGCGTTGTCCAGCAGCTCGGCGATGAGGTGCACGAGGTCGTTGACCGCGCGGCCCTGGACGGTGAGGTCCGGGGTCTGGCCGACCTGCACGCGGGCGTACTGCTCGACCTCGGAGACCGCGGCGCCGAGAACCTCGGCGGCCGGGACGGGCCGGGTCAGGCGCCGCGAGAGGTCCGTGCCCGAGAGAACCAGCAGGTTCTCCGAGTTGCGGCGCATGCGGGTCGCGAGGTGGTCCAGCTCGAACAGCGAGGCCAGCTGGTCCGGGTCCTGCTCGTCCTGCTCCAGCCGGTCGATCAGGTTCAGCTGACGTTCGACCAGGGCCTGCGAACGACGCGACAGGTTGACGAACATCGCGTTGACGTTGTCACGCAGGAGGGCCTGCTGAGCAGCCAGTCGCACCGCTTCACCGTGCACCGCGTCGAACGCGCGCGCCACCTGACCGATCTCTTCACGCGTGTGCACCGGCACCGGCTCGACGGCGTTCTTGGCCGCGTCCTCCGGGTTCGGGTCCGCGAGAATCCGCTCGACCGCGTCCGGAAGACCGTGGTCGGCGACGTCGAGGGCGGTGCGGCGCAGCGTGCGCAGCGGGTTGAGGATCGAGCGGGCGACGAACAGCGCCATCAGCAACGCGAGCGCGAGAACCACGAGCACGACGCCGGACTGGATGTAGGCACTGCGGCGAGCGTCGCCGGCGGCCACGTCCGTCTTGTTCTGCAGCTGCTCGACCAGCAGGTTCTCGACGTCCCGGGTCAGGTTCACCGTCAGCGTCGCGGCGATGTCCCACTTCTCGGACGTCAGCTGGGTGAAGTCCTTCTTGCCCGTGCCGGACTGCTGGTTGATCGCCGATTCCTGCATGTCGTTCGCGGTGTCGACGATCAGGCCGGTGACGGTGTCGTCGTAGATCTTGGCCTGTTCGGGCGTCGCGGACTTGCGGAAGTCGTTTCGCGCGGCTTCGAGCTCGGCGTCGGCTGCCTGCAGGGCACGCAGCTGGGACGGCGTGAACGCCTTGCGCTGGAAGACGTCGAGCAGAATCGCCCGCTTGAGCGACTCCTGCTCCTTGATCCGCGCGATGGCGTTCGTGGTCAGGTGCAGTCGCACCAGCTCGGGGTCGTTGATCTCGGAGATCGTCTGCTCACCGAGGTTGATGAGCGTCTCGATGGACTCCGAGTAGGTCCGCTGGACGGCTTCCGCGGGGTACTGCGTGTCGCGCACCGAGTTGCGGAGGCTGTTCAGGCGGTCGAGCTGCTTCGCGGCGACCTGGAAGCGCTCGACGGCCGCCGGGCTCAGGTCCGAGCTCAGCTCGGAGATCTTGGCGTTGAACGCCTCGCTGGTGTCGTTGACGCGGCGCAGCTGACGCTCGAGGACGACGCGGTCGACCTTCTTGTTCGACGCGACGTAGCTGACCGACAGGTCTCGTTCGCGCTGGAGCTGCTGCACCAGGTCGGCGACAGCCGTCTCCAGGCGGATCTGGTTCGCGAGGTTGTTGAACTCCGTCGCGGCCTCGAGGTCGGTGCGCACGCGCAAGCCGCCCAGGGCGAGCGCACAGACCGTCGGGATCAGCAGGACGGCGAGCAGCTTCGTGCGCAACCTCCAGTTGCGCAGGCGCCAGGGCGCTGATCGGGCGGCAGGTCCTGATCCGGGTCCGGTGCCGTTGTCGGTCTTCACCACGTCCGGTGTCGCCGTCACGGTGCCGTTACCCAGCGCAGCCAGTCCGTCACCCGATTCGGGCCTTTCGGAGCGTGTGGTGTCACCCACGCCAAACTGGCTGGGACCTCTCTCACGTCGGGCCACTCTGGGCTTCCTCTTCCAGCAGCAGTGTCCCGGTCTCTCCCCAGGACCGAGCATGGACTCGTCAAACGGGCCGAATTGCAGCACAGAGGTTGTTCGCCCGGTAAGGCGCCCTACCCCGTTCTGAAGACACGATCCCCTACTGCGACCTGTGCCACCCGGCGGGGAGCGTAATGGCCACCCCCGCCTCGGGGGAAGTCTCCAGAAGCACTCACCGTATCGAGACGGGGTGTCGTTTCATACGTTCAGGTGGTTAACATCCCCGGTTGTCGGCACGCCCCATGTCCGTCCGAACGCGCTGTTGGGACTGCGGACTACCTGGTCTGTGGCGACACTCACTGATCATTTGATGCTACTCAAGGCCTACCGGCGAGAGGTGCCATGGCTACCCGAGCCAAAGCTCTGCGGCTTGCCGCAGTGCTCATCACGTGTGTTCTGACCGCGAGCTGCAGCCTGTTCGGAAGTTCGTCGAACGGCGGCACCGCGGACGTGGAGCGCAACATCCTGCGCATCGGCGTGCTGCCGGTCGTCGACGTGGCCCCGCTGCGGATCGCACTGACCGAGAAGCTCTTCGAGAAGGCCGGTCTGCAGGTCAACCTGGTCACCCAGCCCAGCGAGGCCGAGGCCATCAAGCAGCTGGACACCACGCTCGACATCACGTGGGCCACGCACGTCAGCCTCTTCCGCTCCGTTGCCGAGGGCACCGAACTGCAGCTGCAGGGCGAGGCCTACCAGGCGGGTCCGAACTCGATGGCGCTGGTCACGTCGGCCGCGTCGGACTACGACGACCCCGGCAAGAAGCCCCAGCCGACCATCGCCGTGAACAGCGAGACCGACATCGGCGCGCTGACCACGCGTGCCGTGCTGGACACCGCCGCGGTCGAGAAGCAGAAGATCAAGTTCCGGGCGATGCCGTTCGGCGAGATGGAGAACGCGCTCAAGGCCGGCCAGGTCGACGCGGCGTTCATGATCGAACCGTTCATCACGAAGGCCCAGCGCAACATCGGCGCGAAGATCCTCACGGACACCGCGCGCGGCCCGACACTGGACTTCCCGATGTCCGGCTACGCGGCGACGAAGAAGTTCGCCGAGGCGAACCCGAAGACGCTCAAGGCGTTCCGCGAGGTGCTGCGCGAGGCGCAGCAGCGTGCGCAGGCCAACAAGCTGGCCGTGCAGGACTCGCTGACCAGCTACGCCGACGTCGACCAGCCGACCGCGGCGCTCGTGTCCGTGGGCACGTTCCCGCTGTCACTGAACCCGATCCGGCTCCAGCGGGTCGCCGACATGATGGACACCGAGGACGTGTTGTCCGGCCGTCTCGACGTGCAGCAACTTTTGCCGCCGGGTACGACCAATTAGTTGTCGCTCGACATGAAACTGACATGAAAAAGGCGGGCCGATTTTCACGGCCCGCCTTTTTTCACTTCCCTTCGACGGCCACCACGCAGTAGGTGATTCCCGGCGCGGGTTCGGCGTAGGAGACGGCGGTCGCCTCACCGCACTCGGCGGTCGCGGCCTTGACCAACTTCTCGATCTTGAGAATTTTCTGGATGGCGAACTCGTTGGGCGCCGACGGGCACCCGACGGGCTTCATGCCCTCCATGTTGATCTTGACGAGCTCTTCCTGGTAGCACTTGCCCTCTTCGAGCTTCTCGACGAGGCAGAGCTTCAGGGCGGAGCCGCGGCGGCCGGTCTCGGTGTACTCGGCGTAGTCCTGGCTCGGGCACGCCTCGGTGGTCGAGTTCATGGCCTTGCCGATGATGTAGTTCGCCTCGGCCGCGTTGCAGTCGACCTTCTTGTACTTCGGGCTCATCGTGGTGCCCGTGACGCTCGCGCACTCGCCGGCCTTGGCGTCCGGCTCGGTGATGGCGTTGATGCCGCTGCCGATGCCGAACTTCACGACGGCGATGACGGCCGCGATCAGGATGAACCCGAGGATCGAGCCGATGACCTTGCCGGCACCGCCCTTCTTCGGCGGCTGCGCGTACGGCATGGGCTGACCGGGAGGCATGCCACCGGGCGGCGGTCCGTACGGGCCGGGCTGACCGGGCTGACCCGGCTGGCCGGGCTGGCCCTGCGGCTGCGCGTAGGGGTCACCTGCGGGGTAACCCTGGCCGGGCGGCGGGCCGAACTGGCCGGGCTGCTGACCGTACGGCTGCTGCGGCTGCCCACCGGGAGGCGGGCCGTAGGGCCCAGGCTGCTGCGGGTAGTTGGGGGTGGTCACTGGATTCCTCTCCGATGGGCTTGCAAAAGACGGCGAAACCGGAGCCGTTGGGACCGGCTCCGGTTTCAAAAAGCCTGATAGGCCGGGCCGTTCGCGCGAACTTCGCTTACGCCGAACAGCCCATGCCCCCCGACATGGCCGAGCGCTGAGATTGCCACGCGGCCGAGAAATCCGCCGGAGCTTTACGGAAACGTTACGGCCGCTTGGTAGCCAGGCGATCGCTAGCCGCGACCGAGGCAGTAGGTGAGCTTCACGGCGGGGTACGCGCGGGGCCTCTCACCCGCCGCGCACGCCGGCGCCGGCACGTTCCGGCTCACGCTCAGCACCTTGAAAACGTTCTCGTCCGAGCAGTCCACGGCGTTGATGTCGTAGCCGGACCTGTCCTCGGGATAGCACTCGCCCTCGTCGTAGAGCGGGGCGAGGCAGAACCGGATCTTGGGGTCGATGCGCCGCACGGGCACCCAGGTCGAGTCCTCGCCGTTCGGGCAGGACTGCGACGTGGCCACCGTCCCCTCGATCAGGTAGTTCGCGTTGCCCGAGCAGTCGACGGCCTCGTAGCGGCCGATGTCGCCGGTGAGGAACGCGCAGTCGCCCTGCTTCGGCGGGTGGATCGGGGTGAGGAACACCGAGAGGCCGTAGATCGCGACGGCCGCGACGACCAGCGTGGCCGCGTACGTCAGGACCCGCTTGCCCGCGCTCGTCCTGGGCGCGGCCTCCTCGTTCATCACGCCGGAGAGGTTCCCATGTGGACTCCGGCGCCGAGGGGCTTTACGCGAAGATCACTGCTGCTGGTCGCCGCGCTGCAGGCAGAACGTGACGGCGGGTTCCGGGAAGACCGCCGCGCGCGAGTCCCCGCAGGCGGCGCGGTCGGTCTGGCCGGTGAGCACCTTGGCGACCTTCACCGAGTCCTTGGTGGTGCAGTCGACCTTGGCGATGCCGCTCTCGGGGTCCTGGCCGTAGCAGGCGCCCTCGACGAAGTTCGGCATGAGGCAGAACGTGGAGTCGCCCATGTACGTCGAGTAGTCCATGCCACCGGACGGGCACTTCTGCTCGTTGAACGGCAGGATCTTGGCGATCTTGACGGTCGCCTTCTCCGAGGCGCAGTCGAGCGCCTGGTACCGCGGGTTGTCGTGCGAGCCCGAGATGCGCGCGCAGTCGCCGACCCTGGCCGCCTCGGCCGCGCCGCCGAGCTGGTTCAGGACGAACCCGCCGAGCAGGACGAGCGCGACGACAACGGCGATACCCAGGCCGACCTTCTTCATGGCCTGGGTATCGGCGTCAGTCGATGATCAACTCAACCGAGTTCACCCGATCAGGAACCCTCGTGCACGCCCATGCAGTAGACCGACGCCGGCTCGCTGAAGCGCAGCTCGCTCGATCCCTCCGGGCACACCGTGCCCTCCTCGGGCAGGCCGTCGACCTTCTTCACAATCTTCACCGGCGACTCGGTGGTGCAGGCCTCGGTCTTGAAGGCGCCGTCGTCACCCGAGGTGTAGCACTTGCCCTCGGCGAGGTTCGGCATCAGGCACAGCGAGTCGCCACCGGACTTGACCGGCTCGTAGATGCCCTCGTCGGGGCACGGGTCGTCGGCGCTCTTGAGCACCTTGGCGACCTTGTGCGTGGCGGCCGCGTCACCACAGCCCTTGGACGAGACGTTCCAGTCGCCGTCCGGCTTGTCCACGTCCTTCGGCGACGCGCTCACGCAGTCGCCGACCTTGGTGCCGTTGAGCGCGGTGACCGCCCAGGCACCACCACCGACCAGGACCACCGCCAGCACGGCGATGATCACCGGCTTCAGCCACTTGTTCTGCCTGGGCGACTCGTCGGCGTCGCCGAAACCCGCCGAAACCGCTGTCGGGGGCTCGTCCTCGATCTCGTCGGGCTCGGCCTCCGCAGTGTCCGTCGCGGTCTCCGGGGCCTCGGTTTCCGGGGTGGATTCCGTTTCCGGGGTGGACTCCGCGGTCTCGGTCTTCCCGGGAGCCGGGTCCACCGACGCCGGTGGCTCGACGGGATCAGTCGACTCGGTGCTCATGCGCGAGAAACTACGACACGGCGTGTTGGCTGCGTGTGTCGCCTCACACTTGTTATCGCCAGTTGACGCAGGTCGAACGCATTTGGCGTCGTCAGGGAGACTTGTACCCGTGACCGATGGCCCCCTGATCGTCCAGTCGGACAAGACGCTGCTGCTCGAGGTCGACCACCCGCTCGCCGACGACGCGCGGACCTCGATCGCGCCGTTCGCCGAGCTGGAGCGCGCACCCGAGCACGTGCACACGTATCGCGTGACGCCGCTGGCTTTGTGGAACGCCCGTGCAGCCGGGCACGACGCCGAGCAGGTGGTCGACGCGCTGGTGCGGTTCAGCCGCTACCCAGTGCCGCAGCCGTTGCTGGTCGACGTGGTCGACACGATGAGCCGGTTCGGGCGGTTGGTGCTCACCAACAGCCCCGCGCACGGCCTCGTCCTGCACTCCAACGACCGCGCGGTGCTCGAGGAGGTGCTGCGCAACAAGAAGGTCGCGCCGATGTTCGGGGCGAGGATCGACGACGACACCGTCATCGTGCACCCGAGCGAGCGCGGGCGGCTCAAGCAGCTGCTGCTCAAGGTCGGCTGGCCGGCCGAGGACCACGCCGGGTACGTCGACGGCGAGGCGCACGCGATCGAGCTCAACGAGGACGGCTGGAAGCTGCGCGACTACCAGCGGCTCGCGGCGCAGGCGTTCTGGGCGGGCGGCTCCGGCGTCGTCGTGCTGCCGTGCGGCGCGGGCAAGACGCTCGTCGGCGCGGCCGCGATGGCCGAGGCGCAGGCGACCACGTTGATCCTGGTCACGAACACCGTGGCAGGCCGGCAGTGGAAGCGGGAGCTGATCGCGCGCACGTCTTTGACGGAGGAGGAGATCGGCGAGTACTCCGGTGAGCGCAAGGAGATCCGGCCGGTCACGATCGCGACCTATCAGGTGATCACCCGCAAGTCGAAGGGCGAGTACAAGCACCTCGAGCTGTTCGACTCGCGGGACTGGGGCCTGATCGTCTACGACGAGGTCCACCTGCTGCCGGCGCCCGTGTTCCGGATGACCGCGGACCTGCAGTCACGTCGCCGCCTCGGGCTCACAGCGACGTTGGTGCGCGAGGACGGGCAGGAAGGCGACGTCTTCTCGTTGATCGGGCCGAAGCGGTACGACGTGCCGTGGCGCGACATCGAGGCGCAGGGCTGGATCGCGCCCGCCGAGTGCACCGAGGTCCGCGTGACCCTGACGGACAACGAGCGGCTGCAGTACGCGACGGCCGAGCCCGAGGAGCGCTACAAGCTCTGCTCGACCGCCCGGACGAAGATTCCCGTGGTCCGCCGGGTGCTCGACCAGCATCCCGACGAGCCGGCTCTCGTGATCGGTGCTTATCTGGACCAGCTCGACGAGCTTGGCGAGGAACTGGGGGCGCCGGTGATCAAGGGATCGACGAAGAACAGGGAGCGCGAGGAGCTGTTCGACAAGTTCCGTCGCGGCGAGGTGCGGACGCTCGTCGTGTCGAAGGTCGCCAACTTCTCCATCGACCTGCCCGAAGCCTCGGTCGCCATCCAGGTGTCCGGCACGTTCGGCTCGCGCCAAGAGGAGGCCCAGCGGCTCGGCCGGATCCTGCGTCCGAAGGGCGACGGACGGCAGGCGCACTTCTACTCGGTCGTCGCGCGCGACACGCTCGACACCGAATACGCGGCGCACCGGCAGCGGTTCCTGGCGGAACAGGGGTACGCGTACAAGATCGTCGACGCGGACGACCTGGTCGGATGACGTTCTGGTGGATGTGGAACCCGGCCGGGACCGTGCCTGTGCGGCGGTTCCGGTCGGAGGAGTCGCTGGCCCGCTCCGCACCAGAGGGTCAGGTGGTCACGTCGGACGACTTCACGTGTTTCGAGCAACGCCGCCGCGCCACGGCCATGCGTTCGGACTTCCTGCGGGTCACCGGTGATCCGGTGCAGGTCGCTCTGGTCGAGCAACGGCTGTGGACGCTGCTGATCACTCTGCGCCGGGCCCAGCCCCTGCGGGACGCGCTGGCGACCGCGATCCCCAAGGCGGGCCGGGCGGCGCTGGTGGCCGAGCCGTCGCGAGAACTGGCCGAGTTCGACCGGCGGTTCGACCAGTTCGCGGCGGCGTTGAACGTACTGGTGACGGACCCGAGCCCGGAGCAGCTGCGCCACACCGCGGCACTCGACTAGGAGACGAGCGCCGGGATCTCCGCGACGCTGCCGAGCAGGTGCGTGTGCGGGAAGACCTTCAGCTCGTCCTCGGTCTGACTGCCGCTCAGCACACCGACGACGAAGCCCGCGCCCGAGTTCGTGCCCGCTTCCAGGTCGCGCACGGTGTCGCCGGCGGTCAGCACGCGCCGGACGTCGCGGACACCGGTCAGCTCCATCGCCCTGAAGATCATGTACGGCGCCGGGCGGCCCGCCGGCACGTCGTCCACGCAGACGACCGCGTCCAGCACACCCTCGCCCCAGCCGAGGACGTCCAGCAGCCCGTCCACGATCGGCCGGTCAAACCCCGTCGTCAGCGCGACCTTCACGCCCCGCGACCGCAGCTGTGCCAACGCTTCCGGGATGCCGGGCAACGGCGTCGGCGGCGTCTCGGCGTACAACTTCGAGAGCCGGTCGTGGAAGTCCTCGAACTCGGCGTCCACAACGGACTTCCCCAGCATCGACGAGATCGCCTCGTACTTGTCGGCACCCATCCAGTCGCCGACGTCGCTCGCGTCGCCACCCGCCGCGATCACGGTGTCCGCCAGCGCTTTGTAGACCAGCCCGTGTTCCTGAACGGTGGTGCCGGCGATGTCCAGCACGGCCAGGTCGATCTTGACGGCGCTGTTCACGACGCTGTTCACGAGGCCCTCCAGTCCCGCAGCAGCGCCGGGTGCGCCTGCTGGGAGTTCTCGATCGAGAAGCTGACCATGTCCGGGCGGTAGCGGTCGTCGGAGTGCTCGACCGGCCGTCCGTCCACACCGGACGCACGCCGCCGTTCCCGCAGAAGCGGTGCGCCCAAAGCAACTTCGAGCAGCTCGCTGTCCTGCTCGTCCGCCGCGACGGCGTCGATCTGGTGGCGGGCGAGGGTCATGTCGACGCCCTGCTCCCCCAGGTACCGGTAGAGCGAGCCGCTGTCGCAGTCGAAGTCGAACAACAGGCGCCCCACCGGTTCCACGAACGTCGTGCGCTCCAGCATCGTCGGCCTGCCGTCGATCAGCCGCTGCCTGAGGAGCTGCACCACCGGCGTGCCCTCGTCGAGCTGCAGGGCGTCCGCGATGTCGGCGTCGGCGGGACGGCGTGCGATCTCGAGGGTTCGTTGTCCTGGAACGTGTCCGAGGCCCGCGGCCCAGCTGGAGAACGACAGGAACGTCTCGAACGGCTGCGACAGCGTGTGCCGGCGCACCACCGCGGGCTTGCCGCGACCACCGCCGATCATGCCCTCGGCCCGCAGCGTCGTGAGCGCCTGCCGGACCGGCGCGCGCGATGCGTTCCACTGCGCGCACAGCTGCGATTCGGACGGCACGGGATCGCCGACGGCCAGCTCACCGGAGGCGATGCGGCGCCGCAGATCGGCCGCGATGCGCTCGTGAAGGGGCATCTCCATGCCGCCAACCATACATGTCATAACAAGTCTGAACACCAAGTGAACACATCAGGACGGCCGTTGATTCTGGTTCTTCGTCCGCTCATCGTTCTTGTCATGACAAGTGTGGACCTGGTGGTCGTCGGCGCGGGCATCGTCGGCCTCGCGCACGCCTGGCACACGGTGCAACGGGGTTTCTCCGTCGCCGTGGTCGAGCGCGACGAGCACGCGGCCGGCGCGTCCGTGCGCAACTTCGGGCACGGCTGCTTCACCGCTCAGGACGGGGTGGCTTACGAGTACGCGATGGCCGCGCGCGAGGAGTGGCTGAAGCTCGCTCGCGAGGCCGGCTTCTGGCTGCGCGAGTCGGGCACGCTCGTTGTCGCACGTCACGAGGACGAGCTTCGGGTGCTGCACGAGCTCGCCGAGGTCCGAGACGTAGAATTGTTCAACAATCCCACATCCGGATCGTTGAACGATCCTTCGATCCTCGGCGCGGCCCTGCTCCCCCTCGACATCCGGGTCAATCCGCGCGAAGCCGTGCACTCGATAGCCGCTCTGCTGGCCAGGCGCGGGGTGACGTTCCACTGGTCCACCAACGTCCTCACGGTCGAGCCGGGCCTGGTCCGCACCACCCGCGGCGAGATCCCCTGCCGCGCGGCCGTGGTCGCGGTCGGGCACGACGTCGACAGGTTCTTCCCGGACATCGCGGCAGAACGCCAGATCCAGCGCTGCCAGCTGCGCATGCTGCGCGTCGCGCACGGCGGCGTGATCGACCCGGCCGTGCTGACGGGGTTCTCGATGCTGCGCTACGACGCGTTTGCCCGGTGCCCCGGCCTCGACGCGGTCCGCGCCCGCCTCACCCATGACCACCCCGAGCTCGTCGAGGCCGGGCTGAACCTGATGTTCACCCAACTCCCCGACGGCTCGCTCACCATCGGCGACACCCACCACTACAGCCGCACGGTCGATCCCTACCGGCCCGAGCACCTGGACGACCTGGTGCTCACCGAGACGGCCCGGCTGCTCGGCGTTCCCACCCTGCGCGTCCTCGAACGCTGGCGCGGCATCTACGCGTCGGCCCCAGAACCTTTCCTGACCGCGACGCCCGTTCCCCTCACCAGGGCCGTCTCGGTCACCTCCGGCATCGGCATGACCACCGCGCTCGGCCTCGCCCCGGCCGTGCTCGACGACCTCCTCCAGGAGCTGTGATGAGAAAGCTCAGTGCCGTCCTCGCCGCGACGCTGATCCTGACAACCGCTTGTGGCACAACGAACTCCGCCACAAGTGGGGACTGCCCGAACAACGGCCGCGTGCGCTTCGGCGTCGAGCCGTACGAGGCCCCCGACAAGCTCAAGCCCGCCTACGAGGTGCTCGCGAAGGCGTTGACCCGCAAACTCGGCTGCGAGGTCGAGCTGCAGATCGTCGACGACTACGCCGCCGAGGTGCTGGCGATGCGCAACGGCAAGCTGGAGCTCGCCGAGTTCGGCCCGCTCGGCTACGTGTTCGCCTCGCAGAAGGCCAAGGCCGAGCCGCTGGCGTCGTTCGCCGACGGCACCGGCAAGCTCACCAGCTACACCGCCGGCATCTGGGTCCGCAAGGACTCGCCGCTGCAGAAGATCGAGGACTTGAAAGGGAAATCGCTCGCGCTGAGCAGCGTCGGTTCCGCGTCCGGTGACGCGCTTCCCCGCTACGGCCTCAAGAAGTCCGGCGTCGCCGATGTCAAGCTCGACTACGCCGGTGGCCACCCGGAGGCGATGCTCGCGCTGATCAACGGCAAGGTCGACGCCGGCGAGATCAACAGCCAGCAGCTCGCCAGTGCCAAGGCCGCGGGCACGTTCGACGAGTCGAGGTTCCGGCAGATCTGGAAGTCCGAGCCGATCCCGAACGACCCGATCACCGTGCGCGGCGACCTGGGCCAGTCCTTCAAGGACAAGGTGCGCAAGGCGTTGCTGGAACTGGAGACCGCGGACGTGGAGAAGGTCGGCGCGTTCCTCGACGTCACCCCGTCCGGACCGCTCGTGCAGGTGGACAACGACACCTACAAGGTCCTCTTCGACCTTGCGACGACGCTGGGCCTCAAGGAAGAGGACGTCTGATGCTCGCCGTCAGCGGCCTGCGCAAGTCCTTCGGCGGCCGCACCGTGCTGGACGGCTTCGACCTCCGCGTCGAGGCCGGGGAGTTCGTGGCGCTGCTCGGGCCGAACGGCTCGGGCAAGTCCACGGCACTGCGCTGCGTGGTCGGGCTGGAGACCCCGGACGGCGGCTCGGTCGAGGTGAGCGGGAACGCCGCCTTGGTGTTCCAGAAGATCCACCTCGTCGGCCGCCGCAACGCTTTGGACAACGTGTGTTCCGGCGCTCTGGGCCGACTTCCCTTGCACCGATCGCTGACTTTCCCGCACGAGGTCAGAGAAGAAGCCATGCAGTGCCTCGACCGGGTCGGGCTCGCGGATCGGGCACTGGACAGGTGCGCGCGGCTTTCCGGTGGGCAGCAACAACGTGTGGCGATCGCGCGGGCGTTGTGCCAGCGCGCCAACGTGATCCTCGCGGACGAGCCGGTGTCGGCGCTCGACCCGCAGGCAGCCGTGCAGGTGATGGAGTTGCTGGTGGACCTGGCCGCGGAGGGCATTGCGGTGGTGGCGGTGTTGCACCAGCCGGAGCTCGCTCGGACCTACGCGCACCGGATCGTGGAGATGCAGACGGTGGTGGCGGCATGACGATCGCAGTTCCGAAACGGCGCTGGCCGTCCACCGCTGTCTGGGTCGTCGTGGCGGTCTTCGTCGCCATTCACGTACTCGCCTGGCGTGCCACCGAGTTCTCCCCCGGCGCCCTGATCGCCGGCTGGGACGGCATGGCGGACTTCCTGGCCGAGTCGCTGCCACCGGACTTCTCGGTGCTCGGCGAGTCGCTCCAAGCCGCCGTGATCACCCTCTACATCGGACTGCTCGGCACCACGTTCTCCATCCCGTTCGCACTCATCCTCGCGTTGCTGGCTTCCCGCGCAACGACTTCCGCAGTGTGGGCACAGCAGGCGGCACGTGCAGTGCTGTCGTTCCTGCGCTCGGTACCGGACGTCGTGTTCGCGCTGATCTTCGTGACCGCGGTCGGCCTCGGGCCGTTCGCGGGCGTGCTGGCCTTGGTGTTCCACAACACCGGTGTGATGGGCAAGCTCTGGGCCGAGGCGATGGACGAGAGCGACCGCGGGCCGCGCGACGCGTTGAAGGTGACCGGGGCGTCCGGTCCGCAGATCGCGCTGCACGCGGTGCTCCCCACCGTGATGCCTTCTCTCGCGGGACTTCTGCTCTACCGGCTGGACGTGAACGTGCGGTCGTCGCTCGTGCTCGGCCTGGTCGGCGCGGGCGGGATCGGCTTCTTGATCAACCAGTCGATCAAGCTGTTCCGGTTCGACGAGATGGTCACGCACATCCTCGTGGTGCTGCTCCTTGTTGTTGTGGTCGACCAGGCGTCCGCGTTCGTGCGCAAGCGGCTAGGTGCGTGATCTGCTGGCCGTAGCGGGCGCCTTGGTGCACTGTCACCGTGCCGTCCGCTGCGACCTCGCAGGGGTTGTTGGCCGTGCACTGCTCACCGCTGTCGTTGCCGGTGCTGTGCACGCCGACGACGGTGGCGTCGTCGTCTTGGCCTTCGCCTGGAGATAGCCCTGACGGTCGCCGATCGTCACGGGGACCTCCACCGCCACGTCCCTCAGCGTCTGACCGGGTGCCGGGCGTTCCGGGACGCAGTGGCCGTTGGTGAGCAGCAGAGCCGGGTCGCCGGGCAGCGTGCTGTCCGTCCTGACCACGGACGCCGAGCACACGCCGGCCAGCACCGCGCCGCCTTCGAGGTTCGGCACCGGGGTGTCCGGAGGGTCGACTTTGCCGGCGACGACGTCGTTGATCCACCCTTTGAAGTAGTTGATGTCCGTGTAGAGGACGGGTTGGTCGTCACCGTTGCTGCCGCTGACGACGCCGGCGATGGCCCAGCGGTCGCCCTCGCGGAGGAGTCCCGGGCCGCCGGAGTCCATGTTCGTGGCGGCGACGCTGCCGTCCGTCGCGCCGATGCAGAGCTCGCGCTCTTCCTTGATCCCGCTGAGCACGCACTGCGCCGCGGGCTGGATCACGGTGTCGGCCTCGCGCAGCTACTTTGGGTAGCACTCGGGCTGACGCCGGTCGCACGTCATGCCCCAGCCCAGGATCCGGGTCTTCGTGCCGTCGGCCGGCCGCGCTGACGGCAGTGCGACGGGCTTGGTCCTCGCGGGCTTCTTCAGCTTGAGCAGCCCGATGTCCCCGTCCTGGACGGGATACCGCGTGTAGGTGACGAACCGCTCGACGGCGATCACCTCACCGCCGCTGCCCGCGTCCGTGGTGCCGAGCCGGACCGTCCAGTTCTTCGGCCGTCCGACCTGGGCACCGCTGGGGCTGTTCTTGGTGCAGTGGCCCGCCGTGACCGCCCAGCTCGGGGCGACCAGCGTGACGCCGCACGTGTGGCCGTCCTCGCGCGGTGAGTCGGGCCGCTGCAACGACCCGGAGAACGCATACGGCGCTGGGGCCTCGACGCCGCCGCGGATGGCCGACGCCGGCGCGACGGAGGTGATCATCGCGGCCAGCGCGAAGCTCGTCGCCAGTAGCACTTTTCGCATGTCGCTGAGGCTTTCGAACCTGTGTCCGCGCTGAGTGATGGCAGTGCAACAACTGCGCACGGGCGGTCGTTACGCAACGATGACGTGGCAAGAACGTCCTCATGAGACCCGTCGGGAAGGCTGGAGGGCATGCCGCGCGTACTGCTGATCGAGGACGACGAGGCGGTCCGTGAGGGACTGTCGCTCGCCCTGACCTACCAGGGACACACCGTGGACGCGGTGCGCACGGGCGAGGAGGGCCTCGAACTGCTGATGAGCGTCGCGCCGGACGTGGTCGTGCTGGACCTGATGCTGCCGGGCGTGGACGGGTTCGAGGTGTGCCGTCGGATCCGGGCCGCCGGCGATCTCCCGATCATCATGCTGACCGCGCGCAACGACGACATCGACGTGGTCGCCGGTCTCGAGGCCGGTGCCGACGACTACGTGGCCAAGCCCGCACAGGCCCGTGTGCTGGAGGCGCGGATCCGGGCTGTGCTGCGGCGGTCGTCCGTCTCGGCGCCCGAGGTCGTGGCCGAGCGCTACGGGGACCTGACGCTCGACCGCGAGGGTCTCGTGGTGACCCGGCTCGGCCGTCCGGTGTCGCTGGCGCCCACCGAACTGCGGTTGCTGCTGGAGCTGTCGTCCTCGCCCGGTCGCGTGATGTCGCGGCAGCAGTTGCTGGAGTCCGTGTGGGACCAGGGCTATCTCGGCGACTCGCGGCTGGTCGACGCGTGCGTGCAGCGGCTGCGTTCGAAGATCGAGGACGACCCGGCGGCTCCCTCCTACATCCAGACCGTGCGGGGCTTCGGCTATCGCTTCGGACCACTGTGACGCTGCGTCTGCGGCTGCTGCTCGCCTTCGCGTTCCTGAGCATCGTGACCGCGGTCGCCGTGTCGGGTGCCGGATATGTGCGGGCGCGCGACGCGATCGTGCAGCGGGCCCAGGACAACGCCGTGATCGAGACGACCAACCGCGTCGAGCAGCTGTACCCGTTGCCCGCCCGGCCACCGGACGCCGCCCTGCTGGAGAGGATCGCCGGGAAGGTCTCGGGGCGCGAGGGCATGGCTCTCGCCCAGGCCCGGGGTGTTTCCGCTGGCTCGATGGACGCTTCGGTGATCACCGCTGACCTGCGCGGCCTGGTGTCGTCCGGGCGGGTGGGCTGGCAGCGGGTGCCTTACGCGGGTGGGGTGTGGCTCGTCGTGGGCATGCAGATGCGGGTTTCCGGCGGCGGCAGCTCCGGCATCGAGGTGTACGTGCTGCGGCCGTTCACCTCGGAGATCGAGTTCGTCGACGAGCTCGCGCGCAACGCGTGGCTGATCGGCGCCGCCGGGCTGCTGCTGGCTCTGGGGATGGCCTTCTTCGCGGCACGCGGAGTGCTGCGGCCCGTCCGCGAGCTGCGGATGGCGGCTTTCCGGCTCGGGCAGGGCGACATGTCCGCTCGCGTGCCGGTACGTGGACGCGACGAACTGGCCGAGGTCGCCACCACGTTCAACAGCACGGCTTCTTCTCTGGAGCACCACGTCGGTGAGCTGGAGCGCATGGAAGCTGACGCGCGGCGGTTCGTGGCTGACGTGTCGCACGAGCTGCGGACTCCTCTTGCCGCGATGACCGCGGTGACCGATGTGCTGGACGCCGAGACCGCCGCCCTGCCAGGGGTGGCCGGCCAGGCCGCGCGGCTGGTGAACCGGGAGACGCAGAACCTGACCCGGCTCGTGAACGACCTGATCGAGGTCACGCGGTTCGACTCGGGGACCGCGGCGCTGGCACTGGACGACGTGGACGTCGCCGAGGTGGTGTCGCGGACACTGCGGATGCGCGGGTTCGAGGTGACGGCCTCGTTGCCTTCGGGCGTGCGGGCCCGGCTGGACCCGCGGCGGCTTGACGTGATCGTGGCGAACCTGGTCGGCAACGCTCTGCGGCACGGGGCTCCACCGGTTTCCGTGTCGTTGTCGGTGGTGGAGTCGTCGCTGGTCATCGAGGTCGCCGACTCCGGTCCCGGGCTGCCCGCCGAGGTGCTGCCGCACGTGTTCGCGCGGTTCTACAAGGCCGACTCGGCTCGTGGGCGGTCGGAGGGGTCCGGGCTCGGGCTCGCGATCGCGTGGGAGAACGCGCGGTTGCACGGCGGGACCTTGATCGCGGCGAACCGGCCGGGCGGCGGGGCGTTGTTCACGCTGCGGCTGCCGCTGAGCGGTGACCTGTGAGGCTCTGGATCCTGTTGTTGCTCTTCGCGGTCACCGGGTGCGGAATCCGGCCGACCGACCCCATCCCGGGCCTCGAAGCCCCGAGCGGCCCCGTCGAGAACACCTCACCCGCGCTCTACTGGGTCTCCGATGGCCGGGTCGTCGCCGTCAACCGCCCCCAGGGCAGCCTGAGCGGCTTCGACGTCGTCGCCCTGCTCGCCCAGGGCCCCACCAACGCCGAGCAGAACCGCGGCCTCAGCACCGAGGTCCCGTTCGACGCCGCCCCCGCCACCGTCGACCGCGTGGCGAATGGCCTGGACGTGAGCATCTCCACCGACGTCTCGCTGCTCAGCCAGGCCGCCGTGCAGCAGATCGTGTGCACGCTGCTCGGCATCCAGGCCGCCGGCACCGTGAACCTGCGGGGTGGCGGCCATTCGCTCGAGTTCATCAAGTGCGCTTGAATCTCGCGTGTGCACGTCTACTCCATCCCGATGCGCGCGCGGTTCCGCGGCATCAGCCAGCGCACCGGCCTGCTGTTCGAAGGGCCGGCCGGGTGGGGCGAGTTCTGCCCGTTCGAGGAGTACGACGACGACGAGGCCATGGCGTGGCTCGCGTGCGCTCTCGAAGCCGCTCATGACGGCTGGCCCGCACCTCTGCGCGACCGCGTGCCGGTCAACTGCACGGTGCCCGTGGTCAGCCCGGAGAGGGCGCACGAGATCGTCCGCGCTTCGGGCTGCTCGACCGCCAAGGTGAAGGTCGCCGAGTCGACGCTCGCGGAGGACTGCGCGCGGCTCGAAGCGGTCCGGGACGCGCTCGGGCCGCAGGGGTTCGTGCGGGTCGACGCGAACATGATGTGGGACGTCGACACGGCCGTCGCCGCGATCAAGGCCATGGACAGGGCCGCGGGCGGGCTCCAGTACGTGGAACAGCCGTGCCACACGCTCGACGAGCTCGCGGCGGTCCGGCGGAAGGTCGGCGTGCCGATCGCCGCGGACGAGTCGATCCGCAAGGCCGAGGACCCGCTCAAGGTGGCCGTGTCGGGCGCTGCGGACATCGCGGTGATCAAGGTGGCACCGCTGGGCGGGGTGCGCAAAGCCCTGGAGGTGGCCGAGGCGTGCGGGCTGCCGTGCGTGGTGTCGTCAGCCCTCGAAACGTCCGTGGGCATGGCGGCGGGTGTGGCGCTGGCGGCGGCACTGCCCGAGCTCGACTACGCGTGCGGGCTCGCGACGCTCCAACTCCTCGACGGCGACGTCACGAGCGACTCACTGGTGCCCGTCGACGGCTACCTGCCGGTGCTCACGAAGCCGCCCGCGCCGGACCGCGCCGCGGAGTTCGAGAGCGGCGACCAGGCCTGGATCGACCGGTACGAACGCGTGCTGGCGAGGCTCTAGGGCTTGCCCCTGGCCAGGCCCTGGCCGTTCGCGCCCAGGCTGAACACCACGCCCTCGGTCCGGTTGATCGCCTCGGTCCGCCGCGCCGAAGCCGGCACCCGAGTCAGGTCCACCAGCCGGATCGGCGGCCCCAGCTCGACCAGCGTCGGCGTGTAGGACGCCTCGACGACGTTCCAGCCGTCCGGTCCCTGCTCGAACTTGAAGTGACCGATCACGCCCTCCTCGGTCACCCCGCGGGGCTCGGAGTGCCGGGCGACCTCGTTGCCCAGCCCGTACACGACCCACTTCTTGCCGATCTTCTCCCACGGCTGCACGACGTGCACGTGCGTGCCGATGATCAGGTCCAGCGCCGGATCGGCCAGCAGCTGGCGGGCCAGCGACTTCTGCTCCTCGGTCGCCTCGTGCTGGTACTCGTTGCCCCAGTGCACGGACAGCACGACGACCTCGGCACCTGCCTCACGGGCCTTGCGGGCATCGGCGAGGATCTTGGCCGCGTTGATCTGGTTGGCGCGCCACGGCTGCGGCAGCGGGATGCCGTTGAAGCCGTAGGTGAACGACAGCTGGGCGACCTTCACGCCACCGGCGTCGAGGATCAGCGGCGCGGCTGCCTCCTCCGGCGTGCGGAACGAGCCGGTGTGCTTCAACCCCACCGCGTCCATCGCGTCCAGCGTCGTCCCGATCGCGGAGACGCCGCGGTCCAGCGTGTGGTTCGAGGCGGTCGAGCACGAGTCGTAGCCCACGTCGACCAGGCCTTTCGCGACCTCGGGCGGCGCGATGAAGGCGGGGTAGCCGGCGAACGGGCCGTCCTTCGTGCCCAGCGGGATCTCGAGGTGGCACAGCGAAAGATCAGCCTTCAGGGTGTCCTTGATGCCGGACAGCAGGGGCAGGTAGTCACGGCCGGCGGCGCCTCCGTCAGCCACCGCCTGGTCGGTCAGAGCCGGGTGGATCAGGATGTCGCCACCCGCGGTCAGCGTGAACGAGCGCGCCGGGGGCGGGCCGGAGGAAGTGGTCGTGGGCGTCTGGGGCGCGGTGGTGATGACCACCGGCGAACCCGTGCACGCGGTCAGCGCAAGTCCGGTGACCAGCGCAAAGGCCGGCCACCGGACAGCACGCTTCAGCGCTGCCGCCTGCGTCGCAGGACCACGAACAGCACGACGCCCAGCACCGCGGCCGCGATGGGAACCACGCGCTTCAGGACCGGTACGCCTGCGGTGTCGATCAGGTCGATCGGCTCGTCGGGGACCACTCGGAGATGCTGCTGTTGCGCCACCTCGTCAGGATCCACTGAACCCAGCGTGCTCGCCAGGCATTCCGCGAACTGGTCGACGAGCTTGCCGCTGACCTCGGCGATCAGGCCGCGGCCGAGCTGAGCCGGACGGCCGGTCACCGACAGATCGGTCTCGACCTCGACCGTGTCGCCCACCTGGAACGTGACAACGGCGGACGCGGTGCCGTTGCCGCGCGAGTCCTTGCCCGCGGCCTTCATGACCGCGCGGCGCAGCACCGGGTCGATCTCCACGAACTCGCCGGTGCCCCGGTACAGCAGCTGCACCGGGCCGAGTTTGACCTTCACCTCCCCGCTGAACGTCTTGCCGTCGACCGAGGTCAGCGTGGCGCCCGGCAGGCACGGCGCCACGCGTTCCGGGTCGAGCAACGCCTCCCAGACCTCCTCGGCCGGGGCAGGCGCGGTGAACGAGTGCGTCAGCTTCATCCCGCTACCGCCGCCGTCAGCGCGCGGTCGGTCAGCACCCGAGCCAGGTTGTCCTTGTAGCTGTCACCCGAGGACGCCAGCAGAGCGGCCTCGGAGATAGCCGACACGGGCTGTCCCACGAGCGCGGACTCGACCTCGGTGGCACGCACCGGACCGGAACCCACGTTGGTCAGACCGACGCGAGCAGCGGCGATCGACCCGTCGCGGACCTGCACGGCCGCCGCCACCGCGACGATCGACCACGCCTGCGCGACCCGGTTGAGCTTCTCGTAGTGCGCGCCCCAACCATTGTATTTCGGCACCCTGACATCAATGAGGATCTCGTCGGGAGCCAGCGCAGTCTCGAAGTAGTCGACGAAGAAGTCCGACGCGGGCACCTCACGACGACCCGAAGGCCCAGCGATGATCATCACCGCGTCCAGGGCCAGTGCAGGCGCCAGCAGGTCGCCCGCCGGGTCCGCGTGGCACAGCGAGCCGCCGAACGTGCCGCGGTGCCGGACCTGCGGGTCAGCGACGGTGTCCGTGACCAGCCGCAACAACAACGCGTGGTCCTGGATCAGATGGTCGCGCTGCACCTCGTAGTGCGTGGTCATGGCACCGATGAGCAACGAGTCGCCGTCGTCGCGCACGCCCGTCAGCTCGGTCAGGCCACCGATGTCGATCAACGCCGTCGGCGCCGCCAGTCGCATGCGCAGCACCGGCACGAGCGACTGCCCGCCCGCGATGATCTTGGCGTCCTCGCCCTCCTCCGCGAGCATCCGCACGGCTTCGTCCACAGTGGACGGGAACAGGTACTTGAACTCCGCCGGGATCACGACTGACCTCCCTGCGAGTCGATGGAACCGAGCCCACCGGCGGCAGGCGTGGACGCGTCCGCCACGCCACCCTGCAACGCCGTCCAGACGCGTTCGGGCGAGAGGGGCATCTCGATGTCCCGGACACCCATGTGCCGCACGGCGTCCAGCACGCTGTTCACCACCGCTGGCGTCGAGGCGATCGTGCCCGCCTCGCCGACTCCCTTGACTCCCAACGGGTTCGACGTCGCCGGAGTCGTGGTGCGGGTGGTGATGAAAGCCGGCAGGTCCGCCGCGCAGGGCACCAGGTAGTCGGCCAGCGTCGCCGTCGTCAAGGTGCCCATCTCGTCGTGGATGGCCTCCTCGTACAACGCCTGCGCGATGCCCTGAGCCAGCCCGCCGTGCACCTGACCGTCGACGATCAACGGGTTCACGACCGTCCCGACGTCATCGACCGCCACATACAGCCGGATCTTCACCATGCCCGTCTGCGTGTCCACTTCCGTTGCGCACAAATGGGTTCCGTGCGGGAACGAGAAGTTGTCCGGGTCGAACGTGGCATCGGCGTCCATGCCGGGTTCCATGCCCTCGGGCAGGTCGTGCGCCACGTGTGCGGCCAGCACGACGTCACCCAGGGTGCGAACCGTCCCGGTCCCGCGCACGGAGAACGAACCGGTCGCGAACTCCACGTCCGCCTCGTCGCACTCCATCATGTGCGCGGCCAGCCGGCGTGCCTTCGCGAGCACCTTGTCCGCCGCGTGCACCAGCGCAGTGCCACCGACGGCCAGCGAACGTGAGCCGTAGGAGTCCATGCCCTTGTGCGACGAGGCCGTGTCACCGTGCAGCACCTCGACGTCGTCGAACGGCACACCCAGCCGGTCGGCGACGATCTGCGACCACACCGTCTCGTGGCCCTGCCCGTGCGGCGAGGTTCCGGTGATCACCTCGACCTTGCCGGTGGGCAGCATCCGGATCGACGCGGTCTCCCACCCACCAGCGGCGTAACGCAAAGCGCCGAGCACCCGCGAAGGCGCGAGGCCGCACATCTCGGTGTAGGTGGAGATTCCGATGCCGATCTGCACCGGATCACCGGACGAGCGACGGCGTGCCTGCTCCTCGCGCAACGCCTCGTAGTCGAACAGCTCCATCGCACGGGCCGTCGCGGCCTCGTAGTTCCCGGAGTCGTAGGTGAGCCCGGCGACGGTGTTGAACGGGAACTCGTCGTGCTTGATCCAGTTCTGCTGCCGCAGCTCCATCGGGTCGCGGCCCAATTCGGCCGCAAGCTCGTCCATCATCCGTTCGATCGCGAACGTGGCCTCCGGCCGGCCGGCTCCGCGATACGCGTCCGTGGGCACCTTGTTCGTGAACACGTTGGTGCACACGAACCGGTAGGCCGCGAACTTGTAGATCGCGTTGAACATGAACGCGCCGAGGATCGGGATGCCCGGCGTGACCAGGCGCAGGTACGCGCCCATGTCCGCGAGCAGCTCGACCTTCAGGCCGGTCACGGTGCCGTCGCGGCGCGCGGACAGCGTGATCTTCTGCAGCTGGTCGCGGCCGTGGTGCGCGGACAGCATCGACTCGGTACGCGACTCGGTCCACTTGACCGGACGGCCCATCCGCCGCGCGACCAGCAGGCACAGCAGCTCTTCCGGCGTGACCTGGAGCTTGCCGCCGAACCCGCCACCGACGTCCGGCGCGATAACCCGGATCTTGTGCTCGGCGATGCCCGAGACGGCCGAGAGCATCCAGCGCAGGATGTGCGGGATCTGCGTGGCCGACCAGACGGTGAACATGCCGGCGCTCGGGTCCACGACGACCGAGCGCGGTTCCATGAAGGACGGGATCAGCCGTTGCTGCCGGAACGTCCGCTCCAGCACCACCTCGGCCGATGCGATCTCGTCCTCGACGTTGGTGCCGCTCCCCGCGTCCGCCGAGTCGTAAACCCAGGTCGCCGACTTGTTCGTGCCGAGGTCCGGATGCACGAGATCGTTGTCCAGCAACGCTTCCTGCAGGTCGAGGACGACCGGCAGCTCTTCGTAGTCCACGTCGATCGCGGCCAGCGCGTCCGCCGCGTGGTAGGCGTTGTCGGCGATCACCAGCGCGACGGCCTCACCGGCGAAGTTGACCTGGTCCACGGCCAGCGCAGGTGCGGGCGGTGCCTTCATGTCCTCGGTGATCGGCCACGCGCACGGCAGAGAACCCTGCTCGGCGGCCAGATCCTCACCGGTGAGGACGATCGCCACACCGGGCATCGCGGTGGCGCGGGCGCAGTCGATGTTGGTGATGCGCGCGTGCGCGACGGGACTGCGCAGCACGGCCATGTGCAGCATGCCGGTGAGCTGCAGGTTGTCGGTCCACCTGGTCTGACCGGTGATCAGGCGCGCGTCTTCCTTGCGGAGCCGGGCCTTGCCGACTTCCGGTTCCGCGGTGGCGGTCATTCGCCACCTACCGGTTGCTTCGAACCCACGTGCTCGTCGCTGTGCTGTTCGATCTTCGGTCCGGCGCCCGGCTTCATCCGCTGGGCGGCGTCCTGGACCGCGCGGACGATGTTCTGGTAGCCGGTGCAGCGGCAGAGGTTGCCCTCCAGGCCTTTGCGCACGGTCTCGTCGTCGGGATCGGACTCGTCGGCGAGCAGGTCGATCGCCTGCATGATCATGCCGGGCGTGCAGAAACCGCACTGCAGCGCGTGGTTGTTGCGGAACGCCTCCTGCACCGGATGCAGCTTGCCGTCACGGGCGAGGCCTTCGATCGTGGTGACCTCGTGCCCGTTCGCCTGCACTGCGAACATCTGGCACGACTTCACGCTGTGGCCGTCGAGGTGGACAGTGCAGGCGCCGCAGTTGCCGGTGTCGCAGCCGACGACGGTGCCTGTCTTGCCCAAACGCTCCCGCAGGTAGTGCACGAGCAGGAGGCGGGGTTCAGCCTCGTCGGCGTATGTCACTCCGTCGACGTTGACCGAGATGTGCATGAACCCTCCCAGGGATGGTGGGTCTTCGAGTGACGAGGGTCACTTCAGACTGCTCCCCTGTTCGCGATTCAACAACCCGATCAGTGGTGGATCGGTTCACTGAGCGCGGCGAGCCGCCGGCCGGTTCCCTTCCACCTCAAGGAGATGATCTCGGCGGCGATCGACACCGCGGTCTCCTCCGGAGTCCTGGCCCCCAGATCCAGGCCGATCGGCGAGGCCAAGACCTCCAGCTCGCTCTCGGTCAGGCCCGCTTCCCGCAACCGTTGCAGCCGATCTTCGTGCGTGCGGCGGGATCCCATCGCGCCCACGTAGCCGACCTTCAGCCTCAGCGCGACCTCCAGCAGGGGAACGTCGAACTTCGGGTCGTGCGTGAGAACGGCGATGACCGTGCGTTCGTCCAGCTTCGGCGCTTCACGTTCCAGGTAGCGGTGCGGCCAGTCGACGACGACCTCGTCCGCCTCCGGGAAACGGCTGCGCGTCGCGAACACCGGTCGCGCGTCGCAGACCGTCACGCGGTAGCCGAGGAACGCGCCGAGCCGGGCCATCGCGGCGGCGAAGTCGATCGCGCCGAACACGAGCATGCGCGGCGGCGGCTCGAAGGAGTTGACGAACACGCTCATGCCCTCACCGCGCCGCTGGCCGTCCGGGCCGTACCGCAGCACGCCACTGCGTCCTGAGGCCAGCATCCCGCGCGCGTCGTCGGTGACCGCGTCGTCCGCGCGCGACGACCCGAGGCTGCCGGAACGCCTGTCCGGCCAGACGACCATCCGCCGGCCGATGCCGCCGGGGTGCTCGATCACCGTCGCGACGGCCACCGGTTCTTCGGCACGCACCGTCTCCACCACCTCACCGAGCTGTGGAAACGTGTCCGCGCTGATCTTCTCGACGTAGATGTCGATGATCCCGCCGCAGGTCAGCCCGACCGCGAACGCGTCGTCGTCGCTGACCCCGTACCGCTGCAGGACCGGGTCGTCGGTCTCCTGAGCCAGGTCATAAACAGCGCCCTCGACGCACCCGCCGGACACGCTGCCGACCGCCTCGCCGTCCTGCGTCACGAGCATCGCGGCACCAGCGGGCCGCGGCGCCGAGCTGAACGTCGCGACCACCGTGCCGACGCCGACCGTCTCGCCGTTCGCCACCCGTTCCGCGAGGTCGAACAGGACATCACGCATGGCGCACTTCCTTCAGCAGTTCTTCCAGCGCGTGCACGCTGTGGCCGGCGACCATCCGGTCGACGTGCGGGAGCGCGGCCACCACGCCCTGCTGGACCGGCCGGTAGCCGGGCTTGCCCGCGTGCGGGTTGGCCCAGATGACCTTGTGACTCACCCGTCTCAGCCTCGCCATCTCGTTCGCCAGCAGGGTCGGGTCGCCGCGTTCCCAGCCGTCGCTGAACAGCACGACCACCGCACCTCGTTGCCGCCACTGCTGGTTGAACCTGCGCAACGCCTCGCCGAGCCGCGTGCCGCCCTCGTAGTCGGGGATAGCCCGCCCGGCCGCCCGCAACGCGCGTTCGGGATCGCGTTCCTTCAGCTGCCGGGTCACGCGAGTGAGTCTGGTGCCGATCGTGCGGACCTCGACGGGCATGGCGTGCGCGATGACGTGCGCGAACCGCAGCAACGCGTCGGAGTAGGCGGCCATCGAGCCGGACACGTCGATCAACAACACGACCCTGCGCGCCTTCACGCCCCGGCGGCGGTGGCGTGGCAGGGCGATCTCGCCACCGATCTCGATCATCGCCCGGACCGTGCGGGCCAGGTCGATGCGGCCGCGGCGAGCCTTCTTCAGCCTCCTGGACCGTCTGCGCGGCGGGAGCGGCTTCAGGCGCTGGATCAACGGTGTCGCGTTGAACTCGGAGATGTCATTGTGGCGCAGCACTTCCACTTCGGAGGCCGCGACGCCGACCGTCAGCGAGTCGAGTTCGATCGTCGCGCGCGGCCGGGGCGGGGTGCCGCCGAAGTACGCCCGGTAGGCGGCGTCGTAGCGCGGGATGTCGTCCGGGTCGGCGCAGAGCGTGAGCCGCCCGGCCCAGTAGAGGTCGACGTGCGCGGTGGCCCGCAGATAGGCCTGGACGCGATCGGGCCCGCACTGAAGCCCGGCGCCCCGCAGGACGCGCGTGAACCCCACGCAGGCTTCCGTCATCCCACGATTGTGCTCCCGATCACGCGATCCGCGTCCTCCCGGTACTTCAGCACCGCACCCAGCGTCGCCACGTCCGGTTCGGTGCGTCCCAGCGCCTGCAGTGCCCGTGCCCAGTCCAGCGACTCGGCCACGCCCGGCGGCTTCAGCAGGTCGAGGCCGCGCATCTTCCGAACCGCCTCCGCGACCTGCTGCGCGAGCCGTTCGTCCAGGCCAGGCAGGGTGCGGCGGAGGATCGCGACCTCCCGCTCCAGCGACGGGTGCTCGAGCCAGTGGTAGAGGCAGCGGCGCTTCAACGCGTCGTGCACCTCGCGGGTCCGGTTCGAGGTCAGCACGGTCAGCGGCGGCGTCGAGGCCCTGATCTCGCCGAACTCGGGGATGCTGACCGCGTTCTCGGACAGCACCTCCAGCAGGAACGCCTCGAACTCGTCGTCCGCCCGGTCGATCTCGTCCACGAGGAGCACGCACGGCGCGGTCTCCAGCGCCTGCAGCAACGGCCGGGCCAGCAGGAACCGTCGCGTGTAGAGGGAGGCCTCGTCGACCTCGCCGCGGGTCTCCAGCACCCGCAGGTGCATGAGCTGACGCGGGTAGTCCCAGTCGTACAACGCCTGCGTGGCGTCGATCCCCTCGTGGCATTGGAGCCGGATCAGCGGCACGTCGAGCGTCTTGGCCAGCGCCAGCGCCAGCGAGGTCTTGCCAGTGCCGGGTTCACCCTCGAGGAACAGCGGCCGCCCCATCGCGACCGCGAGGAACGCCGCCGTGGCGATCCCGCCGTCCGGCAGGTACCCCGCGCGGTCGAGCCCTGACGCCAGCTCCTCAGGGGACTCCATGCTGCTCAGGGTAACGCCGCTAGGGTGGCGACATGGGGACGATCAAGCAGGTCCAGGTCACGTTCGACTGCGCGGAACCCGTGCGCGTCGGCCGGTTCTGGTGCGAGGTGCTGGGGTACGTCGGGCCGGACGGGCACGACGACGACTCGTGGTTCGCGGCCAGCGATCCGACCGGTGCCGGCCAGCGGCTGTTCTTCCAGCGCGTGCCCGAAGGCAAGATCGTCAAGAACCGGGTGCACCTCGACGTGCGCGTCGGCACGGGGCTCGTGGGTGCGGAGCGCCTCGCCGCACTGGAGGCCGAGTGCGCGCGACTGCTGCCGCTCGGAGCGGTGCGCGGGCAACTGCTGCTCGCCGATGGCGTCGACGAGTCGTGCCTCAACATGCAGGACGTCGAGGGCAACGAGTTCTGCCTCGACTGACCCTGGAACCGCGCCACGGACTCAGGGTCGGGTTCCGGGTGGTCACCGATGTGCGGGGCGTTCGTTTCGACGACTCTTGAGCCATGACGAACAACGTGTTCAACGAAGCCACTGACCAGGTCAAGAAGCTCCGCCGCAGCCGGAGCGACAAGATGATCGCCGGTGTCTGCGGCGGCGCCGCCAAGATGCTCGGCGTGGACGCCGCGATCCTGCGGATCATCCTCGTCGCCGCGACGCTGCTGGGCTTCGGCACCGGCGCGATCCTCTACGTCGCCGCCTGGATCCTCATGCCCGAGGAAGAGCCGGCCGTGTGATCACCGTGGAAAACCGGGAACGCCAGGTAGCCGTTGCCAGGGGTGGGGACCGCTGAGGGGTCGGTACTCCACCCCGAGGGCATCGAGCCTCGGAAGATGGTGCTCCGCCAGTCGTTGCACGAAACCAGGATCCTTCTCCGCCGGGGACCACACGACCTCGGCGAACGCGGCCAGCCTCGGGAACGCCGCGTAGTCCACCCGCCGGGCCGAGTCGAGGTGCTCGGTCCAGATGTTCGCCTGCGCCCCCAGCAACCGCCCGGGCTCCTCGCCCGTGAGCGTCGAGGGCACCGGATCCCACGCGTAGACGTCCTCCAGCGTGGTCACGGTCCCCACCGGAATCGGCTCGTCCGGCGACTCCGACTGCCGGTAGTCCAGGTAGACGTGCTGTTCAGGGCACATCACCACGTCGTGGCCGTCGCGCAGCGCCGTGACGCCACCCTCGACCCCGCGCCACGACGCGACGACCGTGCCCGCCGGCAGCGGTCCCGACTCGAGGATCTCGTCCCACCCGTACGGCCGTCTGCCGTTGCGCACGATGTGCCGGGCGATCGCGCGCACGAGCTCGCCGTCGTGGCCGGGTGCCTCGTCGCCGCCGAGCCCGATGATCTCTGCTGGGAACACGTCCATCAGCTCGTCGAACACGTTCCGGTAGAAGTCCACAGTGGACTCTTCGGTGTTCAGCACGCGTTCGTTGACGCCCCAGTCGGTCCAGACCCCGCCGCCGTGCACGCCGAGTTCCGGGTACGCCGCGATCGCCGCCTGCGAGTGCCCCGGGATGTCGATCTCGGGAATCACGATCATGTGCCGCGCCAGTGCGTACTCGACGATCTCCCGCAGGTCGTCCTGCGTGTAGAAACCGCCGTGCGGACGGCCCTTCATGCCGGCTGAGCGCCGGTCGCCGAACCGCGAGTCCTCCCGCCACGACCCGACCTCGGTGAGCTTCGCGTAGCGCTTGCACTCGAAACGCCAGCCCTGGTCGTCGGTCAGGTGCAGGTGCAGGACGTTGAGCTTGTGCACGGACATCAGCTCGACGTACCGCAGCACCTCCCGCTTGGGCAGGAAGTGCCGTGCCACGTCGAGCATCACGCCGCGCCACTGGAACCGCGGGTAGTCCACGATCTCGCACGCCGGGATCACCGACGGTTTCTCCCCCGCGGCCCGGAAAGCCCTAGCTCCCAGCAACTGCCGCAACGTCTGCAGCGCGTTCATCTCCCCCGCCGCGTCGTGCGCCTCGATCAACACGCCGTCGTCGGACGAGAGCAGCCGATAGCCGCCGGCAGGGCCGTCGACGAGAACCGTCTCCCAGCCCCGGTACTCGCAGAGCCTTCCGCCGTCCACATAGGACACCGGACGCGGGAGGAGGTTCATCCCTTCACCGCCCCGGCGAGTCCGGACACCAGGCGGCGCTGCACGAGCACGAAGAAGATCAGCACAGGGATGGTCATCAGGGTGGAGCCCGCCATGATCGCGCCCCAATCGTTCTGGTCGGGTTTGACGAAGACCTGGAGAGCCAGCGGCAGGGTCTGGTTCTCCACGGCGGAGATGATGAACGTCTTGGCGAACAGGAAGTCGTTCCAGGCGTGGATGAACGACAGCACCGAGGTGGCCACCAAACCGGGCGCCACCAAGGGAAACAACACCTGCCACAGGAACCGGAACCGCGAGGCGCCGTCCAGGGTCGCGGCCTCCTCCAGCTCCACCGGCACCGCGGCCACGAACCCGCGCAGCATCCAGATCGCGAACGGCAGGCTGAACGCCAGGTGCACCAGCACCAGCGACCCGAGGTGGTTCAGGCCGAACGCCGGAACGCTGTCACCGACCGACCGCATCAGGAAGAACAGCGGCACGGTCAACGCCTCGACCGGCACCATCTGCACGACCAGCAGCATGATCAGCAACGTCGTCCGGCTGCGGAACCGGAAGCGGGTCAACGCCGTGGCGGCGAGGAACGAGATGAGAATGCTCAGCACCACCACGACCAGTGCGACGATCACGCTGTTCAGGAAGTAACGCCCGAAGTTCGCGACGGTCAGCGCCCGCGTGAAGCTGTCCAGCGTGGGCCGCGTCGTCCACGGCACCGGGTCGGCCGAGATGATCTCGTCCTCCGGTTTGAAAGCTGAAAGAACCATCCAGAACAACGGGAACGCCACGACCGCGGCGATGACGAGGACGAGCGCCTCGGTGACCCAGCGCCTCACAGGACCTCCCCGGACCGCCGCAGCGCGCGGAGGTAGAACATCGTGATCGCCAGCAGCAGCACGGTCATCACGACACCGATCGCCGCGCCCAGCCCGTACTCCGACGCCGCGAACGCCTGCTGGTACGCGTAGACGTTGAGCACGAGGTTGCGCCCGGCGATCCCGCCGCCGTTGGTCATCACGTAGATCTGCGTGAACACCTTGAAGTCCCAGATGATCGACTGGATCGTCACCACGAGGATGATCGGCCGCAGCAACGGCAGGGTGACGCTCCACGCCGTGCGGAACGTCGACGCGCCGTCGAGTGCCGCGGCCTCCAGCACCTCGCCCGGAATCGCCTTGATGCCCGCGTACAGCGTCACCATGACGAACGGGAACGAACACCAGATCACCTGTGCCGCAACGAGTCCGAACGCCGTCCACTTGTCGAACGTCCAGGAGAAGCCCTGGATGCCGAGGATCTCGTTGACGAACCCGAAGTTCGCGTCGAACAGGAAGAGCCAGATCGTCGACCCGGCGACGGCGGGCGTGGACCACGCGCCGAGCGCCGCCAGGAACAACGTCATCCGCACCCAGGTGCGCACCCTCGTGGCGAGGATCGCGAGGAAGGCGCCCACCAGCAACGTGCCGACCACGCAGACCGCCGCGAAGGCGACGGTCTGCCCGAGCACCGCCCAGAACTGCTGGTCCCCCAGCAGCTTCTGGTAGTTCCCGAGGCCCAGGAACTCGAGCGGCGCTCCACCGCTCACCTGCTCCTGGCCGTAGTCGTAGAGCGAGATGAGCACCAGCTGGTAGATCGGGTAGGCCAGCAGGCCTCCCAGGACCAGCAGCGCTGGGATCAGGTAGGCGAAGGCGGTCCGCCCCTGACCTTTGGCCGTCATGCTCACGATGCGAAGGCCGCGTTCATGGTCTTGGCGGCGTCGGCGGTGGCCGTGTCGACGTTCTTCGCGCCGGTGACGACCTCCTGGATCATCGTCGGCACCACGGTCTGCGCCTCGATCTTCGCCCACGCCGGCGTGACGGGGACGAACTTCGTGCCGGACTGCAGGGTCTTCGTGAACGGCTCCAGGAACTTGTCGGAGTCGCTGACCTGCTTCTGCACATCGCTGAACGTCGGCAGGTTGCCCATCGCCGTGTACATCTTCTGCTGGTACTTCTTCGACGCGAGCAGCTGCACGAACTCGTTGGAGAGCGTCTTGCGCTGAGTGCCCTTCATGATGCCGAGCAGGTTGCCGCCGGCGAACGCGGGCGCGATCGAGCCCGCGGTCTTGCCGGGCAGCGGCACGACGCCGTACTTGCCGGCAGCTGAAGAAGCGTCCACGGACTTGCGGTTGAAGTCGCCGCCGATCGTCATCGCGGCCTTGCCGGCCCGGAACTGCTCGACGCTCGCGTCACCGCCGTTGCCCGCGCAGGTGGCGGGCGGGCAGATGTCGTCCTTGATCAGTTCGGTGTACTTGGCGACACCGGCCTTGGCCTCGGAGCTGTCGATCGTGGCGGTGTACTTGCCGCCGTCCTGCTTGGCGATGTCCCCGCCCTGCGCCCAGATGAACGGCAGCGCGGCGAACAGGTACTTGCCACCGGCCGAGATACCGAGCATGTCCGGCTTCTTCTGCCGAATCTCACGGGCCGTCGTGGCGATCTCATCGAGCGTTGCCGGCGGCTTGAGGCCGAGCTCGGTGAACACGTCCGTTCGGTAGTAGAGAGCACGGACGCCGACGAACCACGGCACGCCGTACGTCTTGCCGTCGACCTTGGCCGTGTCGAGGATCGTCGGGACCAGGTCCTTGGACTCGCTCCAAGCCCCGAGGTCGAGCTCGGAGAAGCCGCCTGCGGACACGTAGCCCGCGAGGTCGGTGTTGCCGAACTCGGCGACGTCCGGCGCGCTCTTGGGGTCGCTGAACGCGGCCTTGAAGCGCTCGGCCCGGCTGGCCACCTGGATGT
Source organism: Lentzea sp. NPDC005914 (assembly GCF_040629405.1). NCBI lineage: Bacteria > Bacillati > Actinomycetota > Actinomycetes > Pseudonocardiales > Pseudonocardiaceae > Lentzea > Lentzea sp. NPDC005914. The sequence goes on along the minus strand of NZ_JBEXVQ010000052.1, from coordinate 4,189 downwards.
ACTGGACGTCGACGGTGACGCCGCTGTGCTTGCCCTGGAACTCGGTGATCGCCTCCTTGACCACCGCCTCCTTGGGCCCGCGGTTGACCTCGTCGAACAGCCAGACCCGCAGCTGCCCGGTCTTCTCGTCCGTCCCCGTCGTGGTCGGCCCCGACTGCACCGGGGCGCAGGCGACCACCGCGCCCACGCCCAGCACGGCCACGAGTGTCTTCAGCCTCATCGCGCCCTCCGCATTGCACATGTTGCAACAGCCATTTCACAGGAAGCAACGTGACTGTAGAACGGTCTGCGTCAAGGGTCTAGACCAGACGATTGACCCATTCCCGAATCGACGCACTGGAGACCGGCCCGTCCCAGCCCCGAGGCCGCACCGCGCTGCCGACGTGGAAGCCCGTCACGCCCGCTGCCAGCAGTTCCGCGACGTGCCGTTGCTGCAGACCGCCGCCGACGAGCAACGCGGGAGGCGCCTGGGTGGCGAGCTTCTTCAGGTTCTCGATGCCGTCGTCGACCCCTTTGGCGCTGCCCGCTGCGAGCACCGTGTCGCACCCGAGCGTCTGAACGACGGCCCACGAACGGAAGATGTCGGCGGAGTTGTCGAGCGCGCGGTGGAACGTCCAGGCACAGCCCTCCAGTTCGGCGGCGAGGTTCAGCGTGACGCCCTCGTCGATCTCGTCCTCGGCGTCGAGGAAACCGAGGACGAACTCGGTGGCACCCGCCTCCCGCAACTCCCAGGCCTGCCTGCGCAGCTGCTTGAGATTGTTCGGCGCGAACCCCTTCGCGTCCCTGAGCATCACGCGGACAGGGATGTCGACGGCCTGCCGCACCTCTTTGAAGGTGGTGACCGATGGGGTGAGGCCGTCGGAGGCCATGTCCGCGACCAGTTCCAGCCGGTGCGCGCCACCCTCCTGAGCAGCCTCGGCGTCCTTCACGTTGAGTGCGATCACTTCGAGAATCGGCATGGTCTAGACCATAACGGCCGATGGGAACGAGGCAATCGATTCGTGCGTCTGAGCTGTATCTGATCGCGCCAGTTCCGCTCTTTCTCAGTAAGCGCTCGTTTCAGGCGTGGAGCTCGCGTCAGCCGGTTCGAGGGGTGCCGGCTGGCGCAGGCTCCCACCCACTGGCGGCCCGTGATCCGGAGGGGGAGTCACGGGCCGTCGGCATACCCGGAGGAAGATGAGGGCGACTGCGGCGTGATACTGCTCCAATCGAGTGAATTTTGTATCTACCGCCCAGTTAGCCCTTCATGAGTTGGCGGACGGCGCTGACAGGGCGGCCGATCGGAGGTGCTGCGTGGACGAGCTGCACACGGCGGATGACCGTCCGCCGTGGGACGGACTTGAAGGCACCGAACGGCACGCGGTGTGTGTGGCAGCCGCGCGCGAAGGCAACCGCGACGCCCTGGACGTCCTGGTGACCGAACTGAACACGCTGCTGTGGCACGTAGCCCGCGGCCAGGGCCTGGACAGGTCCGCTGCGGAAGACGTCGTGCAAACCGTGTGGCTGGCGTTCTTGAAGAACATCGAGAACATCCACGAGCCAAAAGCCCTGGTCGGCTACCTGGTTGTCACCACGAGGCGTGAAGCACGCCGAACTTGGACACCTAACAAGCGTGAGACGCACCTGTCCGACGAATTCGCCGAACAGCTCGAGTCCGACACCGGCCTGCCCGAGGACGTGACGCTGATGGACGACCGCGACCGCCGCCTGTGGCTCGCGTTCGGCCGCCTCACCACGAGGTGCCAGGAACTGCTCCGACTCACCGTGCTCGCGGGGCGCGCCGAGTACCGGGCAGTAGCCGAGGCACTCGCCATGCCCCACGGCAGCATCGGTCCGACCAGGGGACGGTGTCTGACACTGCTGCGCAACTACCTGGAGACGGAAGGAGGATCGCGGTGAACGAGATCGACCCGCGCGACGACCGCAGGGGCCTTGAGGACACCGCCGTCCTCTCCGAGTTGAACAGGCTCGTCGACGAACTGGATCCACCGCCCGCCGATCTGGTGGACCGCGTGAAGTTCGCGATCGCTCTGGAATCCCTGGACGTGGAAGTCGCCCGGTGGGAACGAGCCGGATCCTTCGCCGGAGTACGCGGAGGCCAGACCGGCACGATCACGTTCACCGTCGACAACCTGACCCTGATGGTGAACTTCACCTCCACCGGCTCCCGCCATCGAATCGACGGCTGGCTGGTACCGGCCGGGGAACACACGGTCGAGGTGCGGGTGGCTGACCACCAGTCCTCCACCACCCAGGCCGACGACGGCGGCCGGTTCGTGCTGCCGGACGTGCCGGCCGGGACGACGCAGATCCTGGTGCACCTGGTGAACTCGCGGGGCGAACCGGGCCGCACCGTGGTGACACCGACAATCATGCTTTAAGACTGGGGCTACTGGGGTTTTGCGGCGGGGCGACTTGCTTTGGTCAGTCACGTTCCAGCGGAGGGGTCGCCTTCTGCGGGACGGTCGCCTTCCAGCGTGCGTGCGCGGGCATTACCGGGCCGGGTCATTTCATCGCCGCTTCGCGACGATTGCGATTGGGGCTTGACTTCGAGCCTCTGGCGAGATGCTTCATCGGCCTTAAAAAGGCCGGGCACAAGGAGCCCGGCCGATCCCTTCAACGGTAGCATCTCGCACTCAAAGTCAAGCCCCAATCGCCGAGCTGGGCACGTCATGACCGCTTCTGAATTCCACACACAGGTTCGGACGGCTCGCTTCGCATCGCCACAATCGGCGCTCACCTGGCCGCAGGTGAGCGCGCGATCGTTAGGCAGCAGCGTGGAGCAGGTTGCGTCTGAGCTTGCGATGCTCGTCAAGCCACTGCGGCGGGCAGAACATGGGTGTGCCCGACACCATTTTCACTTCCCACTCGCTTTGATGAATCAGCGTGTGGTGATGTCGGCACACCAAGACCGCGTTGTCGACGGAAGTACCGCCGCCATCCGTCCAGTGATGAATGTGGTGGGCATCGCAATGTCTAGGCGGTCTCGTACAACCAGGGAAGGCGCAGCCTCGGTCTCGAGCGACGAGGACTCGGCGGATTCCGGCGGGGAAGCTGCGGGTCTTGCGGCCGATGTCCATCGGCTGCGACTTGTCCCCCAGCACCAGCGGAATGATCCCCGCATTGCAGGCCAACTGACGCACCTGGCTGACCGGGACGCGCTCGCCGTTGTCCAACATGCCCTGGCCCACCTGCTCGGCCAAGTCCTCGTAGCTCATCGTCACCGTGAGCGTGACCGGCTCGCCACCGTGCTCGGGCAACTGGTCGGCCCGCTGCATCAGGTCGACCAACTCGGCGAAGGCATCGCCCTCACGCTCGGAGCGCGACCGCAGGTCCGGGCCTTCCAAGGCAGTCTCCGCGCGCGGCTTGGCCAGCGGGTCCAGCATCGCCTCGAACGCAGTGCCGGTTACCGTGTCCAGCAGCGCCCGAATCACGAGCTGACCGTTCTTCCACTGCTTCACCAGCTGATTGACCGGTGCCGCAGGCTCGACGTCACGAGGCTCCGGATCGTTCTGATAAAGCCCGTAGGCCAGGTCCTTGCCGAACTTTCCTACCGCTGCAGGCTCATGCTCACGCGCGACACCGACCACGAGCTCTTCAAGCTCAGCAGGCAAGGTCTCCATGGCCTTGGCAACCGCCGCAACATGCTCGACCGACAACGCACCCTCAGCCACCGCTTCAGCCGTCACGGGAAGCTCAGGCCCAAGCACACTTCCAGTCGGAGTGATCTCGCCACTCAACAAACCAGCAGCAGCAACCATTTGTCGGGCGGTATGAAGATCCCACCGAACAAGATGCCGAAGCACGTGCACCACATTCTTGTACCCGAGCTCGGCCGCAGCACCACGCCGATCCAACTCGGTAATCTTCTGCATAATCTTGTGATCACGAATCCGACGCTCCGCCACATCATCGACAATGCCGCGCAGCAGCTCGTCGGTAGACAGAAGTCGGTTCTCGCTCACGTGTTCTAATCTACCGCAAGATCACAACATAAAAGCAGGTCAAGCAATACACAATCGGGTGAGCCAACAACGCCAATGCCGAAGGCGAGGCGACCCGATGGCGAAGCCGAGGCAAGCTTTTAACGTGCGCTTCGGGTGGGGTCCCGTCACGAGTCGTGCCTCAGCTCTTGCCGCGCCAGGATCGGGGTGTCAACCGGACACGCTTTTCGTCCGGTTGACACCCC
>NZ_JBEXVQ010000051.1:0-68891 GCF_040629405.1 Lentzea sp. NPDC005914 | reverse complement strand
ATCGCAGCCCACGCACGATCCGTCAACTCACCACGACCAACCACCGCAGAGAAATACCAGACGCCCTGATCAGCTGCTTACAGGACAGGCTCTAGTTGGCCACCAGCGCCGACTTGATGTCGACCGGCGTCTTCGGCTTGCCGTCACCCTGGCCGGGCGACTGCGAGATCGTGCCGGTCTTCGCGACCTCGTCGACCTTCTTCAGCGACTCCTCGTCGACCGTGCCGAAGATCGTGTACTTCGGCTGCAGGTTCGAGCCGTCGCCGTAGACGATGAAGAACTGCGAGCCGTTCGTGTCCGGGCCCGAGTTCGCCATGGCGAGCACGCCGCGGCCGTAGGTGAGCTCCGGGTAGACCTCGTCCTTGAACGAGTAGCCGGGGCCGCCCATGCCGTTGCCGCCGGGGTCGCCGCACTGCAGGACCTGGATACCGGTCACCACGAGGCGGTGGCACGTCGTGTTGTCGAAGTACTTCTGCTTCGCCAGGTTCACGAAGTTGTTGACCGTGCACGGCGCGAGCGAGCGGTCGAGGTTGAACTTCAGGTCACCGATGGAGGTGCCGAGCGTGACCCCGACGGTGCCGGTGGCGGGCTGCTCGCCGTTCGCGGGCGGCGTGTTCTCCTTGGCCGCCGGCTCCTGGCCCTTCGTGTATTCACAGTTCACCTTTTCCGGGAGCGCCTGAGGGCGCTTCGGGATCTGGTGCATCGCCGTGGGGATGTTCTCGGCTTTGTCCACCGACTCCTTCTGCGGAGTCTCCGACGCGGCCGCGTCACCGTTGCCGAAGTCGTGAGTCGCGAGGAACCACACACCACCTCCGACGAGCGCAACAACGACGACCGTCGAGACGACGGCGATGATGCGACGCTTCTTGGCCCGCTCATGGCGGTAGACCATCTGACGCTCAAGCTTGCGCTTGGCTGCCGCGCGTCGCTGCTCGTTGGTGGGCACGTGCTCCCTCCCCAGGGACTCATGCGAATAGGGCGGTCGGCTCGGGAGTCTAGGGCCTGGGCATATGAGCTTTGTGTGGTGGTTAGGCTGTCGTTAGCAGAGGAGGTCATTTTCGTGCTCGTGATCGGGTTCCCGACTGGTGCGCTCCAGGCGAACTGCTTCGTCCTGGCGACCGGTGAGGGCGAGCCCTGCGTGATCATCGATCCCGGTCAGGACGCGGTCGAGCCGATCGAGCAGGCCCTGCGCAAGCACCGTCTCGCGCCTGTCGCCGTGCTGCTCACGCACGGGCACTTCGACCACACCTTCTCCGTCACCCCGGTCTGCGACGGCAACGACATCCCCGCCTACATCCACCCGGACGACGTCGAGATGCTCGCCGACCCGTTGAAGGGCATCAGCCGCGAGTCGGCCGCGTTCTTCGGCGGGAACCTGGAGATGCGCGAGCCGTCCGAGGTCCGCTCGTTGAACGACGGGGTCGAGCTGGACCTCGCCGGGCTGAAGATCGCCGTCGACCACACGCCGGGCCATACCGGCGGGTCGGTGATGTTCCGCTCCGGCGCGCAGGAAGGGGGTCGCCTGGTGATCTCGGGTGACACGCTCTTCGCCGGTTCCATCGGACGCACCGACCTGCCTGGCGGTGACCACTCGCGCATGCTGTCGTCTCTGCAGAACAAGGTCCTGACCTTGCCCGACGACACGGTGGTGCTGCCCGGCCACGGCCCGACGACGACCATAGGCCGCGAGCGTGCGACGAACCCTTACCTGCTTCAGCTGCAGGACGCTCCGGCCGCCCCGCACCGAGGACTTTGAGAGACGTGTTTTCCGCACCCAAAGGCGTTCCTGACTACATCCCGCCGACGTCCGCCGCTTTCGTGCACGTTCGGTCGACGCTGACCCGTGCCGCCGAGCTCGCGGGCTACGGCTACGTCGAGCTGCCGGTCTTCGAGGACACGGCGCTGTTCGCGCGCGGTGTCGGCGAGTCCACCGACGTCGTGTCGAAGGAGATGTACACCTTCCTCGACCGCGGCGACCGGTCCATCACGCTGCGCCCCGAGGGCACCGCCGGTGTGATGCGGGCCGTGATCGAGCACAGCCTCGACCGCGGCTCGTTGCCCGTGAAGCTCTACTACGCGGGCCAGTTCTTCCGCGCCGAGGCCCCGCAGGCCGGCCGGTACCGGCAGTTCCACCAGGTGGGCATCGAGGCGATCGGCGTGGACGACCCCGCGCTCGACGCCGAGGTCATCGCCGTCGGTGACGCCGGGTTCCGCGCTCTGGGCCTGACCGGGTACCGGCTGGAAATCACCTCGCTGGGTGACTCGTCGTGCCGTCCGGCGTATCGGGCGTTGCTGCAGGAGTTCCTGTCCCGGCTGCCGCTCGACGAGGCGACCCGTCAGCGCGCCGAGCTGAACCCGTTGCGCGTGCTCGACGACAAGCGGCCCGACGTGCGTGCTCTCGTCGCCGAGGCGCCGCTGATGGTGGACCACCTGTGCGACGCGTGCCGTGAGCACTACGAGCTCGTCAAGGGGTACTTGACCGAGCTGGGCGTGAAGTTCGTCGAGAATCCGCGCATGGTCCGCGGCCTCGACTACTACACGAAGACGACGTTCGAGTTCGTCCACGACGGGCTGGGCGCGCAGTCGGGCATCGGCGGCGGTGGCCGCTACGACGGCCTGATGGCGCAGCTCGGTGGCCAGGAGCTGTCCGGCGTGGGCTTCGGCCTCGGTGTCGACCGCGCTCTTCTGGCTGCTCAGGCCGAGGGCGTGCTGCCGGAGTTCAGCCGCGTCGACGTGATCGGCGTGCCGCTGGGCGAGGCCGCGCGGGCCCGCCTCGTGGCGATTGCGGGCGAGTTGCGCGCCGCCGGGGTGCGGACGGACCTCGTCTACGGCGGCAAGTCGATGAAGGCGGGCTTCAAGGCTGCGGACAAGTCCGGGGCGAAGTTCGCGCTGGTGCTCGGGGAGCGCGACCTGGAGGCCGGGCAGATCGGCATCAAGACGCTGGCCACGGGCGACCAGGTGACGGTGCCGCTGGCCGACGTCGTCGCGGCGGTGGGGAAGACGATGGTGTCGGCCAGGGACGCTGCCGAGACGCTGGCGGCGATCGCGGCGCCAGTCGCGGGAGTCGCCGAGGCGGTGCGAGAGACCCCGTGAGCTCCGACGACAAGAGCACGGGCGACAGGCTGGTTCTCGACCTGCTCGACAAGGCGACGGTCCGCAAGCGCGCCCGGATGGTCGCGATCGGCGGCGTCATGGTCGCCCTCGCGTTCGGCGCGATCGTGGGCCTGATCGGCGGGCGGTGGCCGGGTGTCATCGCCGCGCTGATCGTCGCCGTGCCGGTGGTGCTGCTGGCGATGTCCGAGGCCCGTCGCACCATGTGGCTGGAGGGCACGCGCGTCAGCGTGCGCGCCTTCGGGACCCGGACCGTCGACCTGGCCACCGCCGATGCCCTGGACCTGCTGGTCACGGACCTGCGCGGCGCCCGGACCGTCGGCCTGTTCGTGCGCGGCGGCAAGAAGGCGATCAACATCGCGTTGTCGATGTACGCGGGCACCGGTGGCCGTGAGCTGGGCATTTACCAGCTGCGCCGGCTCGCGGACTCGCTGGCGGCCCGGGGTGACACGCCCGGGCTGGTGTTCTCGGAGCTGCTCGTGGCTCAGCTGCGGGCCGAGGCGCGCGGGCTGGCCGCGGCCGAGCGGCCGTTGTACCGGCTGGGGTCGCTGGCGCCGGCCGGGCGGATGGCGCAGAAGCTCCATCCGGAGGCCGTCTCGAAGTTCGTGACCTCGCTCGACTAGGTGCCCCAGAGGCCGGACGGTGGCGCTGGTGACAGCGTCGCCGTCTCGTCGGTCGTGACCGGCGCACCGCCGATGAACTTCGTCAGCCCCGTGCCGTGTTCGACGCGTCCGGGGAACGGGTCTCCGGCCGTGGCGCGCATCAGTTGCTGCATCGGCAACCCGGTGTGCGACGCCAAGATCACGAAGTTGCCGAACCGGCGGCCGCGGAACACGCCGGGCTCGGCCAGCACGCAGACGTGTTCGAACACCGCGCGCACGGTCGCGCACTGGGCGCGTGCGAACTGCAGTCCGTTGCCGTCGCCGATGTTCGCCGCGTAGACGCCGTCCTCGACCAGCGCCGCCGACGCCTGCCGCACGAACTCGACCGACGTCAGGTGAGCGGGTGTCCGTGCGCCCGCGAAGCAGTCCGTGACGATCAGGTCGAAGGTCGCGGGGCGCGCTTTGACGAGCACCGCCCGCGCGTCGCCAGTGGTGATCTTCACACCGCGGGGCGGCGGGAGCTCGCGGCGGACGAAGGCGATGAGGCCGGCGTCGATCTCGGCCACCTGCTGAGACGCTCGAGGGACTGTCGCGGACACGTAACGCGCTAGCGTGAGCGCGCCACCACCCAGGTGCAGCACGCGGGAAGGCGCCACCAGGTCGATCAGGTGACCCAGGCGGCGGACGTACTCGAACTCGAGATACGTCGGGTCGTCCAGGTCCACATGAGACTGTGGGGTTCCGTTGACGCGCAACGTCCACGAGTTCCGGCCACCCAGGTCGGGCACCAGTTCGGCCGTGCCGGAGTCGATCGACTCGGTGATCGCCTCGGTGTCGGGCCGCTGTCTTCCCACTGCTCTATTGTCTCATCGGTCGTGTTGCTCCAGAGGAGGACCTAAGTGCAGGTAATCGCGAACATCCTGATCGCCCTGGTGGCGTTGATCCACATCTACATCGTGGTGCTGGAGATGTTCCTCTGGACGACACCGCGCGGCCAGAAGGCGTTCGGTCTCACGCCGGAGTTCGCCCAGGAGTCCAAGGCGCTCGCCGCGAACCAGGGCCTCTACAACGGCTTCCTCGCCGCCGGTCTGATCTACGCGCTGATCCGGCAGGACTTCGGCGCGTCGGTGCTGTTCACGGTGTTCGTGATCGTCGCAGGCATCTACGGCACGTTCACGGCGAGCCGGAAGATCTTCTTCGTGCAGGTGGTGCCGGGCGTGCTGGCGCTGCTCTTCGTGCTCCTGGCTCACTAGGGCGCTCCCACGGCCCCTTGTCGGGGTCGTAGCCGATGAAGAGGTCGCCCTCGATGCGCGCGGGCCGCGGTTTCGGCTGTGGTTTCGCGCGCTTCACGGTCTTGGTCCTGGGTTCGGGCTCTGGCTCTGGCTCGGGTTCGGGCGCCGCCACCGGGGCGACCTCCTGGCGTACCGCGACGAGTGCGGCCAGGGCCGTCGTCACCGGAATCGCCGCCACCAGGCCGATGCTGCCGACCAGCGTCCGGACGATCTCCTGCGCGATCTGCTGCGCGGTCAGGATCTCGCCCAGCGACCGCCCGGCCAGCGAGATCGCCAGCAGCAACGGCAGCGCCGCGCCCGCGTAGGCCATGACGAGCGTGTTGACCACGGACGACATGTGGTCGCGCCCGATCCGCGACCCGGCCGCGAACAGCTCGCGCCACGTCAGCTTGTCGTTGGCGCGACGCAGCTCCCACACGGCACTTGTCTGCGTGACGGTCACGTCGTCGAGCACGCCCAGCGCGCCGATGAGCGTGCCGGCCAGCAGCAGCCCGCGCGTGTCGATGTCGGTGCCGAGCACGGTGACGAGGTTGATCGTGTCCTCGTCGAGCCCGGTCAGCGACGAGACCGCCGAGAACAGGGCGCCCAGCACGCCGATCAGCGCGAGGCTGACCAGCGTTCCGAGCACGGCGGTCGAGGTTCTCGCCGATATGCCGTGCGTCAGGTAGAGCACCACGAACATGATCAGCCCGGCGCCGACCACCGCCACGAGCAGCGGGTTCTCGCCGGCCAGGATCGACGGCATCACGAACAGCACGAGCACCGCGAAGCTCAGCAGCAACGCGCCGAGCGCCGCGAGCCCCTGCCAGCGTCCGAGCAGGAGCACGGCCGCCGCGAAGAGCACGGCCAGGATCACCAGTGACCAGCCGCGCTGGAAGTCCACGATCTGGTACGACTCGGCGGCCTGGGGCTGGCTGCCCGAATAGGACAGAACGACCTCGTCGCCGAGCTGGAAGTGCGGCGCGCCAGGGCCGTGCGGGCTCGGGATCGTGATGCTCTGCCCGTTCGCGTCGCCGTCGGTCATGCGCACGGTCACCGCGATGCACTTCTCGCCACAGTTTTCCTGCACGCCCGTGACGACCGCGCTGACCGGTTTCTGGTGCAGCCCGATCGCCGCGCCGGTCTTCTGCTCGTGCCCGAACGGGTAGAGCAGCGCCGCGCCGACGATCGTGGCGAGCGCCAACGGCACCAGCAGCCACATCAGCAACGTGCGCACGCGCTGCGACGCAGGTTCTTCGTCCTTCAGCGCGTGGCTATGCCCGTGACCGTGACCCACGCGCAACATCCTGCCTCATGAGGTGTTCGACGGCCGTTACGGCCGCCGCGAACCTGTCCTCCGTCAGCTTCAGCCACGGCACACCGCGCTTCGTGAGCTCGCGTTCGAACAGGCCCGTCATCCACTCGCGCAGGTGTTCGCCGTCACGCCAGCCGTCCTGTTCGAACGGAACGCCCACGTGGTCGGTCAGCAGGTAGAGGTCCGGCTCGGTGCCTTGGCAGATGTCCGGGCGGAAACCGAGGTAGCGCTCGCCCCAGACCGTCGCGGCGAACGCGTCGTTGTCCGAAATGACCAGTGGAGCGGTTTCGGTGTGAATGCGACGTTCTTGTTCGTGGGCAACGTCCTCGAAGTCGCCGAGCGTCCACACGAGACTGTCCACGGTGGCTTCCGGATCGAACGCTCGTGCTGACTCCAGCTTGAGCTCGGTGTGCTCGCGGCCGTACTCGGGGATCCCGGGCGCTCCGAAGTGGTCGGCGAGCTGTCTGGACAGTGTTGTCGTGCCGGTGCTCTCGGCGCCGACCACCACGACCTTCCAGCCGAGTCCGCGCTGGGTGGCGGGCGCGAGGTGGTGCCAGTTCGCGATGGGATCGGTGCGCATCGCCGTCCCCGAGACCGGGTGCGTGAGCCGGTCCAGGTCGACGAGAACGTGCTGCGCGCCGAGTCGCCGCGCCAGTTCGTCGCCGTACTTCTCGCTGGAGAACACGACGTCCACGGGTGCTTTGCCCGGTTCGCCATCCGCGATGGCGCGCCGGGCGAGGACGGCACGGGTCAGCTCGACGTGCAGGTTCCAGACCTCGTCGGAGTCGAAGTCCATCGGGTGGTCGTCGAGGTCGCCGATGATCCGCACGCCCGGAGTGTCCTGGTGGGTCTCGGTCAGCCAGCGCACCCGGTGTTCGAGCGGGATCAGTTCGGTGGACGCGGCGAGCACGGTGACCGTCGTGCGTTCGCTGCGTGACGCCGCCGTCTCGATCAGGTGGTGATGGCCGTTGTGCGGTGGGTAGAACTTGCCGAGCACCAGTGCGTGGCCGAACTCCTTCATACGCGCACCACGTCCTTCGTCCACGACCGCAGCCCAATCACACAGAGCACCATGAACCCCACGTACAACACCGCTGTCAGATAAAGGTCCTTGTAGGCGTAGAGCGGCACGTAGATCACGTCCGCGGCGATCCACAGCCACCAGGACTCGACCTTCTTGCGCGCCTGCCCCCATGTCGCGAGCAGCGAAAGGACGGTCGTGACGGCGTCCCAGAACGGCACCGTGGACTCGGTGAACGACACCAGGATCCAGTGCAGCAAAACGGTTCCGAGCACGCCCGCGACCGCGAGCCAGATCCACTGGCGGGGCGTCGTCCGGGTCACCGAGAGGGCGCTGTGCTGGTCGCCACCGCGCAGCCACGCCCACCAGCCGTAGAGCGCCAGTGCGATGTAGACGACCTGCAGGCCCGAGTCCGCGTACAGGCCGCTGGTCCAGAACAGCACGAGGAACGCGACGTTGTTGGCGATGCCGATGGGCCAGTTCCAGTGGTTCTGGCGGGCGACGAGCCACACGCAGAGTGCGCCGGTGATGAAGCCTGCAACCTCAATGGGTGACACGTGCTCTCCTTGACCGCTGTTCGAACATGTGTTCGAATCTAGGTGTGCGATGGGACGGACAGAAACTCGAGGCAGAGCCGCAGCAGGCACTACCTGGGCTACCGGGACTGGTGCGCAGCGTACGAACTCCTGAGTTCGCGGACGTGGTGTTCCACGAGGTCCGCGCCAAATCCGTGCTCAACGGAGTACCGGGGTCGTCGTTGCCCTTCTCGTGGACCGTGAACCCGTATCGGGGCTGCTCACACGCCTGCACCTACTGCCTGGCCGGCGACACTCCGATCCTCATGGGCGACGGGCGCACCAAACCGTTGTCGTCGCTGGAGGTGGGCGACGAGATCTACGGCACCGAGCTCGTCGGCAACTACCGGCGCTACAAGCTCACCACCGTCCTCGCGCACTGGGAGACGCGCAAGGTCGCGTACCGGCTGACGCTCGAGGACGGCACGTCGGTGGTCGCGTCCGGCGATCATCGCTTCCTCACCGACCGCGGCTGGAAGCACGTGACCGGCGAGACCGCCGGCACGGGCCGCCGTCCGCACCTCACGACCGGCAACAAGCTGATGGGCACGGGGGCTTTCGTCGAGCAGCCCGTCGTGACCGACGACTACCGCCGCGGCTACCTGCGCGGCATGGTGGACGACGAGCAGGACTTCCGCATCCCCCTGGCCGACATAGAGGCCATGGAGCGCACACAGGAGTATCTCGACTACTTCGGTGTGCGAGAAGGGAGGAGATTTCTGCACCAAGTGCGCGAGCTCGCGCACTGGCAGATAGCCCCGAACCCCGACTGGCTCAAGGGATTCCTGGCCGGCGCGTTCGACTACCTCGGGACCTGCTCGCGCAGCATCCTGCGGATGTCGACGCGCAACGCGGTCGTGCTCGAAGCGATCTGCCTGGCTTTGAAGCACTTCCACTTCGACTTCGCGATCGAGGAGCTGCGGCGCCGTCGTGGCGTCCGGGTCGTGCGACTGCGTGGCGGGTTGCGGGAGAACCTGCGTTTCTTCCACACCGTCGACCCGGCGATCACCCGCAAGCGCGACATCGACGGCGTGGCGATCAAGTCGCAGCAGCCGCTGGGCGTGGTGTCCGTGGAGCCGCTTGACGAGATGCCGTTGTACGACATCACGACCGGCACCGGTGACTTCATCGCGAACGGCGTGGTCTCGCACAACTGCTTCGCCCGGAAAACCCACACATATCTGGATCTGGACTCCGGGCACGACTTCGACACCCAGTTGATCGTCAAGGTCAACGCGGGGGAGGTGCTGTCGCGTCAGCTGCGTTCCGCCAAGTGGAAGCAGGAGCACGTCGCGCTGGGCACCAACACCGACCCGTACCAGCGGGCGGAGGGGCGGTACGCCTTGATGCCAGGGATCATCGAAGCGCTGACCGCCTCCCGCACCCCCTTCTCGATCCTGACGAAGGGGACCGTGCTGGCCCGTGATCTGCCGCTCTTGGCTGCCGCGGCTGAGGTCGTGCCGGTCGGGATCGGGATCTCGCTGGCGTTGATGGACCGCGACCTGCACAAGTCGCTGGAACCCGGCACTCCGACGCCCGCCGCCCGGCTGGAGCTGGTGCGGAAGGTGCGGGAAGCCGGGTTGCCGTGCGGGGTGTTCATCGCTCCTGTGCTGCCCGAGCTGACGGATTCCGTTGAGCAGCTCGACTTCCTGCTGGAGCAGATCGCGGCTGCCGGAGCGACCGGGGTGACCGTGCTGCCGTTGCACCTGCGGCCTGGGGCGCGGGAGTGGTTCGCGGCCTGGCTTCGCCGGGAGCACCCCGATCTCGTCGAGACGTACCGGTATCTGTACGGGAACGGGTCCTATGTGGACAAGCGGTACCGCGCTCGGTTGACGGCGCGGGTGGTTCCGCTGATCGAGAAGCACGGGCTGGCGCCGCGTGGCCGGTCCACCGACGCCGTCACCGGTGTTCCTGGTGACGACGACGGTGTGTGGCCCGATGGCAGCCTTCCGGTGGGTGTGCCTGCTCCTCGCGTTGATCAGGAACAGCTCACCCTGCTCTGAAGTTCCGCGGTCGGCACCCTCTTCCCCAGGGTGTCCTTCCTGCTTTCACCGCTCGTGGGCGCCGATGTCGTGCGCCTTGCCGCGAGGTCGTGGGTTGCCCTCGATGTCGAACGCCGGTGCGTCCTCCGCCGACCCCGCGTCGATCGTCCGAGGCCCGGGTTCGCCGACGAAGTTGTGGTCCGCCTTGAACGCTTCGTGGCCCGTCTGACGCTCGAAGATGTTGTTTCGCAGGATGTTCGCTCCGGCGTACTCGTCGCCGTCGAAGCTGATGCTGCCCTTCTTGTTGCCGTAGAACGTGTTGTTGATGATCTGCACGTTGCTGACGGTTCCGCTCGACTGCACCCAGATGCTCAGTCCGGCCTGCGCGTTGCCGTACGAGATGTTGTTGTACACCTTGACGTTGTCGAGCAGGCGGGTGTCCGACCAGTCCTCGACGGCGAGGGCGATGCCGGACTTGGTCTCGTTCTTCGTGCCGCTGGAGATGTTGTTGTAGACCTCGACGTGCGTGGCCGAGTCGACGTAGATGTTGGGGCCGCGGTTGTTGCGCACGATGTTGTCGTGGATCTTCACGCGGGCGTTCTCGGTGTACTTGACGTCGATGCCCTCTTCGCCGTTGTCGTGGACGTGGCAGTTCTTCACGTCCACATCGCGCGAGCCGTCGGCAATGGTCATCGCCTCGTGGTCGGCCTTGGTGCCCCTGGCGTTCGTCCCTTTGATCTCGCAGCCGTCGATCAGGACGTTCGAGGTGTTGAGCAGCACCAGGCCGCCGTCCTGGGAGCCGCTGACGCCGAAGTTCCTGAAGGTGAGGTTGCTGCGGCCGTCGGCGTACGCGCCGAACCTGTCAGAACCCTGGAAGGTCAGGTTCTCGAACGTGAGATCGTTGGCGTTGATGGTGAGTTTCGGCTTGATGGTGACGTTTCCGTTGCCGCGGAACGTGATGCCGCCGCGCTTGACCGTCAGGCCGTTCCCGTAGGTGCCTGGTGCGATCTCGACGGTGTCGCCGGGGCGTGCCGCGTCGGCCGCTGCCTGAGGTGTCGCGTACTGGGCGCCTGGCCCGACCGTCAGCGTTCTGCCCTGAGGTGCCGGCAGGGTGGCGGCGATGAGGGCGAGGGTCACTGCGAACACGGGTTCCTCCCTGGGTGTCGGCCCGCATCGTGTGGCCGGCACCCAGGGACTGGTCCCGGTTCTAGCCCCAGCCGCCCTGGACCATCGTCTGGAACTTCCACTCGCCGTTGACCTTGGTGAGCAGGTCGCCGTAGCGCACGGTCATCCCGTTGATCGTTCCGTCGGTGATGACGAACACCAGGTTGTCGTTGATGAAGTGCGGCGTCCTGGTGGACTCCATCTTCACGTCACCGCCGAGCTGAGCCCCCATCTCGGTGAGGAACCGCTCCCGGTCCCACGACGTCGCCGAGCCGTCGGTGACCGTGTTGATCGGGAACAGCGCCATGTCGGCCATCTTCTCGACGTCGCCGCTTGTTGCCAGCTCGTCCCAGCGCGTGAACCACTGCATGACCTCGTCGTACGACATACCGTACATCGTACGGAGTTGGCGGCTACTTCGCCAGGCGCCCTAGTACGGCGGTGGCGTCTTCGCTGGTCACGAGCTTGGCGTCGAGTCCGGCCGCGGTGAAGGCCTTGAGTGCTTCTGGTGCCTGGCGCTCGCTCGTCTCGCTCATCAGGTGGCCACCGGGCCGCAGCCAGCTCGTGGCCTGGTCCGCGACTCTTCTGAGCACGTCCAGGCCGTCCGGGCCGCCGTTGAGCGCCACTCGTGCCTCGAAGTCGCGCGCTTCGGGTGGCATGAACCGGATGTCGTCGGTGGGCACGTACGGCACGTTCGCGACCACTACGTCGATGTGTCCTCTTATGTGTGTGGGCAGGGCGTCGAACAGATCGCCCTCGAACACGTTCGTGAGGTTCTTGCGCGCACACGCCACGGCCACGGGGTCGATGTCGGCGGCGTAGACGGTGGCGTCGGGGAGCCTGTGCTGGAGGACCGCGCCGATCGCTCCCGAGCCGCAGCACAGGTCGACCGCTAGTTCCGGGTTCAGGTCGGTGGCGAGGTCTACCAGCAGTTCGGTGCGGTGGCGCGGCACGAACACGCCTTTGGTGACCGTGATCCGCTGCCCGCAGAACTCGGCCCAGCCGACGACGTGCTCGAGCGGCAGCCCGTCGACTCGTTGGACGACCATCTCTTCCAGGTGCTCGGGCGAGGTGGCTGCTTCGTGGAGGAGTGCGGCTTCGTCTTCGGCGAACACGCAGCCGGCGGCCCTGAGTCGATCAACTGTGCTCATCGCCTGCGGACACTAGCGCATCCCGGTGAAAGCGCACCCGAATACAAAAGCCCTGTTGCCGAACGCGATATTTCCGATGCACTATCAAGTGCGGAACAATTTTTGACAATGCATGGCACATACGGGTTTACGACATTCGAGTGAATATTCGCGATCCGCCGGAATGGGCGGGGGTGGCGGACGGAGATCAGTGCGTCCGCTTCTTTTTCCTGCCCGAATTCTCCGGCGGCGCCAGGGTGTGGAAAGGGGGACCCATGGTGCGCATGTGGGTCTGTGTGCTTCTGCTGGCCTTTATCATCGTGCCCGGAGCCAAGGCGCAATCCGCCCAGTCCCCGGCTGCGGCGGATCCCAACAACTTCGCCCCCGCGTCACGATCGGTGAAACCCGTCTCGGTTTACCGGACGACAGGCGACGTGACCAACCCCGGCAACCTCGTCACCGGTGGCACGGCCCGGTTCTCCGGTGCGAACTCCTCCCTTGTGCTGGACTTCGAGAAGGAGGTCGGCGGCCTGGTCAGCCTGGGTTTCGCCGGCGCGAGCGCTCCCGGCCGGCAGATCGGCCTCGCGTTTTCCGAAACCGCCGCACACGTCGGGGTGAACAGCGACGCGAGCAGTCAGCACTTCGGCTCGGATGGAGCGATCTTCGCCGCAGTCAGCGGTCCCGGCGCCTACACAATGCCCAAGGAGAAGCTGCGTGGTGGATTCCGCTATCTGACGCTGTTCCTCGGCAGTGACGGCTGGGTCGACGTCGACGACGTGACGCTGCAGTTCACGCCGGATCCCGACCGCCCGAATCCCCGCGACTACCCGAACTACTTCCGCTCCGATGACGACCTGATCAACAAGCTTTGGTACGCCGGTGCGTACACGGTGCAGACCAACACCATCGCACCCGACACGGGCCGGTCGAAGTTCGCCCCGAACCCCGGCTGGCAGAACTCCGCCGTCGTCAGTGCCGGCACCAGCGTTCTCACCGACGGTGCGAAACGCGACCGCACGGTGTGGCCGGGCGATCTTGGCGTCGCGCTCCGCACCGCGTACGCGTCGCTCAATGACATGAGGTCCTCTCGCAACGGGCTCGACGTGCTGTACGGGTTGCAGCGGGCCGACGGCATGCTTCCGTACGCCGGGCCGGAGATCGGTGACCCGGCCAGTGGGGACACGTACAACTCGGACACCTACCACCTGTGGACACTGGTGGGGACCGGTCTGTACTACCGCTACACCGGCGACGCCGCGTGGGCGCGGTCGGTCTGGCCGAAGTACGTCCGAGCGTTGAACTTCAGCCTGGCGAAGGTCGACGGCACCGGACTGCTGAACGTCACCGCACAGGCCGACTGGGGCCGGCAGTGGGGCACAGGGCAGAAGATCACGGCGAACGCGTTGCTGTACGGGGCGCTCATCGCCGCCGCGGAGATCGCCGACGGACTGGGCGTGTCGGCGTACGCCGACACGTGGCGGCAGCGTGCGGAAGCGGTGAAGACCGCCGCCAACGCGAGACTGTGGAACCCGGCGACCGGTCTGTACCGCGACATCCCCGGTTCCGACCTGCACCCGCAGGACGGCAACTCGATGGCCGTCTGGTTCGAGCTCACCGACAGCCCTGAGAAGAATGCCTCGATCGTGAGGGCGCTCACCGCGAACTGGACCGACATCGGAGCGGTCACGCCGGAGTTCCCCGGCCTGATCGGCACGTTCACCGGTTCGATGGAGCTCATCGCGCGCCTGATGGCGAACAACGACGCCGACGCGCTGACGTTGATGCGTCGGCAGTGGGGTTTCATGCTCAACTCCCCGAATGGCACCAAGAGCACGTTCTGGGAGAACTACAACTACGACGGATCGGAGTACTACCGCAGCTCGTACGCGAGCGCTTCGCACGGCTGGGCCACGGGCCCGACCAACGTGCTGACGTTCTTGGTGCTGGGGCTGAACCCCACCAGTGCCACGCACTACGACTTCGTGCCGCACCTCGGCGACCTCGCCCACGCGGAAGGCAACATCACCACGCCAAGCGGTGAGGTGAGGGGCACCTGGGACTACCGGCCGGGCACGTTCACCTCGACGCTCACCGCAGCGGCCGGCACCGCGGGACGAATCGGTGTCCCCACCTACGGCTCCTCCTCGGTCAAGGTCACCGTGAACGGTGCCGTCGTGTGGAGTGACGGAAGGTTCCAGCCGGGCGGGGGCATCACCGGCGGCTCGGCAGACGGCAACTACGTCTACCTGACCGGAGCGGGCGGCGGCACCTACACCGTGATCGCGACCGGCGTCGTGCGGCCCCAGCCGTTCGACGCCGGGGTGCTGCCCGGCCTGCTGCCGCCCGGCTACACGCTGTGCGCCGCGGAGGGCCAGGCCTGCACCCCGACCGGCACGCAGGTGCTCGCGTTCGGCGCGGGCGCCTACCTGTACCGGACGATCAGCGGTCCGGCCAGGTGCGAGATCGCCACCTTCGGGAAGGACCCCACGCCGAACGTGTTCAAGTACTGCTACCTCGCCCCCGCCGGTGGACCGTTCGGTGCGACCAGCTGCGGCTCCGAGAACGAAGTCTGCCGGGTGGACGGCAGGCGCGCGGTCGCGTTCGGTCTGAACGGCGCGTTCCGGTTCATGACGGTCAGCGGCAGTGCCAGGTGCAGTGTCGCCTCGTTCGGCTCCGATCCCCTGTACGGCGTCGTGAAGTCCTGCTACGTGCTGCCGGACGCTCCGGCGGGCGCGTGGACGGCGTGCGTGTACGAGGGATCCACGTGCCCTGTCGCGGGTCTGCAGGCGTTCGGCGCCAGGGGTTCGTACTGGGCGACGCAGTCTGGCGGGACGGCGAAGTGCTCACAGGGAACGTTCGGCGTCGACCCGCTCATCGGCGTCCTGAAGGCCTGCTACGCCTGGACGGGCACACCCTCCGGCTTCCCGAGGGAATGCGCGGTGGAGAACGGAACCTGCTCCTTCAGCGGTGTGCAGACTGTCGCGTTCGGGCGCAACGGCTCGTATGCGTACAAGACGTTCACCAGTCCGGCGCCGTGCACGCGAGCGGCGTTCGGCGGCGACCCGCTCCTCAACGTCGTGAAGTCCTGCTACCTGGTCAGCTGACTGCCGGAATTTACAAGCAGGCTTGACTGTTTGTTTGTGGGCCGGAACACTCGAGGCCGTGGAGACGAGGCAGCGCCAGGCCGACCGCAGCGCGGGGACCAAGCGGAAGCTGATGGAGGCGACGGTCGAGTGCCTGGTGGAACGTGGCTGGTCAGGCACCACGACGACCGAGGTGGCGGAGCGGGCCGGCGTGTCGCGCGGCGCCCAGCTGCACCACTTCCGGACGCGCGGCGAACTGGTGGCGGCGGCCGTGGCGCACGTGGGCGCGGAGAGCGTCGAGGTGCTCAAGCGGCGTGCCGCGATCGCGGACAAGAGCACGCACGCCGTGGTCGAGCTGATCGCGGACTTCCACGCCAGCGACCTGTTCACCGCGGCCCTCGAGCTGTGGGTGGCGGCGCGCACGGACCCGGACCTGCGCGTCCTGGTGCTGGAGCTGCAGGCGCGCCTGGGACGCGAGGTGTACGGCCTGGCGTTGGAGCTGCTCGACGTCGACGACACCAAGCCAGGTGTGAAGGACGCGGTGCAGGCAACCCTTGATCTTGTGCGCGGGCTGGCGCTCGCCAACCAGCTCGCCGATGACGCCAAGCGCCGGGCGCACGTCGTGCGCTACTGGGCGAGGATGCTGGAGGAGCAGCTGTGATCACCGAACTGCTGGTCGACCTGGACGCCGAGTCGCGGGACCTGGACGCGCTCGTCGACGGCGCCGACTGGTCGCTGCCGACGCCCGCCGAGGGGTGGACGATCGGGCACCAGATCGGCCATCTCATGTGGACGGACAAGGCAGCGATCCTCGCCATCACCGACCCCGAGGCCTTCAAGGCCCAGCCGCTGGCGGGCGACATCGTGGACCGGACCGCGGCCGAGGCGGCCGCGCTGCCGGACCTGCTGTCGTTGTGGCGTGCGAGCCGGGCCGCGCTGCAGGAGCACCTGGCCGCTGCCTCCGGGAAGATCCTGTGGTTCGGGCCGCCGATGAGCCCGGCCTCGATGGCGACCGCGCGGATCATGGAGACGTGGGCGCACGGGCAGGACGTCGCTGATGCGCTCGGGGTGGTGCGGTCGCCGACTTCGCGGTTGAAGCACGTGTGCCACATCGGGGTGCGGACCATGGGGTTCGCGTTTCTGCTCAACGGGCTGGCGGTGCCTGAGGCTGAGGTTCGGGTGGAGTTGACCGGGCCGGGCGGCGAGCTGTGGACGTGGGGGCCTGAGGGGGCCGAGAACCGGGTTTCCGGGCCGGCGTTGGACTTCGCTTGGCTGGTCACGCAGCGGAGGAACCGCAAGGAGTTGGCGGTCGAGGCTGTGGGGCCGGTGGCGGAGGAGTGGGTGCCGATCGCGCAAGCCTTTGCGGGGCCGCCCGGAGGTGGCCGGTGAGGGTGCGCAGGGTGGTGGGGCGAACCAACCGGCTGGTTGGGCGGACTGACCAGTTGGTTAGGCAGACCAACCAGTTAGTTGGTCAGACTGACTGGTTGGTTGGCGGAACTGACCGGTTGGTTGAGCTGACCAACCAGTTGGTTATGCGGACTGACCGGTTGGTTAGGCGGACCAACCAGTTGGTTGGGGCTGGTTGGGGAGGCGAGCGGTGATCAGGATCGGCAACGCGTCCGGGTTCTACGGCGACCGCCTGTCCGCCATGCGCGAGCAGCTCGAAGGCGGCGAGCTCGACGTCCTGACCGGCGACTACCTGGCCGAGCTGACCATGCTCATTCTCGGCCGCGACCGGATGAAGGACTCCAGCCTCGGGTACGCCAAGACCTTTCTCCGCCAGATGGAGGACTGCTTGGCGCTGGCGCTCGACAAGGGCGTCAAGATCGTGGTCAACGCGGGCGGGCTCAACCCCGAGGGACTGGCACGCAAGCTGGACGCCAAGGTCGGGTACGTCACGGGCGACGACCTCAAGGCGCGGTTCCCGGATGCCCTGACCGCCAACGCCTACCTGGGCGCGTGGGAGATCGCCGAGTGCCTGAACCAGGGCGCGCAGGTCGTCGTCACCGGCCGGGTCACGGACGCGAGCCTCGTGGTCGGGCCGGCCGCGGCGCACTTCGGGTGGGCGCGAGATGACTGGGACAGGCTTGCCGGGGCCACGGTCGCCGGGCACGTGCTGGAGTGCGGGACGCATGCGACGGGCGGGAACTACTCGTTCTTCACCGAGATCGACGCGGCCCGGCCCGGGTTTCCGATCGCCGAGATCGACGAGGACGGGTCCTGCCTGATCACCAAGCACGACGGCACGGGCGGGGCGGTCACGGTCGACACCGTTACGGCCCAACTGCTTTACGAGATCGGGGCGCCGGAGTACCTGGGGCCGGACGTCACCACGCACTTCGACACGATCAGGCTCGAACAGCACGAGCGAGGCGTCAGGATCGTGGGAACCAAGGGGAGTCCGCCGCCGGACACGTTGAAGGTGTGCCTGAACACGTTGGGCGGGTTCAGGAACGCCACGACGTTCGTCCTCACCGGACTCGACGTCGAAGCCAAGGCCGACCTCGTCCAGAGGCAGCTGCGTCAGGCCATCGGCGACGAAGGGCTGACCTGGACGCTCGCCAGGACCGATCACCAGGACGCGGACACCGAAGAACGAGCCAGTGCGTTGTTGCACGTCACGATCAAGACCGCGGACCCCAAGCGAGCCAAGGGGTTCAGCCGGGCCGCGATCGAGCTGGCGCTGGCGAGCTATCCCGGGTTCCACGTGACGGCGCCGCCCGGTGACGGGACGCCGTTCGGGGTGTACAAGGCGGCCTATGTGAATCGTGACGAGGTCAGCGCCAAGGCGGTGTTGCTGTGAAGAGGCCGTTGGGGACAATCGCCGGAGCGCGCAGCGGGGACAAGGGCGGGGACGCGAACCTCGGAGTCTGGGTTCGCACGGACGAGGCGTACGAGTGGCTCAACACCTTTCTCACCACTGAGAAGCTCAAGGAGTTGCTGCCGGAAGCCAACGAGGTCAGCCGGTACGAGCTCAGGAACCTCAGGGCGCTCAACTTCGTGGTGCACGGGCTGCTCGGTGAGGGCGTGGCCAGCAGCACGCGGTTCGACCCGCAGGCGAAGGCGCTGGGCGAGTGGTTGCGCAGCAGGGAAGTCGAGATCCCGGAGGAGCTGCTGTGATCACGAAGGATCTGTTCGACGAGCGCAAGGAGCTTCGGCAGCTCGTCAGGGACTTCACGCGCAACGAGATCGTGCCGCACATCGCCGAGTGGGAGCAGCAGGGCGAGGTTCCGCGCGAGCTGCACAAGAAGGCCGCCGCCACAGGGTTGCTGGCCATCGGGTTCGAGGACGGCGACCTGCTGGATTCGGCGGTGCTGACCGAGGAGATCATCCAGGCGGGCGGGTCGAGCGGGCTGATCGCGGCGTTGTGCACGCACGGCATCGCGATTCCGCACATCTGGCAGAGCGGGAACGAGGACCTGATCGAGCGGTTCGCGAAGCCGGCGATCAGGGGCGAGAAGATCGGCAGCCTCGCGGTCACCGAACCGGGTGCGGGCTCGGACGTCGCGAACATCCAGACCAAGGCCGTCAGGCAGGGCGATCACTACATCGTCAACGGCACCAAGACGTTCATCACGTCGGGATGCCGCGCGGACTTCGTCACGACGGCGGTGCGGACGGGAGAGCCGGGGTACCAGGGCATCTCGCTGTTGGTGATCGAGGACGGGTTCACGCGGCGCAGGCTCGACAAGATGGGCTGGCTCTGCAGCGACACCGCGGAGCTGCACTTCGACGACGTGAGGGTGCCGGCCAAAAACCTCGTCGGCGAGGAGAACGCCGGGTTCGTGCAGATCATGCGGCAGTTCCAGGTCGAGCGGGTCACGATGGCCGTCGAGGCGTACGCGACGGCGCAGCGGGCGCTGGACCTGACCGTCGAGTGGACCAGGAACAGGGAGACGTTCGGCAAGCCGTTGATCAAGCGGCAGGTGGTCGGGCACAAGCTCGCCGAGATGGCGCAGCGGATCGACCTCGCGCGCACGTACACGCGGGAGATCGCGGTGCGGGTGAACCGGGGCGAGGACGTGATCACGGAGGTCTGCTTCGCCAAGAACGCCGCCGTGGACGCGTGTTCGTTCGTGGTGGACGCGGCGGTGCAGTTGCACGGTGGCATGGGGTACACGCGGGAGTCCGAAGTGGAGCGTCACTACCGGGACGCCCGCATCCTCGGTATCGGGGGCGGGGCGAGTGAAGTGATGACCGAGCTCGCGGCACGACGATTGGGGTTCGCCTGATGGGCAACAGGGAGGCGCTGCTCGCGAAGATCGCGCAGCTGGACGCCGAGCACGCGAAAGCGCTCGCGGGAGGTGGGCCGAAGTACGTCGAGCGGCACCACAAGCGGGGCAAGTTGCTGGCGCGCGAACGGGTCGAGCTGCTCATCGACGAGGACAGCCCGTTCCTGGAGCTGTCACCGCTGGCCGCGTGGGGCACCGACTTCCCGGTCGGGGCGAGCGTGGTGACCGGCATCGGGCGGATCGAGGGCGTCGAGTGCGTGATCGTCGCGAACGACCCGACGGTCCGCGGCGGGGCATCCAACCCCTATACGCTCAGGAAAAGCCTCAGGGCCAACGACATCGCGCTGCAGAACCGGCTGCCGCTGGTCAGCCTGGTCGAGTCGGGCGGCGCGGACCTGCCGACGCAGAGCGAGATCTTCATCCCCGGCGGACGCGCGTTCCGCGATCTCACGCGACTGTCAGCTGCGGGCATCCCGACCATCACGGCGGTGTTCGGCAACGCGACGGCCGGTGGCGCGTACGTGCCGGGCATGTCGGACTACGTGATCATGATCAAGGACCGGTCGAAGGTGTTCCTGGGCGGTCCGCCGCTGGTCAAGATGGCGACCGGTGAGGACTCGGACGACGAGTCGCTCGGCGGCGCCACGATGCACGGCGCCACGTCCGGGCTCGCGGACTTCGTGGCGGAGGACGAGACCGACGCGATCAGGCTCGCCAGAAGGGTCGTCGCACGGCTCAACTGGCGCAAAAGAGGTCCGGAGCCGCACGAGGTCGAAGAGCCGAAGTTCGACGCCGACAGCATCCTGGACATCGTGTCCGAGGACCAGCGGGTCCCGTTCGACCCCAGGGACGTCATCGCGCGGCTCGTCGACGGGTCGAAGTTCGACGAGTTCAAGCCCTTGTACGGCAACAGCCTCGTCACCGGCTGGGCCAGGATCCACGGCTACCCGATCGGCATCCTCGCGAACGCGCGCGGCGTGCTGTTCAGCGAGGAGTCGCAGAAGGCCACGCAGTTCATCCAGCTCGCGAACCAGAGCGACACCCCGCTCGTCTTCCTGCAGAACACCACCGGCTACATGGTCGGCGCGCAGTACGAGCAGGGCGGCATCGTCAAGCACGGCTCGATGATGATCAACGCGGTGTCCAACAGCAAAGTCCCGCACCTGACGATCACCATGGGCGCCAGCTACGGCGCCGGCAACTACGGCATGTGCGGCAGGGCGTACGACCCGCGGTTCCTGTTCACCTGGCCCAACGCCAAGTCGGCCGTGATGGGCCCCGCGCAGCTCGCCGGCGTGCTGTCGATCGTCGGACGGCAGGCGGCGGCCGCGAAGGGGCAGGAGTACAACGAGGAGCACGACGCCGCCATGCGCAAGATGGTCGAGGCGCAGATCGAGGAGCAGTCGCTGGCGCCGTTCCTGTCCGGGAAGCTCTACGACGACGGCGTGATCGACCCTCGCGACACCAGGACCGTGCTCGCGATCTGTCTCTCCGCTGTCCACAGCGGACCGATCAAGGGCGCCGACGGCTTCGGCGTCTTCCGGATGTGAGCGCAAAGTGATCAAGACACTCCTCATCGCGAACCGCGGCGAGATCGCTCGCCGGATCATCCGCACCTGCAAGGACAACGGCATCCGCACGGTCGCGGTGTTCTCCGACCCGGACGCCGGCGCCCCGCACGTCCGGGAAGCCGACTTCGCGGTCAACCTGCCGGGTGCGACGCCGAGCGAGACCTACCTCCGCGCCGACCTGATCGTCGAGGCGGCCACCAGGGCGGGAGCGGACGCCGTCCACCCCGGCTACGGCTTTCTCAGCGAGAACGCCGACTTCGCCAGGAAGGTGCAGGCGGCGGGCCTGACCTGGGTCGGCCCGGAGCCGGACTCGATCGAGGCCATGGGCTCGAAGGTCGCCGCCAAGAAGCGGATGGCCGCCGCGGGTGTGCCGACGCTGCCCGAACTCGACCCCGAGACCGTGGCCGAGTTCCCGGTGCTGATCAAGGCGTCGGCGGGCGGTGGCGGCCGGGGTATGCGGATCGTGCGCGAACGCAAGGAGTTCGAGCAAGCACTCGCCAGCGCACGCCGGGAAGCCGAGTCGGCGTTCGGCGACCCGACGGTGTTCTGCGAACCGTTGCTGGAGCATGCGAGGCACGTCGAGGTGCAGATCCTCGCGGACACCCACGGCACGGTGTGGGCGCTGGGCGAACGCGAGTGCTCGATCCAGCGCAGGCACCAGAAGATCGTCGAGGAGTCACCCAGTCCCGCGGTCACCGATGACGTCCGCAAGCGCTTGTTCGCCGCGGCGACGGCAGCGGCCGAGTCGATCGGGTACGTCGGCGCGGGCACTGTCGAGTTCATGCTGAAGGGCGAGGACTTCCACTTCCTGGAGGTCAACACGCGCCTGCAGGTCGAGCACCCGGTCACCGAACTGGTCTACGGCGTAGACCTCGTCGAATGGCAGCTGCGCATCGCCGAAGGTGCCAGGCTGCCGTCGGAAACCCCGCAACCGCAGGGGCACGCCATCGAGGTCCGGCTGTACGCCGAGGACCCCGCGAACGACTGGCGCCCGGCCAGCGGCACGTTGCACAGGTTCGAGGTCCCAGGCGACGTCAGGCTCGACAGCGGTGTCGAGGACGGGTCGGAGATCTCGGTCTTCTACGACCCCATGCTGGCCAAGGTGATCGCGTACGCACCGACGCGCGCGGCGGCCGCCCGGAAGCTCGCGACGGCACTGGAGAGCGCGCAGATCCACGGTCTGGTCACGAACCGTCAGCTGCTCGTCGACATCCTCCGAAACGACGCTTTCCTCAACGGTGACACGCACACCGGGTTCCTGGCCGAGCACGACTTCACCCGGACCGTTGACCCGCAACCGTTTGCGCTCGCCGCGGCACTCGCTGAGGCGGCCACCCGCAGGATCGGGCACCTGCCGCTCGGCTGGCGCAACGTCTGCTCGCAGCAGCCGAAGGCGAAGTTCCTGTTCGGGGACACCGAGATCGAGGTCGAGTACGACCCGAAGCAGGCGACCGGGAACACCGTCACGCTCGACCTGGACGGCGTCACAACGCCGTTCCGGGTAGCGAGGTACGGCGATCTGGTCGAGGTCGACTCGCCGCGAGGCTCGGTGTCGCTGAAGGTCGTGCCGCGCTTTCCCGAACCGGAGACCAAGCTCGCACCGGGCGCGACCATCGCGCCGATGCCCGGCACGGTCGTGCGGGTCAGCGTCAACCAGGGCGACGCGGTCGAAGCAGGACAAGAGCTTCTCGTGCTGGAAGCCATGAAGATGGAACACCGGGTGCTCGCGAACAACGCGGGCACCGTCACCGAGCTCCTCGTCGAGAAAGCCCAGCAGGTCAACGCCGGCGACGTTCTGGCAGTGGTAGCCGAAAAGAGTGGAGACGAATCATGAGCTTCGTCGAGTCCGAAGAGCGGGTCGCGCTGCGCAAGGCGGTCTCCGAGCTGGGCGCCAAGTACGGCACCGAGTACTTCCTCGCCAAGACCAAGTCGGGGGAGAAGACCACCGAACTGTGGGAGGAAGCCGGCAAGCTCGGCTACCTCGGCGTGGCCGTGCCCGAGGAGTACGGCGGCGGTGGCGGTGGCATCGGTGACCTCGCGGCGGTGTGCGAGGAGCTGGCCGCGGCGGGATGTCCGTTGCTGCTCATGGTGGTGTCACCCGCGATCTGCGCCACGGTGATCGCGCGGTTCGGCACCGACGAGCAGAAGTCCAAGTGGCTGCCCGGTTTCGCGGACGGGACGCTCAAGATGGCGTTCGCGATCACCGAACCGGACGCGGGATCCAACTCGCACCAGCTGAAGACCCAGGTGAAGCGCGACGGCGACGACTGGATCCTCAAGGGCACCAAGACGTTCATCTCCGGCATCGACGAGGTCGACGCCGTGCTCGTGGTCGCGATCCAGAAGACCGGGCCGGTGCTGGTCGTCGTCCCGACCAACGCCGAGGGCTTCACCTGGCACCAGATCGAGATGGACCTCGTCGTGCCGGAGAAGCAGTTCACGCTGTTCTTCGACGACGTCAGGCTGCCGTCCGACGCCGTCGTCGGATCGCCGGACCAGGGTCTGCTGCAGGTGTTCGCGGGCCTCAACCCCGAACGGATCATGGGCGCGAGCATGGCCACCGGTTCGGCGCGGCTCGCGATGAACAAGGCCGTCACCTACGCCCAGCAGCGCAAGGTGTGGGAGAACCCGATCGGCTCGCACCAGGGCCTCGCGCACCCGCTCGCGAAGATCCACATCGAGATCGAGCTGGCCAGGCTGATGACGCAGAAAGCGGCCGCGCTCTACGACTCCGGCCGCGACAAGGAGGCGGGCGAGTCCGCGAACATGGCCAAGTACGCGGCGGGCGAGGCCATCGCGGCGGCCGTCGACCAGGCGATCCAGACCCACGGCGGCAACGGGCTGACGTCCGAGTTCGGGCTGGCGTCGATGCTCGGGATGTCCCGGCTGTCCCGCATCGCACCCGTCAGCAGGGAGATGGTCCTCAACTTCGTCGCGCAAAACAGCCTGAAATTGCCACGTTCCTACTGACACACTGCGCGGCATGGGGTTCTTCAAGACTTTCGACGGCATCACCCTCGCCTACCACGGCCCGTCCGGAGCGGATCCGCTGATCTGCCTTCCGGGTGGGGCGATGCAGGCTTCGTCCTACATCGCCGGACTTCCGCTGGAACACGTGCTGCGGCTCGACCTGCGCGGGACCGGCGACTCCGGGGAGGCGCCGAAGGAGACCTACCGGGCGGACCGTCAGGTCGACGACGTGGAAGCGCTCCGGCAGCACCTCGGTCTCGACCAGGTCCGGCTGCTCGGGCACTCGGCCGGTGCCACCCTCGTGCTGCTCTACGCCGCTCGGTTCCCGCAGTACGTCGAGGAAATCGTGCTGATCACGCCCAGTCCGCGGGTCGTCGGCATCGACGTCACCGACGAGGACCGCCGTGAGCTCGCCCTGCAACGAGACGGCGAGGCCTGGTACGCCGAAGCGATCAAGGGGTTCGAGGAGATCTGGGCCGGCAACGCGACGCCCGAGGCGTTCGCGAAGGCCGCCCCGTTCTGGCACGGCCGCTGGGACGACGCGGCGCGGGCGCTCGACGACCACCCGCGCAACGATGAGGCCGCGCAGGAGTACTACGCCGAGGGTGCGTTCGACTCCGAGCAGGTGCGTGCCGCGCTCAAGAACCTCGACGTGCCAACGCTTCTGCTCGCGGGCGAGTTCGACGTCGTGCTACCGCCCAAGCGCGCGCAGGAGTACGCGGACCTGTTCCCGCGCGCGCAGTTCGTCGTGCAGCCCGGCGCCGGTCACTTCCCCTGGCTCGACGACCCCGAGGCTCTGGCGGCCGCGGTCCAGCGCATTCCGTAGAGGCCGGGACCGAAGTCGAGCGCGGCGGCGTGCGCGTAACCCCACGTGTCCACCGGGGCCGGGCGTGCGCCGCCGAACATTTCCGTCCCCGCTGGACCGGAGGCGAATTGCTCGCAGGAAGCGGGCGGGGAGCCGGCCGGGAATTTGATCTCCAGCACGTAGTCGTGCACGCGTTCGCCGAACCGCCGGAAATGCGTGTGCTCGACCGTCGGATGTGGATAGATCAATTCGTACTCGATCGCGACCGAGTCACCGGGAGAGATCGGGTCGTCGAACAACAACTCCGCGACGAGCACGCCGTTGGTGCGTTCCCTCGCGACCCTGCCGACCCGGCACGAGCGGACCGCGGTGAGCGCGGGCAGCACCTCGGCGGAACCCGTCTCGTGGCACAGGATCCAGCGGTCGACGCCCGCCGACGTCGCCTGCATGACCTGGCGCGACCGGACACCGCGCACGCCGCCGCAGGGCGCGACGTCCACCCTGTCGTGCTGTGCGGTCAGCACGAGCCCGGAACCGTCCCACGGCGCCCGGGACGACAGCTCCCGCCTGCGTGAACGCCCGCGCGGCCGTGGCGGGCCGAGCAGTCTGCTGAGACTGGTCTCCGGCAGCCCGAGGACGTCCTCCAGATGGGCGAGCGCCATCAGCGACTCCGGCCGTTCGGGTCTGCGGCGACCTGACTGCCAGTAGCTCAGCGCTGTCACGCTGATCGGCGCGCCACGCACTCGCAGGCGGTGTTGCAGCCGTTCGAGACTGAGACCCCGCACCTGGATCGCGACCCGCAACGCGTCCGCGAACGGACCCGTCACCAACAGGTCGGCGAGCTCCTCGCGCGGTGGGTAAATCGTGAGCATCACACCTCCGTTCCCGGAGTCAAGTTCGGAAGGCTATCGGCAGCAAAGGGAACGCGGTACAGCCGATCGGCGGTTTCGGGCCGTCGGCAAACCCGGAAAGTTCAGATATCGGGCCTATTACGCCGCCAATAGTCTCGATTGGGTTCCTGATCACCCCTGCGACGAACAGGACTACGCAATGCGCAAGACAGCAACCCTGCTGGGTGCGGCGGTCATGATCGCTGCCTTCGCGTCGCCCGCGCAGGCGGCCGTGGGTGAGATCCTCACCTTCCAGGGCGTCCAGAACATCCCCGGCAGCTTCGTCGTGAAGATGAAGGACAACCGCGTCACCGCGAGTGCCGCAACTCTCGGTGCACGCTTCGGCGGTCAGATCGGCTACGTGTACGACGCCGCCTTCAAGGGCTTCTCGGTCAAGATGTCCGACGCCCAGGCACGCAGACTGGCCGCTGACCCCTCGGTCGAGTACGTGGAACGCGACCAGGTGCTCAGCATCCAGGCCACCCAGGTCAACCCGCCGTCGTGGGGCCTGGACCGGATCGACCAGCGCAACCTGCCGCTCGACCAGCGCTACAGCTACAACACCACCGGCGCGGGCGTGAACGCCTACGTCATCGACACCGGCGTCCGGATCAGCCACCAGACGTTCGGCGGCCGTGCGAAGAACGGCCGCGACTTCGTCGACAACGACGCGGTCGCGCAGGACGGCAACGGCCACGGCACGCACGTCGCCGGCACCATCGCGGGCTCGCAGTACGGCGTCGCGAAGGCCGCGAACATCATCGCGGTGCGCGTGCTCGACAACAACGGCTCCGGCACGCTCGCCGGCGTGAACGCGGGCATCAACTGGGTGGCCGCGAACCACGTCAAGCCCGCGGTGGCCAACATGTCGCTCGGTGGCGGCGCGAACGCCTCGCTCGACAGCGCCGTGCAGGGCGCGATCACGCGTGGTGTCACGTTCGCCGTGGCGGCGGGCAACTCGAACACCAACGCTGCCAACACTTCGCCCGCACGGGTGGCGGCGGCGATCACCGTCGGCTCGACCGACCGCAACGACGCGCGGTCGTCGTTCTCCAACTACGGCCCCGTCGTGGACGTGTTCGCACCCGGCCGCGACATCACCTCCGCGTGGAACACCAGCGACACGGCCACCAACACCATCTCCGGCACCTCGATGGCGACCCCGCACGTCGTCGGCGTGGTGGCCCGTTACCTGCAGGGCAACTTCAACGTGACGCCCGCGCAGGTCTCGGCCGCGATCACCTCCAACGCCACCAACGGCAAGGTGACCAACCCCGGTCCCGGCACGACGACCAGGCTCCTGTACTGGCCGTCGACCAGCTGATCTCCCCTGATGTGCGGCCCCGGCTCCCTGCGAGCCGGGGCCGTTTTTCCTGCCCTGCAATGAAAGGAACCCCTGTGAGAGCCCTGCTGGCAGTCGCCGCCCTGGCGGCAGCGGTCGTGGTCGCCCCGGCGTCCGCGGCCACCTCGTCCTACATCGTCGTGATGCGCGACGGAGCCGTGTCTTCCTTCGCTGGCACGGTCGAGCATCGGTACACCAGTGTTTTCACCGGTTTCAGCGCGCGCCTGACCGCCGCGCAGCTGCGTTCCGTGAAGGCCGACCCGAACGTGTCCCATGTGGAGCGTGACGGGATCGTGCACGCGAACGGCACGCAGCTCAGCCCGCCGTGGGGGCTGGATCGGATCGACCAGCGCGCACTGCCGTTGGACCAGAAGTACTCCTACACGAGCACCGGCGCGGGCGTGAACATCTACGTGATCGACACGGGAATCCGCGTCACGCACACGGACTTCGGCGGGCGCGCGAAGAACGGCTGGGACACCGTCGACAACGACGCGGTCGCCCAGGACGACAACGGGCACGGCACGCACGTCGCCGGTATCGCGGCGGGCACGAAGTACGGCGTCGCCAAGCGGGCCACGGTCTGGGGCGTGCGGGTGCTGAACGGTCAGGGCAGCGGCACGATCTCCGGCGTCATCGCGGGCGTGGACTGGGTGACGGCGAACGCCGTCAAGCCGGCCGTGGCGAACATGTCATTGGGAGGCAGCGCTTCCGCGGCGCTGGACACCGCGGTGAAGAAGTCGATCGACTCGGGCGTCTCGTACACGGTCGCGGCCGGTGGCAGCAACTCCGACCCCGGGAACTCGTCGCCGCAACGGGTCGCCCAGGTGATCTGCGTGGGTGCGTTGACGCCGACCGACACCAAGTCGTCGTCGTCGAACTTCGGCCCACTGGTGGACATCTGGGCAGCGGGCATGAACATTCCCTCCGCCTGGAACACCGGCGACACGGCGACCGCGACGCTCAGCGGTTCGTCGATGGCCGCACCGCACGCGGCCGGTGTCGCCGCTCGTTATCTGCAGTTCAACAACGCCGCCACGCCCGCACAGGTGGAGCGCGCATTGGTTACCACGGGCACTCCGGGCACGCCACCCGTCACTCGTATCCTTTACTGGCCGCCATCTCTGTGAAGCGTCAATTGTTCCGGTGAACAACCGTGTCCAAGCTTTAGGACACCCTTGGCAGGAACCGGATCGATCCATAGCGTCGAAAGTGTTCGTTCCCCTGCAAAGAACGGAATGCACATCATGACGCGAAAGATCCGGTTCCTGGCCGGTGCCGGCGCGGCGACCCTCGCGCTGTCGGTTCTGATGGTTCCCTCGGCTTCTGCGGCCGAGGGTGAAGTCCTGTCGCTCGGCTCACCCGAGAAGATCGCGGGCAGCTTCATCGTGAAGCTCAAGGAAGGCAAGGCGAACTCGCACGCCCTGGCTTCGCGTTTCGGCGCGAAGGTGGAGCGCGACTACACCAGCTTCGGCGGCTTCAACGTGAAGCTGACCGAGAAGCAGGCCAAGCGCCTGGCCGCGGACCCGTCGGTCGAGTTCGTCGAGGCCGACCAGGTCGTGCACGCCGAGGCGACGCAGACGAACCCGCCGTCGTGGGGTCTCGACCGCATCGACCAGAAGAACCTGCCGCTGGACCAGAAGTACAGCTACACCTCGACGGGTGCGGGCGTGACCGCGTACGTCATCGACACCGGTGTGCGCATCAGCCACTCCACGTTCGGTGGCCGCGCTTCCAACGGCCGTGACTTCGTCGACAACGACAACGTCGCGCAGGACGGCAACGGCCACGGCACGCACGTCGCGGGCACCATCGCGGGCTCGCAGTACGGCGTCGCGAAGGCAGCGAAGATCGTCGCCGTCCGCGTGCTCGACAACAACGGCTCCGGCACCCTCGCCGGTGTCGCGGCGGGCATCGACTGGGTGGGCGCCAACGCGGTCAAGCCGGCCGTCGCCAACCTGTCCCTGGGCGGCAGCGCCAACGCCACCCTCGACACGGCCGTGCGCAACGCGATCGGCAAGGGCGTGACCTTCGCGGTCGCCGCGGGCAACTCGAACGCCAACGCCAACACGTTCTCCCCGGCCCGCGTGGCCGAGGCGATCACCGTCGGCGCCACCGAGCGCACCGACGCCCGCGCGTCGTACTCGAACTTCGGCGCGGTGCTGGACATCTTCGCGCCCGGCTCGGCCATCACGTCGTCGTGGAACACCAACGACACGGCCACCAACACCATCTCGGGCACCTCGATGGCGACCCCGCACGTGGCCGGTGCCGCGGCTCGGTACCTGTCGACGAACAAGACGGCCACGCCGGCTCAGGTCGCTTCCTACCTGGTCGCGCAGTCGACGCCCGGCAAGGTGACCGGCCCGGGTTCCGGTTCGCCGAACCGACTGCTGTACCTCGCGCCCGGCGCGTGAGTCAGTTCGTCCTGAAAAGGCCGCGACAGCTGTCGCGGCCTTTTCCTATGCTCCCGCCGTGCTGGAGGGACTGGGGGACATCGCGTGGGATCAGCTGGAGACCTCTTACGGGTCGGCCGAGGAGATGCCGCACCTGTTGCGCGCCCGGCGTTATTCGTCGAAACCTGACTGGGACCTGGCCGAGCTGCTGTGGGACAGCTACGGGCCGAACTCCGCCGCCAACGCGGCGCTGCCGTTCCTGATCGACCTAGCGTCCTCTGTGGACGCTCCGTGGCGGACGTGCGTGCTGATCAACCTGTCCCGGCTGGCCCGCGACGGCGTCGACGATCCTGACTGGCTGCGCGTGTGGGAACGGGAACGGTTTCGCGTGCTGGCGTTG
Source organism: Lentzea sp. NPDC005914 (assembly GCF_040629405.1). NCBI lineage: Bacteria > Bacillati > Actinomycetota > Actinomycetes > Pseudonocardiales > Pseudonocardiaceae > Lentzea > Lentzea sp. NPDC005914. Next base: position 39,031 of record NZ_JBEXVQ010000051.1, on the reverse strand, counting down.
GTGGAGGACGAAGATCCGGGCGTCCGGCGGCAGGCGTGGCGCACGTTCGGCGACGGTCGCGGGTCGGCTTCCGGTGTGCTGGAGGCGATTCGGCGGTGCTGGTCCGACGTGCCCTCGCGGCTCGACATCGTGGTGGCGGCGGGGAAGTTCGCGGCCGACGACGAGATCGCGGCGTGGTTGCGCGGGTTGCCGACGGATGATCCGCAGCTGCGGCTGGCGGTCGCGTACGCGCTGGAGCTGGGCGTCGAGGAGTTCGTGCCGGGGTTCAGCGGCGACCTGGAGGTGTGGCGGGAGACGGCGTCGTTCGGGGTCGTTCCCAGCGCGGTGATCGACAAGATGGCCGAGGTGTTCGCGGATCGGCCCGCGGAGCACACCGCGTTGCTGCGGGAGTTGAGCTCCGTTCCGTACCGGGTCGTGCGCAACGCGGGCACGTTGCTGAGCAGGTGGCGGTCTCCGGCCGCCGAGCTGCTGCCGATCGTGGCGTCCTGGCTCGCCGACCCGAACCCCCACGTCCGGTGCGAAGTCGTCTACCTGCTCGGCTGCATGCGGGCCGCCGAGCACGCCGACGTGATCGCGGTGCTGCTGGACGACGAGTCGCTCAGGTACGACGACAGGATCAGCGACGTGGCCGCGTGGGCGCTGGCTCGCTGCGGGGTGAGGGTGCCGGGTCTCGTGCGCCGCCTGCTGTCGTTCCCGCACTCCACCCCGATCCAGCGCTACCTGATGCAGGTGCCGTCGCTGGGAGAGACGCTGGCCTCGATGGTCACGGAGGGGTTGCCGGAGGTCGCGGAGCTGGTGACGCTGCTGGACACCGAGCACCGGCACGTGGCGCTGCAGGCGCTCGGCCGGATCGGGACACCGGTGCCGGAGCTCACGCCCGCTGATCCGCTCGCGGCGTGGGCGTGGTGGCGCTGCGGAGGCGACCCGGTGGAAGCGGCCGACGTGATCGTGACCGACGTGACCGAGGCCGGTGTGCTGCGCCGCCGGTCGGTGCACCTGCTCGCGCAGATGGGGCCTGAGGCGGCGCACCTCGTCGATCGGTTGCCGATGGGGGACGAACGGGTCGCGATGCGGGTCTCCACCCGGTACGCGTACGTGCGGATGACCGGTGAGCCGGGGGATGCGGTGTCGGTGTGCCGCGACGTGCTCGACGGCCTGGGTGACGGGCGGTTCGAGCCCGCGATGATCAGTGCCGCGTGGACGTTGGTGGAGGCCGGTGCACGGCTGGACGGGGCATCGGCGGCGCTGGCGTCGGACCGGAGGCTGGCCCGCTTCGCCGGCTGGCGCGCTTATGACGACGACGGGCACCTGCGGGAGGCGTTGCGGGAACTATGATTCCGCGCGTGCTGGAAGGTCTGGATTCCGTTGCGTGGCACGCGATCGACCACGCGTACGGTCCCGCGCTGGACACGCCGGGGCACCTGCGGGCGTTGCTGTCCAACGATCCTGAGGTCGTCGCGCAGGCTGTGGTTGATCTCGATCGGACGGTCTACGAGGAGGGTGGGTTCGTCTGCCCGGCGGCGACCGCGGTGCTGCCGTTCCTCGTCGAGGTGATGCCGGTGCTGGACGCCGGCAGCCAGGCTGCGTTGCTGGACATGATCGAACGGATCGCGGACGACGGGGAGAACGCCGAGCAGGTCGACCCCGGCTGGCACGCGGCGTGGGCCGAGGCCAGGCCGAAGCTGGAGCACCTGTTCCGCGACTGAGAGCGTGCCGCGGGGCCTTGGCCGATCGAGATCACCTTCGCCTGGGAAAGCCCTGCGTGAAATTCTGTCGGTGCCGTTGGCTAGCCTTGACGGTACAGCTGACTTCGTCTACAAGGAGCCACCACCGTGTTGCGCACGCACGAGGCCGGATCACTCCGGGCCGAGCACGCCGGGCAGTCCGTCACCCTCACCGGGTGGGTCGCTCGCCGGCGTGATCACGGCGGTGTCATCTTCATCGACCTCCGTGACGCGTCCGGTGTCGCCCAGGTCGTGTTCCGCGAGGGTGAGATGGCCGAGCGCGCGCACCGGCTGCGCAGCGAGTACGTCATCAAGGTCACCGGCGAGGTGAGCAGGCGTCCCGAGGGCAGCGAGAACCCCGACCTGGCCACGGGCGCGATCGAGGTCTACGTGAGCGACCTCGAGGTGCTCAACGAGGCGGCGCCGCTGCCGTTCCAGGTCGAGGGCGAGGGCGAGATCGGCGAGGAGGCGCGCCTCAAGCACCGCTACCTCGACTTGCGCCGTTCCGGCCCGGCCAAGGCCATCCGGCTGCGCAGCGAGGTCAGCCGCATCGCCCGCGAGGTCCTGCACGGCGAGAAGTTCGTCGAGATCGAGACCCCGACCCTGACCCGCAGCACCCCCGAGGGCGCGCGTGACTTCCTGGTTCCGGCGCGGCTGCGTCCGGGCTCCTGGTACGCGCTGCCGCAGTCGCCGCAGCTGTTCAAGCAGCTGCTGATGGTCGGTGGCCTGGAGCGCTACTACCAGATCGCGCGCTGCTACCGGGACGAGGACTTCCGCGCCGACCGCCAGCCGGAGTTCACCCAGCTCGACATCGAGATGAGCTTCGTCGAGCAGGACGACGTCATCGCGCTGACGGAGAAGCTGCTCGCCGCCATCTGGAAGGAGACGAAGGACGTCGAGCTGCCGCTGCCGTTCCGCCGCATCTCCTACGCCGAGGCGATGGCGAAGTACGGCTCGGACAAGCCGGACCTGCGCTTCGAGGTCGAGCTGACTGAGCTGACCGAGTACTTCAAGGACACGACGTTCCGCGTGTTCCAGGCGCCGTACGTCGGTGCCGTGGTCATGCCGGGCGGTGCCTCGCAGCCGCGTCGCACGCTCGACGGGTGGCAGGAGTTCGCCAAGCAGCGCGGCCACAAGGGCCTCGCGTACGTGCTGGTCCAGGAGGACGGCACGCTGGGCGGGCCGGTCGCCAAGAACCTGACCGACGCCGAGCGCGACGGGCTGGCCAAGGCCGTCGGCGCGAACGCCGGTGACTGCATCTTCTTCGCCGCCGGTGAGGCCCGCGACGCGCGCGCCCTGCTCGGTGCGGCCCGCGTCGAGATCGCGCACCGCGTCGGCCTGGTCGACGAGAACGCGTGGGCGTTCGCGTGGGTCGTGGACTTCCCGATGTTCGAGGCCGTAGACAAGCTCGAGGCCGGCGACGTCGCGGTCGGCGGCGGCAAGTGGACGGCACTGCACCACGCCTTCACCTCGCCGACGCCGGAGTGGATCGACAACTTCGAGACCGAGCCGGGCAACGCGCTGGCCTACGCCTACGACGTGATCCTCAACGGCAACGAGCTCGGCGGTGGCTCGATTCGTATCCACCGCGCGGACGTGCAGCAGCGCGCGTTCAACGTCATGGGCATCGGTGCCGAGGAGGCGCAGGAGAAGTTCGGCTTCCTGCTCGACGCGTTCAAGTTCGGCGCGCCGCCCCACGGCGGCATCGCGCTCGGCTGGGACCGCCTCTGCATGCTGCTCGCGGGCGCCGACTCGATCCGCGAGGTCATCGCGTTCCCGAAGAGCGGCGGCGGCTACGACCCGCTGACCGCTGCTCCGGCGCCGATCACGCCGCAGCAGCGCAAGGAAGCCGGCGTCGACGCGAAGCCGCAGGAAAAGGGCGAGAAGGCTTAGGGCCGGTGTCTGACGGATGCCGCTCGACGAGGGTCGCGGTTGAGGGGTTCGGCGGCGCACTGGCTTCGTGCCGGGCGCATGCGGTTGGTGCGGTGGTGACGCCGTTCGAGCCCTCGGCCGTGGCTGTTGTGGATGGGCGTTCGTCGGGCGTGGCTTCGTACCGGGCGGGTGAGGTTGGTGCGGTGGTGTGGCCGGCAAACCTCCCGGCTGCTGCGGGTGAGTCAGGCGCAGCTTCGTCCCAGGCGTGTGTGATCGCTGGGGCGGTGGCGTCTCCGGACCGCTCGGCAGCTGGCGTGGGCGGGCGTTCGTCGAGTGCGGCGTCGTACCGGGCGTTTTCGGTTGCTGCTGCGGTGTGGCCTATGAATCTGCCGGCCGCGGGCGGGTGTTCGTCGGGCATGGCGTCGTACGGGGCGGGTGAGGTTGGTGCGGTGGTGAAGCCTTCGGACCTCTCGGCTGTCGCGGACGGATGTGGGTCCGGCGTGGCCTCATTCCGGGCGCATGTGGTCGCTGCCGCGGCGTCGTCTCCGAACCTCCTGACCGCGCCCGCCACGGCCGCGCCCGTCACCGCCGCGCCCGCCACCGCCACGGCCGCGCCCACCACCGCGCACCCGTCAGGCATGGCGTCGTGCTGAGGCTGAGGGTGGTCTGCCCGGCCGACCAGTCCGAGGCCGCCCAGAAGATCCTTCTCGACAACCCCGGCGCCACCCACGTGGTCGTCCTGCGTGGCGCGGCGATCGACCCCGAGGGCGACCTCATCACCGCCGACGTGGCGCGCGAGGCCGTCGACGAGATCGTCGTCGCGCTCTGCGAGCTGCACATCGACCACACCGGTGGCGTCACGATCGAAACGATCGACACGTCGCTGTCGGATGCCGCGGACCGGGCCGAGGAGAACGCGCCGGGCGAGGGTTCGGACGTGATCGTGTGGGAGGAGCTGATAGCGAAATCGGGCGAGGAGTCCCGGCCCAGCGTCACCTTCCAGGCGTTCCTCACCATCGCGTGCCTGCTGGCGGCGGTGGGTGTGGCGACGAACTCGCCGGTCACGATCGTCGGTGCCATGGTGGTCGGGCCGGAGTTCGGTCCGCTCGCCGCCATCGCGGTCGGGCTTGTCGCGCGGCGGTGGGACCTGGTCAAACGGGCATCGGTGGCGCTGGGCATCGGGTTCCCGCTGGCCATGGTGATCACGTCGGTGCTGACGTGGTTCGGTGAGTTCGGCGGGCTGTTCGACAGGACGGCGCTCGTCAACGGGCACCAGGTCGACTTCGTCTACCAGTTCGGGCCGTTCTCGCTGATCGTGGCGTTGCTGGCGGGTGCTGCGGGCATGCTGTCGATGACGTCGGCGAAGTCGGCGGCGCTCGTCGGTGTGTTCATCTCGGTCACCACCGTTCCGGCGGCCGGGTATGCCGCGCTGGCCGCGGTTCTCGGAGTGTGGGACAGAGTGGGACCCGCGGTGGCCCAGTTGGCCATCAACTTGATCGGTATTGTCGTCGCGGCCGCGTTCGTTCTGTTGATCCGCAGGCGCCGGGCAACGGATGGTGTTTCCACACGTCCACTGTCCAAGGGGTGATCCGGAAACAGCGCGAGCCGTTATCAACGAGTGGTGGTAGTCGCAGTCTGGCCCGATTAGCGTCGGTCCGGCTCACGGACATGGGGAGTAGGGTCGGAGGGGATGAGCGTGGAGATCACCGCGGGCCCTCCCGACACGACTTCACCTGAGATCGCCGAAGCTGTCGACGCTGCCGAGCGGGTACTGACCAGGCGTTTGGGCGCACAGGTGCGTCTTGCGGACCCCGAGGCTCTCGGGGGGACCGGTCGTTCCGTCGTGATCCGGGTCAGAGTGGCGTCCTCGCCGTTCTCGATGCCCCGGACGCTGGTCGTGAAGCGGTATCCGGCCGGTTCCGGTGATCGCGACCCGTGGGCGCACGAGGCGGTGAGCCACCAGCTCCTGACCGCGTTGCCCGCGGAAGAGCGCGCCACACCAGAGCTTTTCGCGCACGACGCGGCGTCGCGCCTGGTCGTGCTGGAGGACCTGGGCCGGGCGCCGAGGTTGTCCGAGAAGCTGCACTCCAAGGACGCGCGCGCCGCCGAACGCGGGCTGCTGTCGTGGGCCCACGCCATGGGCCGCCTGCACGCCACCACGGCCGGTCGTGACGCGGACTTCGACGCGTTGATGCGCCGTGCCGGTGCGCAGTGCTGCCAGGACCCGATCGCCGTCGACGTGCACGCCGCCATCGCGGGGTTACCGACGTTGCTGGGGACCACGCTGGGCGTCGAGACGTCCACGCAGGCCATCGAGTTCGCGGCTGATGCCGCGCGGGCGTTCAGCACGTCACGGCGGCGTGCGTTCAGCCCGTCGACTTCGTGCCCGGACAACCACCTGGTCACCTCGCGCGGGGTGCGGTTCGTCGACTTCGAGGGCGGCTGCGTCCGCGACATCGTGTTCGACGCGGCGGCACTCAGGGTTCCGTTCCCGTCCTGCTGGTGCGGGTGGGGGCTGCCGCCGGGCATGTCCGAGGCCATGGTCGCCGCGTGGCGGGCCGAGGTCGGGTCGGTGTGGCCGGAGATGGACGACGACGCGATCCTCTTACCGCGCCTGCTGGAAGCCCAGCTGTTGTGGGTGTGGCTCGCGACGTGGCGGGCGCTGTCCAAGCCGATGCCCACCGTCGACAACGCCCCGCCGCGCAGCGTCGTGCTGGCGGGCCGGTGGGTGCGGCTGCGGGGCGACGCGCTGATCCTGGGCGAGAAGACGGTCGCGTCGCACGCCGACGCGGTGATCGGCGCACTGGCCGACCGCTACGGCGCTGAGGTGCTCGAACTCCCTCTTTACCCAGCATTTCGCTGAACCGTTCCCGCACGGTCATTCCGAGATCACCGGGCACGCTGATCCTGGGTCGCGTGCTGGTGCTACTCGGTGACTCGACAGCGGTCGGGATCGGCGACCTCGTTCCCGGCGGGTGGCGCGGCTTCGGCCCGATCCTCTCGTCCGCCTACCCGGACAACGGTTACCGCAACTACTCGGTCTCCGGCGCGCGGCTGGCCGACGTCAGACGCACCCAGCTGCCGCAGGCCCTGCGCGACAAGCCCAGTGCCGCCGTCGTCATCGCGGGCGTCAACGACACGCTGCGGTCCGACTTCTCGGTGCGGCGGATGCACGAGGACCTCGACGCCATCTGCGGCCGGCTGACGGCTGCCGGGGTCTCGGTCGTCACCGTGCGGTTCCACGACCAGGGCCGCGTGTTCAAGCTGCCCGGCCGGTTGCGGCGGGTGCTGAAGGACCGCATCGACGAGTACAACCGCGTGGTCGACGTCGTCGTTGCGCGGCACGGTGTCCGGTGCGTCGACCTCCACACGCTGCCCGGCGCGTACGAGCTGGAGACGTGGGCCGTCGACCGGCTGCACCCGTCCGAGCTCGGCCACCGGATGCTCGCGCAGGCGTTCGCCGCGGAGCTGCGCACGCTCGGGCACGCGATCGGCGAGGTCAGCCTGGAGTGCTCCGGCGGGCGCGAGCTCACGGTGTGGCACCACTTCGCGTGGCTGATGCTCAAGGGGATTCCGTGGCTGTTCCGCCGGGGTGCGGACGTGGTGCCGTTGCTGTGGAACGCCGACGAGCCGGCCGAGGTGTGGCCGGCCGGCGCGCCGGGCGAGGTGCTTCCGGCCGACACCGGCCGGATCTGAGCGTCAGGCCAGGTCGTAGATGGTCTGCCCGCCGACGGTCGTGGCCTGGTAGTTCGCCGCGACCCACTCGCTGATCTCGCTGGAGCCGCCGCCGGGGCCACCACGCCCGCCCGCGACGAAGTAGCGCACCTTGCCGGCCGCGACGAGTGCCTTGAACTCGTCCAGCGTGGGCGCCGGATCGCTGCCGTTCCAGCCGCCGATCGCGATCACCGACCGGCCCGACGCCAGCTGCAACGACGCCGCGCTCTGAGCACCGGTCGTCGCGGCGGCCCATTCGGTGTCCGTGCCCTTGAGCAGCTGCACGACCTCCGTGGACGACTCGCCTTCCCGCATTCCGCCGCCCTGTTGCGAACGCGGCCCGGACAACGGGATCGAGCCGCTGTGCGTGGTGGCCGCAGTCGCGACCGCGTAGCCCGAGGTGCCGAGCAACGCCGCCGCCAGCACCACACCGATCAGCCACTTGCGGGCGTTCACGCCGAACACCAGCGCCAGCACGGCGACCGCAGTGACCACCAGCACGACCCAGCGCAGCCACGGCAGCCACACCGGCGTGCGGTCGAGCATGATGAAACTCCAGACACCGGTCGCCGCGACCATCGCCGTCAACGCCATCCGCACCGGGAAATGCGCCCTGCCGCGCCACAACCCGTGGCCGGCGATACCCACGAGAGCAGCGATCGAGGGCGCCAGCGCGACCGTGTAGTAGGGGTGCGTGATGCCGCTCATGAAGCTGAACACCGCGCCGGTGACGAGCGTCCAGCCACCCCAGATGATCAACGCCGCACGAGTGCGGTCAGTGCGGGGCGCGCGCCGCAGGAACCACAGCCCGGCACCGAGACCGATCAACGCCGCGGGCAGCAGCCACGAGATCTCCGGGCCCATGCTGGCGCCGAACAACCGGCCGATGCCCGTCTCGCCGCCGAAGCCGATGTTCCCGTTGCCGCCCATGCCTCCGCCGCCACCGCCGCCGCCTGAGTTGCCGAAGATGCGGCCGAGACCGTTGTAACCGATCGCCAGCTCCCACAACGAGTTGTTGGTCGACCCGCCGATGTACGGGCGGCTGCCCGCCGGCCACAACTCGACCAGCGCGATGAACCACCCGGCCGACACGACCACCGCGAGACCGGCGCCGAGCAGGTGCAGCAGCCTCTTGAGCGGTGACGTCGGAGCCGCGACCAGGTAGGCCAGCGCCAGCGCCGGCAGCACCAGGAACCCCTGCATCATCTTGGTGAGGAACGCGAACCCGATCGCCGTGCCCGCACCGGCGAGCCACCACGGGTTCGCCTTCTCCAGCGCCCGCACCGTGCAGTACGCGGCCGCGACCATCAGCAGCACCAGCAACGCGTCCGGCAGGTTGAACCGGAACATCAGCGTCGCCACGGGCGTCAGCGCGAAGGCCGCACCGGCGAACAACGCCGCGCCCAGACCGGACGTCCGCTTCACCGTCGCGTGAAGAAGTGCCACCGCCGCAACACCTTCCAGCGCCTGCGGAGCGAGCACCGTCCAGCTGGAGAACCCGAACACCTTGGCGAACAGCCCGCTCACCCACAGGAACGCGGGCGGCTTGTCCACGGTGATCGTGTTGCCAGGATCGAGCGAACCGAACAGCAACGCCTTCCAGCTCTGCGACGCCGCCTGCGTCGCCGCCGCGTAGAACTCGTTGCCATAGCCGGTCGCGGTGAGATTCCACAGGTACAGCACGGCCGTACCGGCGAGCAGGCCGAAGAAAGCGATGCGGTGCAAAGATTTCGTGCTCCGGCTTGCCGGTGGCGTGGGCGCGGCGACGGGCGCCGGGGTGAGTGTGGCGGTCATGCCGGGACCCTTCCCAGTTCGGTGACCGGCAGAACCGGCCGTGTGCGGCAGCCGGTGTCCCGCACCAACGGCAGCAGTTCGCGAGCGGCACGGGCGTGGATCGCAGCAACACGTTGTAGCAGCGGGAGATCACCTCCCGATTGGCGCTGCGGGTGACACGGGCGCCGTGCGCGGGCCTGCTGCCGGTGGCGAGGTCGGAGTGCCCGTACAGCAGCGGCGCGACCAGCCGTACCGGCGTGCGCAGGTCCGTCGAGAGGTCGAGGTTCAAGGCCCGAACACCGTCGGACACGTTCAGTCAGCCGGTTCGGGGCGATGACCAGGCTGCGGACCGGTCTACCGCCGGGCTGACGGGACATGAAGTCTGTGGAGCTTGTGCAAGACCGATGGTCGGCGCTCCGACCCTCGCCGTGCAAGCAGGTCGGCAATGGGCGGTGAAGCAGAAAACTCAACCCGCTAGTGCTGAATCCCCCCGCTTCAGCTGGGAGAGAGATCATGACGCATCCAGTTCGTAGAGAGTGGCACCGGCGACGGTCGTCGCGGTGTAGTTCGCGGCGACCCACTCGGCGATCTCGTGGGCGGCGTCGCTCCCGGTGGCCCCCTGCATCATCCGGCCGGCGGCGACGTAGTAATGGATCTGTCCACTTCGGACCAACTCCTGGAACTGCTCGAGCGTCGGCGCGGGATCGGTGCCGTTGAAGCCGCCCATCGCCATCACCGGCTCCCCGCTGGCGAGCTGCAGCCCGGCCGCGTTGTTGGAGCCGATGGTCGCCGCGGCCCACCTGTAGTGATCAGCGTTGGCCTGCAACAGGTTCACCACCTCAGCGTTCGGAGTGGACGCGCCGAGCAGCCCTCCACCGCCGCCCATGCCCATGCGTCCGCTCGACGGGCCCGCGACGGGGATCGCGCCGGTGTGCGGGGTGGTGACGGTGGCGAAGGAGTACGTGGTCGGGCCGAGCAGCGCGGTCACGAGTGCGACCGGGATCGCCCAGCGCATCGACAGCACCATGCCGACCGCCGCGATCAGCCCGGCCATCAGCACGATCACCGCGACGGGTGCGGAGAAGGCGTTGATCAGCAGGTAGCACTGCAGCGCGCTCAACGCGACCGAGCCGGAAAGCACCGCCGCCGCAACGGGTTCGTGCCTGCGATCCCAGAGCTCGGTGGCGGCGATGCCGACGACGGCGGCGATCGCGGGCGCCAGCGCCACGGTGTAGTAGGAGTGGATGATCCCGTTCATGTAGCTGAACACCGCGGCGGTGACGACGAGCCAGCCGCCCCACAACCCGAGCGCGGTGCGGGCACGGCCCTTCGTCAGCCACAGTCCGGCGACCAGCAGCACCAGCGCGGCCGGCAGCAGCCACGCGATCTGGCTGCCCATCTCGCTGCCCAGCAGGCGGCTCCAGCCGGGCGAGCCCCAGCCGCGGCCGCCGCCGACGCTGCCGACCTCGTCACCGGTGATCCGGCCGAGTCCGTTGTAGTCCAACGCCAGTTCGAGCACGCTGTTCGTCTGCGAGCCGCCGATGTACGGGCGGTCGGGGGTGAGTTCGACGGCGACGATCCACCAGCCGCCCGCGACGACCATCGCTCCCAGCGCGCCGGCGAGGTGCAGCACTCGTCTGCCGATGCTCGTCGGCGCGGTGAGCAGGTAGACCAGCCCGAACGCGGGCAGCACCAGGAACGCCTGCAGCATCTTGGTGAGGAACCCGAACCCGATGGCGGCACCGGCGAGCGCGAGCCAGAAGGGACTGGCCTTCTCGACCGCACGGGTGACGCAGTAGGCGCCCGCGACCATCAGCAGCACGAGCAGCGCGTCCGGGTTGTTGAAGCGGAACATCAGCACCGCGACCGGGGTCAGCGGGAGCACGGCGCCGGAGATCAAGGCGGCGGCGGGGGAGAACCAGCGGCGCACCGTCGCGTACAGCAGCCACACGCTGCCGACGCCCATCAACGCCTGTGGCACCAGGATGCTCCACGCGTTGACGCCGAACAGCCTGGCGGACAGGCCCATCACCCACACCGAGGCGGGCGTCTTGTCGATCGTGATCGCGTTGGAGGCGTCCGACGAGCCGAAGAACCACGCCTTCCAGCTCGTCGCACCGGCCTGCGCGGCGGCGGAGTAGTAGGCGTTGGCCCAGCCGGAGTCCCCCAGTCGCCACAGGTACAGCGCGCCGGTCGCGATCAGCAGGACCGCCAGCGCCAGGCGTTCTCGTCTCATGCGGACGAGAGTCGCGGCCTACCCTGGGTCGGTCGTGTGCTCTCGCTGTGAACGAGCTGTGTGCGGTGACGTCTTCAGGGAAACCGTGAACGTGGTGTGGCCCGGCGCGCTCCGGACCGAGACCGCGCCGTCGTGCGCGCCGACCACGGCTTCCACGATCGACAGCCCCAGCCCGGTGCTGCCCGCGGCCCGCGACCGCGAGGAGTCGCCGCGGGCGAACCGTTCGAACACTTCCAGGCCCTGCGGGATGCCCGGCCCGTCGTCGGTCACGGTCAGGTTCACCCGTCCGTTGTGGACGGACAGGCCGGTGGTCACGGTGGTGCCCGGCGGGGTGTGCGTGCGGGCGTTGGACAGCAGGTTGCCGATGACCTGGTGCAGCCGTTGCACATCACCGGTGACGAGCACGGGATCGCTCGGCAGGCTGAGCTTCCAGCTGTGGTCGGGACCCGCGATCCTGGCGTCACCGACGACGTCCAGCACCAGCCGGGACAGGTCGACGTCCTTGCGCTCCAACGGTCTGCCCGCGTCGAGCCTGGCCAGCAGCAGCAGGTCCTCGACCAGCGAGGTCATCCGCACCGCCTCGGACTCCACCCGGCCCATCGCGTGGGCGACCTGTGGAGGCACGTCCTCGGTCGAGCGGCGGGTCAGTTCGGCGTAACCGCGGATGGCGGCGAGCGGGGTCCGGAGCTCGTGCGAGGCGTCCGCGACGAACTGCCGGACGCGCATCTCGCTGTCGTGCCTGGCTTTCAGCGCGTCGCCGATGTGCCCGAGCATCCTGTTCAGCGCGAGGCCGACCTTGCCGACCTCGGTGTGCGGGTCGGTGTCCTGCTCCGGCACGCGTTCGGCGAGTGCGACTTCTCCTTCGTGCAGCGGGAGTTCGGAGACTCTGGTCGCGGTGTCGGCGACGCGGTCGAGCGGCACCAGCGCGCGTCGCACGACGATCCGGCCCACCAGCGCCACGCCCGCCGCACCCGTGATGGTCAGCGCCACGAGCACCCAGATCATCTGCCACGTGCCGTCGTGCACCGGCGTCATCGGCAGGCCCTTGATCCGCATGCCCTGGGTGGCGACGCGGAACTCGCCCACGTCGTCGCCGAGGTCGACGGTGTGCGAGCCGGCGGGCACGCTCGCGAGCGCGGCGCTCTGCTCACCGGTCAGCGCTTCGGGGTCGCCACCGGGCAGCGCGATCGTGCCGGTGATGGCACCGGACGGCCCGATCTGCGCGTCGAGGCCGATGAGGGGCGGCCCGAAGTACTGCCGTCCGGGAGGCCCCTGCTTGAGCATCAGCGAGATCTGGCGGTCCAGGTCGTTGGTCAGGAACTCGCGCAGCGCCAGCACCGCCACGCCGCCCACGACGACGCACAGCGCGACGGCGAGGATGATCTGGCCGATGACCAGCTTGCCGCGCAGGGTTCTAGGTCGCAGGCTTGAGGACATACCCGGCGCCTCGCATCGTGTGGATCATCGGGGTGCGCCCGGCGTCGATCTTCTTGCGCAGATAGGAGATGTAGAGCTCGACGATGTTCGCCTGGCCGCCGAAGTCGTAGCTCCACACCCGGTCGAGGATCTGCGCCTTGCTCAGCACCCGGCGCGGGTTGCTCATCAGGTAGCGCAGCAACTCGAACTCCGTCGCCGTCAGGTCGATCGACTTGCCGCCGCGCTCGACCTCGCGCGTCTCCTCGTTCAACGACAGGTCGCCGACTATCAGCCGGGCGCCCGCGTCCGCGTCGGTCACGCCGGTGCGGCGCAGCAGCGCGCGCAGCCGCAGCACGACCTCCTCCAGCGAGAACGGTTTGGTGACGTAGTCGTCGCCGCCCGCCGTGAGCCCGGCGATGCGGTCCTCCACCGCGTCCTTCGCCGTCAGGAACAGCACCGGCAACGCGGGGGAGTCCCCGCGCATCCGGCGCAGCACCTCGAAACCGTTGAAGTCCGGCAGCATCACGTCGAGCACCACCACGTCCGGCCGGAACTCGCGCGCGGTCCGCACCGCGGTCTGACCGTCGAGCGCCGTGCGGACTTCCCACTTCTCCATGCGCAGCGCCATCGACATCAGCTCGGCCAGAGTGGACTCGTCGTCCACCACGAGCACCCGTACCGGCTGCCCGTCCGGCCTGCGGAGTTCGGTCTTCATCGCGCGCATGGCTCCCATCGTGAACGCGGACCCTGTGTACCAGCTGTGAGCGCTCCGCACAGCTCAGGCCTACGCGGTACACAGGTTCGGCACAGACAACGCCGCCACGGTGGCTGACATGACCGAAGAACAGCCGTCCCAGGAGTGGGGCGCACCCCAGCCCGCGGCACGCCCGGCGTGGACCGCGAAGAAGACAGTGGCGGCAGTGGCCATCGCCGTGGGCATCGCCGCGGCCGGAGGTGTCGCGATCTACGCGGCCAGCGGCACGAACCAGCAGACCGGCGCCATGGGCGGCCCCGGTGGCATGGGCGGGCCGCCGGACGGCGCGAACGGCAACGGCATGCGCGGGCCCGGTCTGGGCCTCGGTTCCGGATCGGCCACGCACGGCGAGTTCCAGACCGGTGAGGTCACCTCGATCAGCGACACGTCGTTGGAGGTCAAGTCCACCGACGGCTACACGAAGACCTACGTGATCGACGCCGACACCGTGAAGGAAGGTGTCGAGAACGGCGACACCGTGACGGTGATCGCCACCACTGAAGACGGCAAGACCGTCGCCTCGAGCGTGGTCGAGCCTGGTCAACGCGGGCAGCAGGGCCGGCAGGCGCCGCCGACCAGGTAGCTGCCCGGTCAAGTGTGAGTGGTTATGGTCGGGTTCAGGGCCCGACCACAACCGGAGGTGAGCGGTCTGCGCACGTTCACACTGACTGTGTTGGGCACGACCGACCTGCACGGCAATCTCTTCAACTGGGACTACTACCGGGACCGCGAGTACGACGACTACGCGCACGACGACGTCGGCCTCGCGAAGATCTCCACGCTGGTCTCTGGGGTGCGAGACGCCGTGGGGCGGCATCGGACGTTGCTGCTCGACGCCGGAGACACGATCCAGGGCACGCCGCTCGCGTACTACTACGCGAAGGTCGAGCCGATCACGCGCATGCACGTGCACCCGATGGCGGCCGCGATGAACGCCATCGGGTACACGGCCGCCGCTCTGGGCAACCACGAGTTCAACTACGGGCTCGAGGTGCTGCGGACGTTCGAGCGGCAGCTGGACTTCCCGCTGCTCGGCGCCAACGCGGTGGACGTCGCCACCGGGCTGCCCGCGTTCGCGCCGTACGTGGTCAAGACCGTGTGGCGCACGGGCGGACCGCCGTTGCGGGTCGGGATCCTGGGGCTGACCAACCCCGGGATCGCGGTGTGGGACCGGGCTGTCGTCGACGGGATCCTGACGTTTCCCGGGCTGGTCGAGCAGGCGCTGCACTGGGTGCCGGAGGTGCGGTCGAAGTCCGATCTGGTCATCGTGGTGGCGCACTCCGGCGCCGATCTGTCCTCGTCCCTGGGCGATCAGGTGCCGTTCCCGGAGAACTGCGCCGAACTGCTCGCGGAGACCGTGCCGGGGATCGACGCGGTGCTGGTCGGGCACGCGCACGTGGAGATTCCGCAGCGGTTCGCCGTCAACAAGGTGACCGGGCGGCCGGTGCTGCTGACCGAGCCGCTGTACTGGGGCAAGCGGCTGGCGCTGATGGAGTTCGACCTGGAGTTCGACGGCCGGTGGTCGGTGGCCTCCTCGCGTTCGTCCGTGCTGTCGACGGCCGGGGTGGCGGAGGACCCGCGGATCGTGCGGCTGCTGCGGCACGACCACGCGAAGGTCATCAACTACGTCAACGCGCGGATCGGCACCTGTCTCGAGGCGATGTCGGCCGCGCGGTCGCGGTTCGAGGACACGCCCGCTCTGGGGTTCATCAACCACGTGCAGGCGCTGGAGGTCGCCAAGTCGGCGTCCCTGCCGGTGCTGTCGTTGTGCGCGCCGTTCAACCGGGGGGCCGCGATTCCGAGCGGGGAAGTGTCCATAAGGGACGTCGCCGGGCTGTACCCGTTCGACAACACGCTGGTCGGGGTGCGGCTGACCGGGGGTCAGCTGCGGGACTTCCTGGAGGAGTCGGCCCGGTACTTCCGGCAGGTCTGCACCTCCGGCCCCTTCACGGCCGCCGAGCTGTCCGCTGACGTGCCGGACTACAACTTCGACATCGCCTACGGGCTCTCCGCGCCGCTGACCTACGACATCGACATCGCGCAGCCGGTGGGGTCGCGGATCGTGGGGCTGGCGTACGACGGTGTGCCGGTCGACGACGCGTTCGAGTTCGCGGTGGCGGTGAACAACTACCGGCAGGGTGGTGGCGGCGACTTCCCGCACATCGCGTCCGCGCCCGTGCTGCACAACCAGCGGCAGGAGATCCGCCAGCTGCTGATCGAGTGGGTCAAGTCGGCGGGGGTGCTCGACCCCGCTGCTTTCGTGCGGTCCGACTGGCGGCTGGTGGCCTCCGGGGTGCCCGTGATCGTCTCCACCAACGGGTGAATTCGGGTGTGTTGTCCTGGGCCTTCTGCGCCAGGCGGTGGCATCGAGACGTCCGAATGAGATAGGTCAGGCGCGTGCAGTTGCCGCAACGCGTCTTCGTCGGCGCCCTGGTCGTGCCGATGCTGCTCGCCTCGGTGGGCACCGCGTTCCGCTCCGACCCCGAGATCTCGGTCGGCCACCTGGTGTTCGCCGTCAGGTCGTCCGAGATCGTGCTGGCCGGTACTGCGGGCACCGACGCCGAGCGTCAGGACGTGGTCGACGCCGTGCGCGTGCTGACCGCCTCCCACCGCATCACCGACATGATCACCCCCAACGCGGGCGAGCGCATGCCAGTCCCTCCGGCCGTGGTGTCCGGCCTGCTGGGAGTGGTGCTCGACCAGGGCGTCACCGAGTTCACCGGCGTCGTCCGCAAAGGACACCTGACCGCGTCGGCACGAGTCGCGGACCCGGACCGCGCGGGCGAGCTGAGCGACGCCCTGCGCGCCGCCGCCCCCGACCTGCGTGTGGACGAGGACTTCACTTCGGCCTAGGAGCTCTTGCCTTGTTCGGGTTCTTTCTGCAGATGTTCCTGCTGTGCGCGGGCGCGTTCCTCGCGGGCGTGCTGCTGACGTGGCTGACCATGCGCGCCCGGTTCGCCGACGCCTTCGAGGCCGTGCCTGTGCAGGCCCGGCTCTCGATCATGGAGGAGCCGGTGATGGTGGCGCCCGCGATCAAGGCGAACTCGCGGACGATGATGTTCCACACGCCGGATTCGCCTTACTACAAGCGGATGAAGGGGGACGCGTTCTTCCATTCGCCGGAGGATGCGCGGCGGGCCGGGTACACGATGTGGACGCCGCGGCCGCGGGTGCCTGCGGCTTAGGGGCTGTGGGACGGGCGGCTGTTCCGGGATCTGGAGAACGCGGGGGATGAGCGGTACTGCGGGCACGGGTCGGGCGGGGTGGTGCCTGGCGGTGGTGGTGCCGGAGTTCGCCCTCAGCCGGGAGTGAGCGGGCGGCGCGGAGCCATGCGCCCAGTTCGAGGACGTGGATCCGGAGGACGCGGGGACGAGCGGTGCCGCGGGGCGCGGGTCGGGCGGGAAGGCATCGGCGGCGGACCTCGCGCCCGGTCACGTCGTGTCGGCGGCGGTGGTGCCGGGGTTCGCCCTCAGCTGCGAGTGAGCGGGGCGGCGCGGAGCCACGCGTCCAGTTCGAGGTAGTCGGCGTCGGTCAGGCCGTGGCGCGGGTCGACCTTGTGCAGCAGGGCTCTGGGGTGGTGCTCGGCGACCCAGGCGCGGTCGGTGTCGGTGAGCTCGTCGTCGACCCAGGCGAACGGCCTGGCTCCCGCGCGGGCGACCAGGCCGCGGGTCTTCCAGTGCAGGCCTCGGCGGATGTCCTCGGCTTCGGTCTGCGGGTCGTCCGGCCAGGTGGCCACCGGTAGCCGTGGCAGGCCGAGCAACGGGGCGAGGTGCTCGTTCGCGTCGTCCATCCACGTCGTGGCCCAGACGAGCTCGCACGGCAGGGCGGCCAGCCACGGGCCGTGCAGCGGGTCCAGGCGGGCCAGGCCGGGTGCGCCGGCCACGCCGTCGCCGAACGGGAGCAGCGGGCCGTCGACGTCGAGGAAGAGCAACGGGATACCGGTCACGCGGACACCGTAGGCTCGGCGAGGTGATTCCCGACGTGATCAAGCCCGGGCTCGACGTGCTCTTCTGCGGCATCAACCCCGGCCTCGTGTCGGAGGCGACCGGCCACCACTTCGCTCGCCCCGGAAACCGGTTCTGGCCCGCCCTGCATTTGTCCGGTTTCACCCCGAGGCTGTTCGCGCCCTCCGAGCAGTTGCAGCTCCTCGACCTCGGCCTCGGCATCACGAACGTCGTCGCGCGGCCGTCCGCCAAAGCCGACGAATTAACAATTGACGAAATGCGTCAAGGCAGTGTGGAGCTCACCGAAAAGGTCGAGCGGTATTCACCGAAGGTTCTCGCGGTGCTCGGTGTGACGGTGTACCGGGCGGCCTTCGACCGCAAGAAAGCGCAGGTCGGACCGCAGCAGGACACCGTGGGCGGGGTGCGGGTGTGGGTGCTGCCCAATCCGAGCGGGTTGAACGCGCACTGGCAGCTGCCGGCGCTCGCAGAGGAGTTCGCGAGGGTCAAAGTGAGCCTCTAGAAACCAGAACGAAAGTCACATTCATGCCCACTGAAAGTGGGCGGACGGGACAAACCCTGGTCTGGTTGCAGCGACATCTGCGGCCATTCGAGTGGCTTCACCCAGAAGTGGAACCGGGGGCAGCCGGAGTGCGTCAGAATTTGGCAATGTCGCGCAGATCTTGGTGAATCATCAACACTGGTGGGGGCGCAGTGGAGGTCAGGATTCTGGGGCCGGTCGAGCCGTCAGTGCCGCCGAAGCCCGCGCAGATACTAGCGGTCTTGGCGGTCGAATGCGGGCGGATCGTGCCCGTCGAACGGCTCATCGACCTGATCTGGGGCGAGGAGCCGCCGCCTCAGGCGCGCAAGTCGCTGCAGGTGCACATCAGCAGCCTGCGAAGGGCCGGGCTGCCCGTCGAGCACCGGGCCGCGGGGTACGTGCTGAGCTCCGAGCCCGAGAAGGTCGACCTGCACCTGTTCCGGAAGCTGGTGGCGCAGGCGGGCGACGAGGCTGATCTCAAGAAAAAGGCCGAGACGCTGCACGACGCGCTCAAGCTCTGGCGCGGGACGCCGGTGGTGTTCGCGCAGACGCTGGACGTGCAACGGCTCGCCGCCGCCGAGGCGTGGGTCGACGCCGAGCTCGCGCTGGGGCGGCACTCGGAGCTCATCGACCCGCTCGGCGTCTTCGTCACCGAGTACCCGCTGGCCGAGCGGCTGAGAGGTCAGCTCATGATCGCGCTCGCCAGGGCCGGGCGCCGGGCCGACGCGATGCGGGTGTTCCGGGAGACGCGCAAGATCCTGGTCGACGAACTGGGCGTCGAGCCGGGCGAGCAGCTGCAGCAGCTCTACCGCGACGTGCTGGAAGGGGCGCGGGACAGCAGGCGCAACTACCTGCCGCGCGACGCCGGCGACTTCACCGGCCGCGACAGGGAGCTGAGCAGGCTTCTCGACAGCGACGGCGGCGTCTGGTGGATCGAGGGGCCCGCGGGCGTCGGCAAGTCGGCGCTGGCGGTGCACGCGGCGCATCGGCTCGCGGACCGGTATCCGGACGGGCAGCTGTTCGTGGACCTGCACTCGCCGTCCGGGGCGCTGGACTCGTTGCTGCGCGCCATGGACGTGCCGAGCGAGCGGGTTCCCGAGTCGGCCGAGGAACGCGCGGCGCTGTGGCGGGCGACGGTCAGCGGGCGGCGCGTGGTGATCGTGCTGGACGGCGTCACGAGCGTGTCGCAGGTCCGGCCGCTGCTGCCGGGAAGCCCCGGCTGCCTCACGCTGATCACGAGCCGCAGCCGGTTGTGCGGGCTGGAAGGCGTGCGGCGCGTCCCGCTCGACGTCCTGAGCAGCGACGAAGCGGTCACGCTGCTCAAGAAGATCCTCGGCGACGACAGGGTCGCCACGGAACCGGATCAGGCCGACGAGGTCGCGCGGCTGTGCGGGTACCTGCCGCTCGCCGTGCGGATCACCGGGGCGCGGCTGGCCGGACGGGCGCACTGGCCGGTGTCGAAGCTGGTCAGAAGGCTGTCGGACGAGCGCAGCCGGCTCGACGAGCTGGTCGCGGACGACCTGGCGGTGCGGTCGAGCCTGGAGCTGACGTACCGCGCGCTCGACGAGAACGCCCGCAAGGCGTATCGGAGCTTCGGGTTCCTCGGGCTGCCCGAGGTGCCGAGCTTCCTCTGGGTGCACCTGCTCGACGAGGACGTGCTCGACCAGCTCGTCGACGCGCGGCTGCTCGACGTCATCGGCAGCGCGCGGTACCGGATGCACGAGCTGGTGCGGCTGCACGCCCGCGAGCTGGCGGAAGCCGAAGACCCGCAACAGGAACGCGAAGACGTCGTCAGACGAGCCCTGGTCGCCGCTCTGTCCACTGTGGATGGACTGACCGAGCAGCTCTTCCTCGCCGTGCCACGCATGCAGGACTCGCTGGGCATAGTCACCACGGCAGCGCGCCCGACGGACAAGGACGCGTGGTTCGCCCGCGAGGAATCACTCCTGACCAGGCTGGTCGAGCGCGCCGCGGAGCTGGGCCTCGCGGAGATCGCCTCGCAGCTCGCCGAGGTGCTGGTGTTCGCCTGGTTCGGGCTCAGAAACCGTTACGAGGCTTGGGAACGAACACACACGGCGGCGCTGGAAGCCGTGTGGAAGACCGGGGACCTGCGCCTGGAAGCGGTCCTGCGCTGCAGCCTCGGCCAGATGCACTACAAGCGGGACAACCTCGCCGAGGCGCGGTCGTGGTTCGACACGGCGCAGACGCTGTTCGTGAACCTGGGCGACAAGCGCGGCGAAGCCGTCGCGATGAACGGCATCGGCATGGTGTGCCGCGACGTCGGCGAGTACCCGTGCGCGCTGGAGGCTCTCGGCAGGGCACGCGAGCTGCTGGAATCGCAGGATCCGGAGGGTGTCGCTCACGCGCTCTACGGCATCGGCTCCATCAAACGAGAACTCGGCGACGACGAGGAAGCGCTGGCCACCCTCGCGCTCGCGGAGACCACGTACCGCGCGTCGAAGAGCCGGCGAGGCGAAGCACTGGCAGCGCGCGGAACGGGGCTCGTGCACCGCGCGAAAGGCGAGCTGGACCTCGCCGAGGAGCACATCGTGCGCGCCCACGAGATGGTCGCGGGCACCGGTGACGAGCTGCTCGGGTGCTACACGGCCCAGGCGTGGGCGAAGGTGTTGATCCGCAAGGGTTCGCTCGACCACGCCGAACCGCTGATCGCCACCGCCATGCACGGCTGCCGCGACGTCGGCGACCGGTTCGGCGAGGCGCTCGTCCGCCGCACGCTGGGGGAGTGGCGGCTGGCGGCGGGTGATCACGCGGGTGCGCTGGTGGTGCTGACCGAGGCTCTGGCGGCGTGGTCCGACTTGGGGCTGCCGTTGTGGCGGGCACGCACGCTCAGAGACCTCGGTGCGGTCCACGCCTGTCGGGGGGACGTGCCAGGCGCGGACCGCAGCTGGGGTGAGGCCGCCGAGCTGTTCACGCGGCTGGGCACCCGTGAAATGACGGAAGTGCCCAGCTGGCGCGCTCAGTGGGGACTGGTCAGCCCGTGATCTTGTTGTACTTCCACGGCGCGTAGCCGCCGTCCTTCAGCGTCGCGATCGTCACGGTCTCGTGGTCCATGTCGGTCGCGGTGCTGCCCTCCTCGTAGATCCAGACGGAGGTGTGGGCGGTGTTCGCCCACTTCTCGAACAGCTTCACGTGGCCGTTGCGCAGGATCATGTCGCCCGGCTTGAGGCTGCCCCACGCGATCTTCGTGGCAACTCCGTCCAAAGTGGACGTGGTGCGGCTGGAGGTCAGCTTCCACGCCATGGACACGAAGCCGGAGCAGTCAGTGCGGTACTGCTTGCCGTGGTTGACGTCCCACGCGGAGGCGGACTGGCTGTACGGAACCTTGCGGTCCCACCAGTTCTTCGCCCGGCTGATGACCTCGGTACGGCTGATCGAACCGCCGTAACCCGCGGCGGCGACCTCTTCCTGTCCGATGGTGCCCTCGGGCGCCGCGTGGGCGATGCCGGTGACGCCGGACAGCAGTCCGAGCGAAAGTGCGGTCGCCGCGACGGCGTGGCGAATGCGCATCGTTGGTGCTCCGATCCCCTGGTTGATGACGACCGGGACTGTCCACGACAGCGCCAAAGATCGGCCAAAGACCGATTTAGGCGTCTCTTTACCGCTCCTTCCTAGCTTCTGCCGCACTTGCTTTGGGCATAAGGAGAGAGCATGTTCGTTCGCATGATCGCCGCTGTGATCGCGATGTTCGCGGCTCTGATCATCGGCGCGTCCGTCGCTTCGGCGGCGCCGGCCAAGTACACCCACGCGCAGGCGACCGCGCAGCTGCGCGCGGCCGGCATCACCTGGTCGTCCAGCGGTGGCTGCAGCGACCGCAACCGCTCGAACTGCACGTCGTTCGAGCAGATCAACCAGACGACCATCGCGGGCATCAAGACGTTCAAGAGCGCGTCCGGCTGCGCGGTGAACATCTCCGGTGGCACCGAGACCGGTCACGCGTCGGGCACCTACTCGCACTGGAACGGCTACAAGGTGGACATCTCGCTGTCCAGCTGCGTGACCAACTACATCAAGACCAGGTTCACGTCCATCGGCGGCAACAAGTGGAAGTCGAACGCGGGCAACATCTACTACTTCGAGTCGAACCACTGGGACATCACGTACCACAGCGCCGGCTGATCCGACTCTGTTGCTGAACCACGGCCGGGGCCGGTAGTAGTGGACGGGTGACCACACTCGGCGCTGTCTACCGGCCCCAGCTTCCTCCTGAGAACCTGCGTTCCGTCGTCCTCGCGGCCGAGGAGTCCGGTGTGGACTCGTTGTGGCTGTGGGAGGACTGCTTCCTGGAGAGCGGCATCGCCTGCGCGTCAGCGGCTCTGGCGTGGACGCAACGGCTGAAGGTCGGCGTCGGGCTGCTGCCGGTGCCGTTGCGCAACGTCGCGCTGACCGCGATGGAGGCCGCGACGCTGGACCGGTTGTTCCCCGGCCGCGTCACGATCGGCGTCGGGCACGGGCTGCAGTCGTGGATGGGCCAGGTCGGCGCGCGGGTGCCGTCGCCGCTGACCCTGTTGCGCGAGTACACCGACGCCCTGAAAGCACTGCTGGCAGGCGAACGGGTGACCTGCTCCGGCAAGTACGTGTCGCTGACGGGTGTGGCACTGGACTGGCCGCCCGCCGCGCCGATGCCGATCTACGTGGGCGGACTGGGCCCCAAGACACTGGATCTCGCCGGTGAGGTCGGTGACGGCACCATCCTGGACGCGTCGGCCGATCTGGCTCGGGTGCGCGAGACGCGGGCGAGCCGCGAGCACCCGATCGTCGTCTACGTGGAGACGGACTCGCGGGACCGCGCGTTCGTCTCCGATCTCGTCTCCTCGGTGGCCGAGGCGGGCGCTACCAGCGTGATCTTGCAGCAGTCGGCGACGAGCGAGGACCCCGAAGGGTTCGTCCGATTCGTGGGTTCACTCGATGGAGTGAGTGCATAGCGCGATAGATAACGGTGGATACCTCCTTGCGATGGAACGGTCGTGGGCCTTTCGTCGCTGTTCGGGGAGGTAAGCATGTTCGGGCGCAAGAACCGCCGGGTCGCTGAGCTGGAGCGGGCCGTGGAAGGCCTGCAGGAGCTGCTCGCTCGAATCGGTGACGCCCGAACAGCGCAAACAGAGGCGCTGGAAGAGGTCGACCGCGCCGGAGCCGAACTGGTGGCGTTGCGCCACCGGATCAAGAA
This sequence comes from Lentzea sp. NPDC005914, assembly GCF_040629405.1. Lineage (NCBI taxonomy): Bacteria > Bacillati > Actinomycetota > Actinomycetes > Pseudonocardiales > Pseudonocardiaceae > Lentzea > Lentzea sp. NPDC005914. Next base: position 15,875 of record NZ_JBEXVQ010000051.1, on the reverse strand, counting down.
CGCGCGTGCCGAGCTGCAGCCGTTGAAGGAGGAGCTGACCTTCCAACGGGCCGGTGTCTTCCGCACCGACGCGGGCCTGGACCACCAGGCGCAGCTCGACCTGATCCACGACGAGATGAAGACGCTGATCAAGACCGGTGCCGCGATCGAGGGCGGCGGGCAGGTCACCTACAACGGGTCGGACGCCACCGGGCGGCGGCTCGTCGAGGACTGGTCGGCGCTGATGCTCCGCTCGTACAACTGCGAGGCCGAGAACTGCCTGCGCATGTTGCGAGCCGGTGGCCTGGACACCGCCCGCAGGCGGCTCGATCGCGCTGCGTCGGCGATCGAGCGGCTCAGCGGCACGTTCGCCCTCCGGATCTCGCCGCGCTACCAGGCTCTTCGGTCCTACGAGCTGGAGCTCACCGCCGGCCACCTGCAGCGCAAGGCCGAAAGCCGCCGAACGCGCCGGATTGCCTCCTGACGCAGCGGGTACCTCCCGTGCGTGGCTGAGGTTTCTCTGGACGTGGAAGCGCCCCTCGAGGCCGTGTGGGCAGTGCTTGCCGACGGCTGGTCGTACGTGGGATGGGTGGTGGGCGCGTCGCACATCCGCGACGTCGACCCCGGCTGGCCCGAGCCCGGCACGCGCATCCACCACAGCGTGGGGCCGTGGCCGCTGGTCATCCAGGACACCACCGAGGTGGTGCACTGCAAGCCGTTCCACGTTCTCGAACTCGACGCACGGCTCTGGCCGGTGGGGGCCGCGCGGATCGCGCTGACCCTGCGGGCGCGGTCGGCGTCGCTCACGGAGGTGCGGATGGCCGAGCAGGTCGTGCGCGGCCCGTCGACGTTGCTGCCGAAGTTCGTGCAGGACGTGCTGCTCATTCCACGCAACAAGGAATCGCTGGCGCGGCTGGACGCGTTGGCTCGCGGACGTGCCGAGCACGCCGGTTGAACCGTCAGTAGATCGCCTTGTGCAACCCCTGGATCAGGGTCTTGTAGACCTCGCCGGCCGCGCCCCACCGCGTGAGCGCCGCCCGTGCCGCGTTCGCTCCCGCCGCACCGTGCACGCCGCCGCCCGGCCACGCCGACGAACCCGCCAGGTAGAGGCGGTCGAACGGGGTGTCCGCGCGGCCGAGACCCGGCACGGGCCGGAAGATCAGCTGCTGGTGGATGGCCGACGTGCCGCCGTTGACCGAGCCGATCTCCGCCGGGCCGAGGACCGAGCGCTGCAAGATCCGGGAGCGGAAGCCGGGCGCGCGTTCCTCGATCATCAGCTCGATGCGGTCGGCGCGGCGCTTCAGGCGGTCCGGCGTCCAGCCTCCGCTCAGCGGCACGTGTGTGTACGCCCAGGCCGCCTCGGTGCCGGCGGGTGAGCGTGACGGGTCGGTCGTCGTCATCTGGCCCATGACCATGAACGGGTTGCGCGGCACCTTGCCGCACGCGAGCTCGTGGGCCACGGTGGCCAGGCCGTTGACGTCGCCGCCGAGGTGGATCGTCCCTGCCTGCGCGCTGTCCGGGTTGGTCCACGGGATCGGGCCCGACAGCGCCCAGTCGACCTTGATCGTGTCGCCGTCCCACTGGAACCGCTTCAAGTCCTCCGCGAGCCGCGACGGGAGTGCGTCGCCGCCGATCAGGTCCAGGTACAGCGAAGGTGCGGGGATGTCGGCGAGGACGGCTCGACGTGCGCGCACGACCGAACCATCGGCCAGACGCACGCCTACGGCGACACCGCGCGCATGGAGCACAGAGGTCACACGCGCGTTCGTCTCGATGCGTCCGCCGAAGCGACGCACCAGGGACGCCGTCAGTTCTTTCGCGCCGCCGCGGGGGACCGGGTTGCCGATCTCCTGCGCCAGCATGGCCAGCAGCCAGCCGAAACCCGCACTGCCGGCCTGGTCCGGTCCGAGGTCCGTGTGCATCGCGTTGCCCGCCAGCAACACGCGCGCGCCTTCGCCCTCGAAGAGCTCCTCGCCCAGACGGCGCACCGGCAGCGTGAGGGTGCGCGCCAGCCGTAGGGCCTCGCCGACGCCCGCGGCCTTCAAGAGAGAAAGACCGCCACGCACCGGTGGGAACGGACGCAGCAACGACTCGAGCACGGCATCACGCACCGATTGCCAGCGTGAGAACTCGGACTCCCAGCGGTCGGCGTCGGCGTGCGCGAACGTGCCGACGGACTTCGCGGTGGCTTCGATCTCACGAGAGAGGAGCGCCACGCGGTCGTCGGGCAGGACATGGGCGAGCACGGCCGGTGCGTGCTGCCACTGCACGTCGAGGTTCAACGCGCCGAGGACGGGCGAGCCGAGGCCGAGGGGGTAGAACGCGCTGTAGACGTCGTTCGTGAACCCAGGCGCCGTGATCTCGGCGGACGTGACGGCGCCGCCGGGGGTGGCGCGCTGCTCCAGCACCAGCACGTCCCAGCCCGCGTCCGCCAGCAGAGCCGCCGCGACCAAGCCGTTTGGGCCCGAGCCGATGACGACCGCGTCCACCTCGTTCACGCGCGCCTCCCCATTGCCGTGACGACCTCGCGCAGCACAGCACGCGCGTCGTGTTCGGGCCACCATTCCAGATCTTCGTGCGTTCGTGTGGTCCTCACGAGAGGTCGGTTCCGACGTTCCGCGATCATCGGCGCGGGCGGCACCGGCTCGGCGGCGAGGTTGAACGCATCGAACGCTCTACGCCTCGTGCGCATGTCCACACCGACGTCCTCGAACTCGAGGTGACGCCGTAGCGCGGTGCCGCCGGTCAACACGATCGTCACCCGAGCACCTTGCGGATCGCGTCGCGCGCCTTGTCCACCACGGCGACGATCGGGCCGAGCGCCATGTTCGCGATCGGGCTCTCGACGCCGGGGTGCGGGCGGGTGGGCGCGATCGCCTCAGCGGCCTCCACCGCACGCGCCATCCGTTCGAGCCGTTCCTGGTCGTGCACCTTGCGCAGCAGTGGGAACTCGGCCTGTTCTTCGTGGTCCGCGTGGGCGAGCACGTCGTCACGGAGCTGCACGAGCAGCGTGTCGAAGCCTTCGGCCTCGGGCCCCATGTCGATCATCGTGCTGAGGAGCTCCTTGGCGCGCCGCTCCTCGGCGACTCGTGCCTCCACGATGGGCTCGCCGCCGCTCACCCGCGCGATAGCGGGGTGGACGATCTCCTCCTCCGCGGTCTCATGGACCGAAAGCAGGCGCACGAGCCGATGCCATGCGTTTTTGCGTTCGTCGTCGCCGACGGCGGCCTCGACTTCGGCGAACAGCATCCGGATGTCCTCGTGCTGCCGGTGCAGCAAAGTGATCACGTCATCAGCCATGTCGCACGGGTACCCGAAATGTGACGGCCAACGCCGTATCTCATTTCGTTCGGTGCCGAAGAGCTAGCACAGTGCGTAGTCGAGCGGTAGTCACATGAACCTAACAATCCTGTGTCACGTACCACATAGAGAGGCAATATGTGACAGCTCAACGAATACTGAGCTACCGCTTAGTATGTTCGGCTCTGATCTTTCGACAAGGACTCTGAATGCCCTTCCGCCGCCGTGTACTGCCCGCCGCCTTAGCGCTCGCCGTCCTAGCGGGTGGCTGTGGCGCTCGGGAACCTGAGAAAGCCCAGGTCAAGACCGGGCCGGGCGTTACCGACGACACGATCTCGCTCGGCATCCTCACGGACATGACAGGTCCGTTCAAGGCGTCCGCGCTGACCCGCCTGAAGGGCTACGAGCTGTACCTGAAGCAGGTCAACGACCGCGGGGGCATCTGCGGTCGCCGGGTCGACCTCAAGCTGAAGGACCACGCGTACGACGTCCAGAAGGCGCTCGACGCCTACTTCGACCTGGAACCGCAGGTCCTGGGTCTGCTGGAGCTCGCGGGCACGCCGATGACCGCGGCGATCGAGCCCGACATCATGCAGACCCGCACGCTGACCGCGCCCGCGAGCTGGGCCGCGTCGCTGCTCGGCAACCCGCACATGATGATCGTGGGCACGACCTACGACCTCGACGTCATCAACGGACTCGACTTCTACAAGCGGCGCGGGATCATCAAGGAGGGCGACACGGTCGGTCACGTGTACGTCCAGGGCAGCTACGGCGACAACGCGCTCGAAGGCTCCACGTTCGTCGGCGAGCAGTGGAAGATGAACATCGCCAAGCAGCCGATCGGTGAGACTACGGCCGACCTGTCGCAGCAGATCGCCTCGTTGAAGGCCCAGGGCGCCAAGGCCATCGTGCTGAGCACCGCGCCCGCGCAGACCGCCGCCGCCGTGGGTGTCGCCGCGGCGATGAAGTGGGACGTGCCGTTCATGGTCAACGTCGTGGGCTACGACCCCGCGCTCCTGGACTCGCCCGTCGCCGCCGCCGTGGAGAAGCAGGTCTCCGTGGTGACGTCGGTGGCGCCGTTCACGGGCACCAAGGCGGGTCCGCGCGAGGTGGCGGCGGCGTTCAACAAGAACTACCCGAACGAGAAGCCCGCGCTGTACGTCGACCACGGGTACACGGTCGCGAAGGTGTTCCTCTCGGTCGTGGAGAAGGCCTGCAAGAACGGCGACCTCACGCGCGATGGCGTGCTCAGGGCGTTCCACGACACCAACGGCCTGGACACCCAGGGGCTGACCGGCACGCTGCACTACTCGCTGGTGGGGCGGCCGTCGTCCACGCAGTCGTACATCACCAAGGTCGACAGGTCGGCGCCCGGTGGTCTGACGACCGTCGAGGAGCTGTTCGAGTCGGAGCTGGTGAAGGCCAAGGGCACTCGCGCCAAGTAGAGCCAGAAAAAAAGAGCCCCTCCCGACGCCGGGAGGGGCTCTCTTTTCGTTGCCTTACTTGCCGAACCCGGCCTTGCGGAGCGCGTCCGCCATGGACCCGCTCGCCTCCGGAGGCGTGCTGCGCTGCTGGCCGCCGCGCTGCTGCCCGCCACCGCGCTGCTGCGGACGCCGGTCACGACCGCCGCCACCGCCGCCCTGCTGCTTCGGAGCGGGCTTGCCCGGCTCGTCGGTCAGACGCAGCGTCAGGCCGATGCGCTTGCGGGCCTCGTCGACCTCCAGCACCTTCACCCGCACCACGTCGCCGGACTTCACGACGTCGCGCGGGTCCTTCACGTAGGTGTTGGACAGGGCCGAGATGTGCACCAGACCGTCCTGGTGCACGCCGATGTCCACGAACGCGCCGAACGCGGCCACGTTCGTCACGACGCCCTCCAGCACCATGCCGGGCTTGAGGTCGGCGATCTTCTCGACGCCGTCGGCGAAGGTCGCGGTCTTGAACGCCGGCCGCGGATCGCGGCCGGGCTTCTCGAGCTCGCGGAGGATGTCCGTGACGGTGGGCAAACCGAACTGCTCGTCGACGAACTGTTCCGGCCGCAGCTTTGTGAGCACCGCGGTGTTGCCGATCAGCTCGGCGCCGGCCGCGGACTGCATCTTGCGCACCACCGGGTACGCCTCGGGGTGCACGGAGGAGGCGTCCAGCGGCTCGTCACCGCCGCGGATCTTGAGGAAGCCCGCGCACTGCTCGAACGCCTTCGGGCCGAGCCGCGCGACCTCCATGAGCGACTTGCGGGTCCTGAACGGCCCGTTCGCGTCGCGGTGCAGCACGATGTTCTCCGCGAGACCGGCCGTGATGCCGGAGACGCGGGTCAGCAGCGGCACCGAGGCCGTGTTCAGGTCGACGCCGACCGCGTTCACACAGTCCTCGACCACCGCGTCCAGAGAACGCGACAGCTTCGCCTCGGCCAGGTCGTGCTGGTACTGGCCGACGCCGATGGACTTCGGGTCGATCTTCACCAGCTCGGCCAGCGGGTCCTGCAGCCGCCGGGCGATCGACACCGCGCCACGGATCGACACGTCGAGCCCCGGCAGTTCCGAGGAGGCGTACGCGGAGGCCGAGTAGACCGACGCACCGGCCTCGGACACCACGATCTTGGTGAGGTTGAGCTCCGGGTGGCGCTTGATCAGGTCGGCGGCCAGCTTGTCGGTCTCGCGCGACGCCGTGCCGTTGCCGATCGCGATCAGGTCGACGTTGTGCTGCTTGGCCCACGCCGCGAGCTTGGCGATCGACTCGTCCCAGCGGTTCGCGGGCACGTGCGGCTGGATGACGCCGTGCGCGACGACCTTGCCGGTGGCGTCGACGATCGCGACCTTCACACCGGTGCGGTAGCCGGGGTCGAGACCCATCGTGGCGCGCGTGCCGGCCGGGGCGGCCAGCAGCAGGTCGCGCAGGTTCGACGCGAAGACCTTCACGGCCTCGTCCTCGGCGAACTGGCGCAGGCGTCCGCGCAGGTCGATGCCCAGGTGCACGAGGATCCGGGTCCGCCAGGCCCAGCGCACGGTGTCGGTGAGCCACTTGTCGCCGGGACGGCCGCGGTCGTCGATGCCGAACCGGGCCGCGATGCGCACCTCGAAGGAGGACGGGCCTTCTTCGCGAGGCTCCTCGGGCTCGAGGACGAGGTCGAGGACCTCCTCCTTCTCGCCGCGGAACAGCGCCAGGATGCGGTGCGACGGGAGCTTGGCGAACGGCTCGTCGAACTCGAAGTAGTCCGCGAACTTGGCGCCCTCGGTCTCCTTGCCCTCGCGGACCTTGGAGACGACCCGGCCGCGCGTCCACATCTGTTCGCGCAGGTCACCGATCAGGTCGCTGTCCTCGCCGAACCGCTCGACGAGGATGGCCCGCGCGCCCTGCAGTGCGGCCGCGGCGTCCGCGACCTCCTTGGCGGGGTCGACGAACTTGGCGGCTTCTTCCTGCGGGTTCAGCCCGGGGTCGCCCAGCAGCGCGTCGGCCAGCGGTTCGAGACCGGCCTCCTTCGCGATCTGGGCCTTCGTGCGGCGCTTCTGCTTGTACGGCAGGTAGAGGTCCTCGAGCCGCGCCTTGGAGTCGGCGGCGAGGATCTGGGCTTCGAGGGCGTCGTTCAGCTTGCCCTGCTCGCGGATCGAGTTGAGGACGGCCGCGCGGCGCTCCTCCAGCTCGCGCAGGTAGCCGAGCCGCTCCTCGAGCGTGCGCAGCTGCGCGTCGTCGAGACCGCCGGTCGCCTCCTTGCGGTAGCGGGCGACGAACGGGACGGTCGCGCCACCGTCGAGCAGTTCGACAGCAGAGCTGACCTGGCCGCTGGCCACGCCGAGCTCGTCAGCGATCTTCTGGTGGATGAGCGTTGTCACAGCGCGCCATTCTGCCCGTTGTCCGATTCGACGTGGCACCGTGGCCTCATGACCATCGCCGAGGTCGTCCCGTCACTGCTCTCCGGCCTGGCCGTTCCGGGCGCCGACAACACCCTGGACCTGCCGTCCGCCCGGCGTGTCGTGCTGCTGCTCGTCGACGGCCTGGGCCACGAGCTGCTGCGCGAGTACGCCGAGCACGCTCCGTTCCTCGCGGGTCTGGGCGGCCGTGAGATCAACGCCGGGTTCCCGTCGACGACCGCCACGAGCCTGGCCTCGATCGGCACCGGGCTGCTGGCGGGCGAGCACGGCATCGTCGGCTACTCGTTCGCGGTCGGAGACGAGGTGCTCAACGCGCTGACCTGGTCGCGGGCCGGGAACGACCACGGCGACCTGCGCAAGCTGCTCGTGCCCGAGGTCGTCCAGCCGCATCCGACGCTGTTCGAACGCGCCGCGGCGGCCGGGGTGGCGGTCAGCGCGGTCGCGCCGCTCGCCCAACGCACCAGCGGGCTCACGCGCGCCGTGCTGCGCGGGTCGTGGTTCCGGGGCGCGGCGGGCTTCGGCGACCTCGCACTCGGTGCCGTCGCGGCGCTCGAGCAGGACCGCTCGTTCTGCTACGCCTACCACGGCGATCTCGACATGATCGGCCACATCTACGGGGCGGGCTCCAACGAGTGGCTGCTGCAGTTGGAATTCGTGGACGCGCTGGCTTCCCGCATCGCCGCGCGAATGCCGCCCGATTCCCTGTTCGTGGTGACCGCGGACCACGGAATGATCACCGCGGACGACCGGATCGACTTCGACACCGAACCTCTGCTGTGGCAGGGAGTCCGGGTGATCGCCGGAGATCCTCGCGTGCGCTATCTGCACACCGAAAGTGATGAGGTGCTCGCGGTGTGGCGCGAGTTCCTCGGCGACCGCGCGGACGTGGTGATGAAGGAGGACGCCGTGGAGGCCGGCTGGTTCGGCCCGGTCAGCCCGCTCGCGCTCGACCGCATCGGAGATGTTGTCGTGGCAATGAAAAACTCGGCGGTGGTCGTGCGGGGGCAGGCGGAACCCGTGCTGAGCAAGCTGAACGGATTCCACGGGTCCAGAACAAGACAGGAATTGGCGATTCCACTGCTGTTTCGCGCCTCCTGACTGTCTCAGATGGTCGGTCGCGGGCATTCCGTCGTTATCTTCTGACCGTGACGGAAATCCGGCTGCTCGGACCTCTGGAGGTTCTCGCGGGCAGCGGCGAGCGGGTGCGGATCGGCAGCACGCGGGACCAGAAGGTGCTGGCGGCGCTGGCGCTCGCGTCCGGGCGGCTGGTCGCTCTCGACCACCTGGTGGCCGTCGCGTGGGACGTCGATCCTCCTTCCACCGCCCGGCATCAGGTGCAGAAGTCGATCGCGTCGCTGCGAGCGCTGCTCGGTTCCTCGGTGATCGTCACGGACGGCACGGCCTACCGGGTCGTCGCCGGCACGGACGTCGCCGCGTTCGAAGATCGCGTGCGGTCGGCCGCCGTTCTCGAACCCTCGCAGGCGGCGCCGGTGCTGCGGTCGGCGCTGGAGCTGTGGCGCGGGCCCGCGCTGGCCGGGCTGGCGAGCTCGGAGCTGCGGATCGACGCCGACCGGTGCGACGAACGGCGGATCTCGGTCACCGAGCGGTGCTGCTCTCTCGAACTCGAGCTGGGCGGGCATCGCGAGCTGGTGCCGGAGCTGACGGCTCTGGTGGCCGAGCACCCGTTCCGCGAAGGTCTCGTGGCGTTGCTGATGACCGCGCTGTACAGGTCGGATCGGCAGGCCGACGCGCTGGAGCTGTACCGGGTCACGCATCGGCGGCTCGTCGACGAGCTGGGGGTGGAGCCCGGCCCGGTGCTGCGCGAGGCGCACGACGCGGTGCTGGCGCAGGACGCGGGGGTGGTGCCGGCGGGGCAGGTCGTGCCCCGGCAGCTGCCCGCCGACCTGGTGCGGTTCACCGGCAGGGAGGACCATCTGCAGTCGCTGGACGCGTTGCTGGAGTCCAGTTCGACCGTGGTGATCACGTCGATCGCGGGTGTGGCGGGCGTGGGCAAGACGGCTTTGGCCGTGCACTGGGCACATCGGGTCAGCGAGTCCTTTCCGGACGGTCAGCTCTACGTGAACCTGCGCGGGTTCGACGACGCGCCGCCGATCACGTCTTCCGAGGCGCTGACAGGGTTTCTGCGATCGTTGGGCGTTTCGCAGGTGCCGGGGGACGAGCTGGAGCAGGCCGCGCTGTACCGGTCGGTGCTGGCCCAACGGCGGATGCTCGTGCTGCTCGACAACGCTGTCTCCGAAGATCAGGTGCGGCCGTTGCTGCCCGGCAGTCCTGGCTGTGTCGTCGTCGTGACCAGCCGCAACGACCTGCGCGGGCTGATGGCCGTCGACGACGCGCATCGACTGGAGCTCGACGTCCTGACGCCGTCGGAGTCCGCCGCGCTGATCGGGCGGATGCTGGGTCCGGCGCGGGCGTCGGCCGAGCCCGAAGCGGTGGAGTCGCTGGCACGGTTGTGCGGGCACCTGCCGCTGGCGTTGCGGGTCGCGGCGGCGAACCTGGCGGCGTCCCGGGACCGCGTGGCCGATGCCGTGGCGGCGTTGGAAGGCGACGACCGGCTGTCGAAGCTGGCGATCCGCGGCGACCAGCGCGCCGTGGTGTCGGCGGCCTTCGCTCTTTCCCACCGCGAGCTGGCTCCTGGGCCCGCGCGGTTGTTCCGGCTGCTGGGATTGTTGCCGCGCACCGACTTCACCGTGCACGCGGCGGCCGCTCTGCTGGGGGAGCCGCTCGCGTCGGCCAGGGCCTGCGTTGCCGCGCTGGAGATCGCGAACCTGATCGAGCCGCACACCGCCGGGCGCTACCGGTTGCACGACCTGCTGCACCTCTACGCTCGTGGTCTCGGCGATGATCCCGAGGCGCGGCAACGGTTGTTCGACTTCTACGTGCTCACTGCCGACGCCGCGCTGGACGTGCTGATGCCGCGGATGCTGCACGCCGAACGCCCGTCGCGCACGGTCGAGGTGCCGCCGTTCGGCGACCGCGAGTCCGCACTGTCCTGGTTGGACAGTGAGCGGGACAGCATGGTGACGCTGGCGTTCAGCGGCTGCTGGCACATGGCCGACGCGCTGCGGCGCTACCTCTGGATGCGCAGCGACCACCAGACCGCCCAGGCGGTGGCGACGGCGGCCCTGCGGCACGCCAAGCAGGAGGGAGACCTGGCCGGCCAGGCGACGATGGAGTCCGCGATCGGCACCGCCGTCATGGGGTGGGACGCCGGGACCGCCGTCGGGCACTTCACGCGCGCGGCGGAGCTGTTCCGCTCGGCCGGTGACCTGGTCGGAGCACACCGCGCGTTGCACAACCTCGGCGCGTGTCACGTCGTGCAGGGCTATCCGGTGAAGGCGTTGGAGGTCTACCGCGAGGCGACCGGACATCAGGTCGGCGCGTCGGAAACCGCGCTGATGATGGTCACGGTGGGCCCGGCGTTCGTGGCATCCGGCGACCTGCACGAGGCCATGGCGCACTACGACAAGGCGATCAAGCTCCTGCCCGACGACGTCCCCGCCCTCGGCTGGACGGGCGAGGTGGCGCTGGCCCTGGGCGACGTGTCACGGGCCCGCGACCTGATCGGCCGGGCCGCTGCCAGCGCCGCGGGCGTGCCGCACTGGGAACTGTGCGTGCTGCACGACGAATCCCTGTTGCTGATGGACACGGGCCAGTCCGCGCAGGCGTTGTCGGTCGCGACCCGGTTGCACGACATGGCCGTCCGCGCGTCCGCGAACACGCACTACCTGCTGCGCGCGCTCGACGTCATCGGCACCGTGCAGCGCCACCTGGGCCGGTTCGACGTGGCGATCGCCTCGCTGACCCGCGGTGTCTCCGTGGCGGTGGACCGCTCGGTCGCCTACCAGGAGGCGTGGTCGAGGGTGTCGCTCGCTCGTGCTCTCTTCGCCGCCGGCGACCCCGTGGAGGCCGCCCGGCACGCGTACCTGGCTCTGGAACTGGCTGTGGCGCGCGGTTTCCAGGTGATCCACGCCCGTGCGCTGACAACGCTGTCCGTGCTGGGACAGTCGCGGGCGGAGGAGGCTTTGGAGATCGCTTTGGCCACCGGGCACGCGTTGGCGCAGGCCGAGGCGTGGTCCTTTTTGGGTGAACACGGGCAAGCTGCCGAGATCTTCCAGCGCTGCACGGGTTCGGCCGCGCACGCCCCGGCCAGCGTGCTGTCGCTCGAGCCTTCTTGTACGTTCTGCTCGTGATCTCATTGCCCGGACCGGTCGCCTTCGTCCTCGGCGGCGGAGGCAGTCTCGGCGCGTCGCAGGTCGGCATGCTGCGTGCGTTGCAGGAACACGGCGTGCGCCCCGATCTCGTCGTCGGCACGTCCGTGGGCTCGGTCAACGGGTCGCTGCTGGCGCTGGACCCCGAGAAGGCTCCAGAGCGGCTGGCCGTGATGTGGGAGGGCATGACCCGGCAGCGGGTGTTCCCCGGCGGGCCGATCGCGCAGCTCCGGTCGTTGCGGACGAACAAGACCTACCTGTTCCCGAACACCGGGCTCGCCGACGTGCTGGCGGAGGGGCTGGACGGGTGCACTGACTTCGGCGCGCTGACGCTGCCGTTCGGCGCGGTGTCGGTGGACTGCGTGACGGGCGAGCCCGTCAACATCACGTCCGGGGACCTTGTCCCGGCGATCCTGGCCAGCGCGGCGATTCCCGGCGTGTATCCGCCGGTGCGGATCGGCGACCGGGTGCTCTACGACGGCGGGGTGCTGGCGAACGTGCCGATCCGGCAGGCGCTCGCGATGGGCGCTCAGTCGTTGGTGGTGCTGGATTGTGCGTTCCCGGGGCATCTGCCGACGGTGCCGGAGACGCTGGCCGAGACGTTGTTGTTCTGGGCCACGCTGGGCATGCGGAACCAGGCCGTGCTGGAGGTCGAACTGGCGTCGCAGCACGCGCCCGTGCTGTACCTGCCGGGGCCGCCCGTGCAGGCCGTGACGCCGCTGGACTTCTCGCACACCGCGGAACTGGTCGAGGCTTCCTACATCGCGTCGGTGGCGTTCCTGACGTCGGTGGAGATCGCCGGGGCCGGGTTGTACGGCCATCCGTCCCACGGCTGAACGATGTGCCGCAGGTCTATCTGCAGCTCGGAAGGGTTCCCGGGCCGACTGCACCGGATGGTGTGGTGGTTGCTCAACCCCACCGTGGGGTGCGGGTACCGGTCGCTGCGAATCCTGTGGTGGCTGGGCTTCCTCGTGGTCGCCGGCGGGTGGATCTTCCGCTGCCTCAGCCGGGACCCCGACAACTTCGCCAAGATGCGGGCCGACCTGAAACCAGAGTGGTTCGACCCGTGGCTGTACACGATCGACCTGCTCCTGCCGGTCGTGAGCCTGAACCACAGCCAGCTCTGGGTGCCGCCCGGCCCGGCCAAGTGGTTCGCGCTCGGGTTCACCCTGGTGGGGTGGGTGCTCGCACTCTGCCTTCGTGGCGTAGGCCGGCTGTTCAAGCGGGATGACCGTTAGACATCGGCTCATTTGGAGCCTTTTTCGATTCAGTTGGTCGTGTAACTCGGTCATACCTCCGAGGACCTATTGAACTTCAGCGGCTAAGTGGCGTAGACCTTTGCGCGGTAACACCGAGCACGTCTTCCTACCGCCGCAGGAGGCGTCCACCAGGAGGCTGGCTCGTGCGCAAAACGTTGCGTCGTCTCGGCGTGTTGATGACCGCCGCTCTACTCGTTGTAGGCGTGAGCACTCCGGCGCAGGCCGAGGTGCTGCATCCGCGGCAGGACTGGTTGCGTGCTTCCACGTCCGGTCTGTTCCTGCACTGGGGGATGCGGACTTCACCGGGCTACACCAGTTGCAGCGCCTGGGAGTCCGCTGTCACCGACGGTGGCTGGTCGGCCAAGTACTGGGTGGACGAGGCGAAGAAGCTGCACGCGCAGTACCTGGTGCTGGCGTCGTTCCACAGCAGGCTCGGCTACGCGCGCGCGTGGCCGTCCTCGATCCCCGGCAGCTGCTCGACCAAGCGCGACTTCCTCGGTGAGCTGATCGAAGCCGCCGACAAGGAGGGCGTGAAGGTCATCAACTACATGACCGACGACCCCCAGTGGCACAACGAGGGCGGGCACGAGTGGCTCGACTCGTCCGCGTACTCGAAGTACAAGGGCAAGACGGTCAACCTGCAGGAGCGGCCCGGGTTCGGGCAGTTCAGCTACGACAACTTCGTCGAGGTCATGGCGCGCTACCCGAAGCTCGCCGGGTTCTGGATCGACAACGACAACGCCTACTGGGAGCAGAACGGTCTGTACGAGCGGATCCGGAAGGATCGCCCGGACATGGTCCTCAGCAACAACAACGAGGACACGCCGATCATGGACACGATCAGCAACGAGCAGAAGACCGGCATGACGCCGAGCTACGACTACCCGCAGGCGGTCTACACGGCGGCGCCGCGGTTGATCGAGGCGTGCTTCAAGCTGCCCAGCGGTGGCGCGTGGTGGTACTCCGGCTCGAACTCGACGGTCGACTACAAGCTGACGCTCGGACGGCTGATCACCAACGCCGGCAGTGACGTCAAGGCGTTGATGGCCGAGACCGCGATGGTCAACGGCAAGTTCCCGTCGAACCAGGCGACCTTCAACAACTTCACGAACACGTACCTGGGTGACATCTGGGAGTCGATCGGCGGGACATCCGGTGGCGGCTACCTCAACGGCGGCCTCAAGCCCGGGTTCTTCAACGACGGCGCGCACGGCGTCACGACGGTGTCGAAGGCGAACCCGAACCTGAACTACGTCCACGTGATCACCAAGCCGTCCGGCAGCACGCTGAAGGTCCGCGACAACGGCTACAAGGTCAGCAAGGTGACCAACCTGCGCACCGGCGCGGCGGTCAGCTGGACGCAGTCGGGCGGGACGATCACGCTCAGCGGCATCTCGAACTGGGACCAGTACGACACGGTGTTCAAGGTCGAGACGGCCGGGCGTGAGGGGATCATCCCGCCGTCGTCGTACACGATGAGCGCGTCGGCTTCCGGTTCCGGCCACCCGGCCTCGGCAGCGGCGGACGGCAACTACCAGACCTACTGGGACGCAACGGGTGCGGGCACGGTGTCGCTGCGCTTCGACCTCGGCTCGGCCAAGAAGGTCTCGTACGTGGCGCTGAACCAGCGCGAGGACTCGACGACCTACCCGGCCTCGGGCTCCGCGCGCATCAAGAACTACAACGTCTACACGTCCAACGACGGTTCCAACTGGACGAATGTGAAGTCCGGGTCGCTGCCCAACCACCGCGGTGTGCAGTTCATCGACCTGCCCGCGAACACGACCGCGCGGCACATCCGGGTCGAGAAGACGTCCACGCAGGGCAAGGCGCAGCTGCGGATCGACGAGGCGTGGCTCGGCTCGGGCTACGCCGGCGGTGGCGGTGGCGAGCCCACGCCCGAGACGCGGTTCGAGGCGGAGAACGGTGTCGTCACCCAGGGCGTCGTGGAGTCGAACCACGCCGGGTTCTCCGGCACCGGCTTCGTCAACTACGACAACGTCGCGGGCTCCTCGGTCGAGTTCAAGGTGAACAGCGACGTGGCGGGACCGAAGCAGGTGACGCTGCGGTTCGCCAACGGCACGACGGTGAACCGGCCGCTGGACATCTCGGTCAACGGGCAGCTCGCGGTCGACGAGCAGGCGTTCGCGGGCACCGGCGCGTGGACGACCTGGCAGTCGGTGACCGTGACGCTGAACCTGGAGGCGGGCGAGAACACGGTCCGGGCAGTCGCGACGACCGCGAACGGCGGTCCGAACCTGGACTACCTGGAGGTGTGACCGCGGTGGGCTGAGCGCCGTTCGCGCGATGCCCGCAGGTAGCCCATGACCAGTGCTTCGAGGTCAGGTTCGGTGCCGATCCAGCCCTTCGGCGCCGGCCTGGCCTCGCGGAGCAGCAGGGTGGCCTGGCGCTCGGTGCGGGTCGCGCTGATCAGCGTTCCCTCCACAGCGGACTCGTCCGCGGCCGGGCCGACCAGGATCCGGTGCTGGGCGAGGACTTCCTCGATGTCGCCGTCGACCTGAACACGGCCGTCGTCGATCAGCAGGATGTGGTCGCACACCTCGCGCAGGTCGCCGAGCAGGTGCGAGGACATCACCACCGTGGTGCCGCGCTCGGCGACCTCGGTCATGATGATCCGCAGCGTCTCGTCGCGGGCCAGCGGATCCAGGTCGGCCAGCGGTTCGTCCAGGAGCAGCAGGCGGGGGAGCCGGCCCAGCGCCATCGCGATGGCCACCTGGGTCAGGGAACCCGCGGACAGCGTGCCGACCTTCATGTCCTGGTCCACGCCGGCCAGCAGCCCGAGCACCTCGTGGACCCGGTCGGCGGACCACCGGTCGTTCATGGCCGCGCAGGCGCGCGCCAGTTCGCGCACCGTGAGGTCGCGGTAGAGCGATCGGTTCTGGGCCAGGAACGAGACGTCCGGGTGGATGCGGCCCCGCACCGGGGCGCCGAAGACCTTCAGCTCACCGGTCGACGGGTGGGTGAGGCCCGCGGCCATGCGCAGCAGGGTGCTCTTGCCCGCGCCGTTCGGGCCGACCAGGGCGACGACCTTGCCCTCGGGAATGGCGAAATCGCAGTCGCGGACCGCCCAGCGGGTGCGGAACCGCTTGCCCACCGCGGTGGCGGTCAGGGGATTCATGATCGCTCCATAAGATTGTTGATGTTCAGGACGGGATGTTCTGGATGCCTGGAGCGACGAGGTGTGGCTGATGGTTGCTTGTCGTTGGGTGGCTTCCGAG